>CAYYLL010000007.1:0-62640 GCA_964472525.1 uncultured Thioalkalispiraceae bacterium | reverse complement strand
CCGAATACATATGCCAGTTTCCCCTTCTTTTTACTGGCACTTATGATCTTTTCCAATGTTCTTTGCTTGCGATTTATTTTCTCTACTTTCTAAGCCATTTTGTTGCAATATCAAGCTTGCTTGATAGACTCGTTTGAATGAGTATTCTTGAATCTAAAACAGTTTTCACCGGCCGTATCATTAAGCTAAATCAGGAAAAGGTGTGCTTACCCGATAATAGCGTTGATGACCTCGAAATTATTTACCATCCCGGTGGAGCGGCCATTGTTGCTGTCAACGAGCAAAATAAAATTTGTTTATTACGTCAGTATCGTCACGCGATGCGTGATTGGGTGTGGGAAATACCTGCCGGTATTTTAGAAAAAGATGATGTTGCGCCAATTAAACGTGCGCAACAGGAATTACAGGAAGAAAGTGGTTGCACCGCAAAGCAGTGGGTTAAATTGGGTGAGATGCAAAGTTCCCCCGGTGTTTTTACCGAGAAGGTACACTTGTTTCTGGCAACCGAACTGAGTTATGGGGAGCAAAGTTTGGAACAAGGTGAAGTGTTAGAGGTGCATTGGTTTGACTTTGCAAAAGCCTTGCAGCAAGCGCAAGATGGCGAAATCAACGATGCGAAAACATGCGTTGCTTTATTTAGAGCCGCTAAGTTTATAAATTAAGTTATGGTAATGTTATTCTGTAACCCGTCATTCCCGCGGAGGCGGGAATCCAGAAGAAAAGTTAGTTATTAAGCAATGAATAAAAACAATATCTGTATTGGTATTAGCCAGTGTCTGACCAATAGCATTGTTCGCTATGACGCAATAAAAAAATACAATAAAGATTTAATTGCCTACCTGTCACAATATTTTGAACTTGTACCGATATGCCCGGAAGTAGAATGTGGCTTATCCGTTCCGCGTTCAGCCGTTGAATTAGTCAATAACGATAATAGTATTAAAGTGATTGGGCGTGACGATAAAATGCTAGATGTAACAGACAAGCTTATCCATTATTCAAAAGACAAAGTAAAAGAATTATCAAATTTATCCGGTTATGTTTTTAAAAGCCGTTCTCCCAGTTGTGGTGTAGGCAGTACCCCGGTATTTAATTTGAATGGAAAAGTACAACATACAGGTAATGGTGTTTTTGTTGACGCATTACTAAATCAATATCCAGATATTCCAGTGATTGAGAATGACAGTCTGGAAAGCGGCGTAGCAAGAGGTGCCTTTGTTAAGACAGTGATTGCTTATGATCGATATGCTTAATATGTAAGAAAATATACTATCGTTGTACATTAAAACAAATTTTTGCACCGCCTAACATACTTGACGAAATTTCTAATTCTGAATGATACATCGCAAGAATATCTTGCACGATAGCTAGCCCAATACCATGTCCGGGGGTGCTGCTGTCGGCACGAAAGCCACGTTCAAGAATTTTTTGTCGATTATTTTTATCTATGCCACTACCATCATCTTCAATGCAAATGATGGAGTGATTGCTTTTTTGAATTAGATTTATATGTATTTCGGTATGGCACCATTTATATGCGTTTTCTAATAAATTGCCAAATAGCTCAAGGGCGTCATCTTTATTAATGTTAATAACTTGTGAGGCTGAGATATTATTTTTAATGATAATATTTTTCTCATGATAAACCTTATTTAAAGTTGATATAATACGTTCTATCGTTGGAGCCAGTGTTATATTTTGGCTGAGTGACTTGCCCGTGGTGGTGGCTCGTTGTAAATGATATTGAATATTGGAATCAATCTTTGATATATGTTCATCAAGTTGTTGGGTGAGTTCATTCGATGACAATTGCTCAATTATGCCACGAATAACAGCTAGAGGTGTTTTTAAGCTGTGCGCAAGATCACCCAGTGTATTTTTATAACGGTTTTGTCGGTTTTGCGCATGTTCAATAAGTTGGTTAATGCTGTTGCTTAATACTTGTATTTCTGGGGGGTAATGTCCGTTAATCATTTTTTTTGTTCCATTTTTAATGGCTTTCACTTCATCCATTACTTTGCGTAAAGGTAATAAACCCCAGTAGATTAATGCGCTAAGCGCAATAAGCAATAAAATAGCCATGCCTGCGAGCCAGCTCCAAAGAGTAGTTCTATAGTTAAATATTTGTTCATTAAAATTTGTTAGATCATTCTGAATATTAAAAGTAATGTGTATATTATTGTTCCCTGCTAACCAATTTACACCATAGCTTAAATTATAATATTCAATATTATTTAAACGTTGTTGGCTAAATTGTTGAGAACCTTTTTTGAGTGTAATAGGTTGCGGGCTAGTGATGCCGATAGTGGATAATGATTTCCATAACACCCTATTATGGTTGTCGGTTATGTAAGCGTATAAACCGGATGACGGCAAGCTGAATTTTGATTCAAGCAGTGACGGGGCCATGCTGACATCTGCATTTTTATTAATTTCAGTTGCTGCCATTAATAAATAAAGTTGGGTGGTCAATTGCTCTTGCATCGCTGTTTTATTGGCGGTGTAAAAGGCTTTATCTAGCGTGTAGCCCGTAACAATAATAAAGAACAACAGGATTAGCAGGCTACTAATAATTAAACGTAACTTGAGAGTCATGTGAATATCTTTTAGTTATTCTTCAGTATTCAGTTTTTTAAGAACAAACCGATAACCTCGTCCACGTAATGTTTCAATGGGCTTTAGATTATTTTTTTGGTCAAGTTTTTTTCGTAGACGACCAATCATCACTTCAATAACATTACTGTCGGTATCTTCGTCATGAGGATAGAGATATTCATTTAAATTTTGTTTGGATACCACTTCACCTGCATGGCGTATTAAGTATTCAATGGTTCGATACTCAAAGGTGGTTAATTCAACGGGTAATTCATGACAGTGTACAGTTTGACTCGTGGTATCAATTTGAATGGGGGGATATTGAATAACGGTGTTGGTTGAGCCAATACTTCTGCGTAATAAGGCTTTAAGCCGTGCTAGCAATTCTTCTATATGGAATGGTTTAACCAGATAATCGTCTGCACCGGCTTCTAGGCCATTGACTTTATCCTGCCAACTGTTGCGCGCGGTTAAAATAAGAATAGGAAGATTTTTACCTTTGGCTCGAATCTGTTTTATCACATCAATGCCGGATAATTTCGGTAGGCCAATATCAATAATGGCGGCATCAATGGGATATTCTAGCGCATTAAATAAACCATCTTCACCATCGGAACTGGTATCAACCATATATTGATGTTGCTCCAGATGTTCTTTAACTTGCTGTTGCAAGGTGAGTTCATCTTCGATAATGAGTACACGCATGGGTGTTATTGGTTTAGTATTTGGCCAGTGTTGGCATTAATCAATACGTTAACGACGTCACCGCTTTGACTAATAATTTTTACCCGATAGGTAGACCCCTTAAGGGTTACTTTTAACACTCTCCCCGGCACAGTTTGTTGTGCAATACCGGCCGCCATTTGTTTACTTATTTGAACTTTAGCAATTAGCCCTGATGATGTCATTGCTGTTAGAGTTGATTCCTTCGAGTGGTTATTTTGAGTGTACGCCTGTGTGGTGAGCGGGGTACTCAGTAATAACAGAAGGAAATTGATACGCAAGAATGTAACCATTTTTTTCTCAATAGCTAAGAATGTTATTGCTAGCATACACGTTGGCGTCTATTTTAACAAAGCAGGATTTGCTTAAAGTCGTGTTTTTAGGCTTTCTACCTTAAGCATATCCCGTCAATGTTTAGTGTAAACTCAGGCTTAAGCCGGGTAAATGAATTCTTGCATTGATATGGGGTATCACATTAATGCGGTGTTGCCGCCGAGGTTGGTAGTCGTCGTCATCATAGCTTGAATATCGAGGGTAATTATTATACCCGTAATAACTATTTCCATAATAACCATGGCCATAGTAGTTGTGTCCATAATAGTTATGACCGTAGCCGTTATAGTAAGAATGGCCACATCTGGCATAGTGACGATGACCACCATCGGCTTGTGAGCTTAGGCTAAGGCCACTCAGCACAACAATACTCAATGCCATAACTATATGTTTTGTATGTGAAATTTCCATAATATAACTCCTTGATAGGGGTGCGTTAGTATGGATATAGATTACAGGAAGCTAGCTGAATGAAAGCTGAATAAATGGGGAATGAGTGGTTTATTTCTTTTACCCGGCCACAATAAGTCGTGAGGAATCCATGCGTGCATAGGCTTTACTCATATACGCGTTCAGCTCATTTTTCTGGTTTTCCATATTAATGATTTCATCGTCTCGAATATTTGGGTTGTCTTTTTGTAGTGACTTTAAACGTTGTATTTCAAGATTAAAATGCTGTGTCATTTCAGTTATCTTGGCCTGAGTTTGGGTAACACAATTTTTTGTTGCAATGTTTTCAGCCTGGGCGAACATATTTTGTAATCGTTGCTGATGGTTACTAATTAGTTGGCTGATAATTTGTTTGTTTAACTGAATAACGGCACCTTGTAAGGCATCAAAATCAAATTGTTCGGTTAAATCCTTGTTAAGTGGATCAATAAGGACACGAATAACTGCTGGTGGTAAGTGGCGATGAATTTGTAATTTTTGTGGCGCACTGCATTCAATAACAAAAATACATTCTAATAAAATACTGCCTTGTTTTAGTTTGGGTAATTTCACAATACTCAAAGCGGTGTTGCCGTGTTCATGTGAAACCAGTAAATCAATTAAGTTAACAACCATCGGATGTTCCCATGTCATAAAATACATATTTTCATGAGCAAGTGCATGATGGCGGTCGAAGGTGATGGTTGCACCTTCATCGGGTAAACCAGGAAAGTGGGTAATAAGCATATGGTCGGTTGGGTGCAAGGTAAAACTTTTTTGTGCGTGGAAATCAAAATCTACACCATACATATCAAAGACACCCGACAGATAATTTTCTAAACCTCGGTCATGGTCCCAGTATTGGATATTAGCTGCAATATCGGCTGCTTCAGCTTGTTGATAGGGATTCAGTTCAAGAAAACGATCCCGGCCTTGCTGCAACTGTTGGGTAAATTCATTGGTGTCGGCATGAACCATATGAATAAATTGTTCTACCGAAAAAGAGTCGAAACTAGGGTTGATTAAATAATTATTTAATTCTTGATGGTGCTTTTGCAGAACCGCCTGACCAGCTGGGCAAGTGTGCATAAACGTATTTAAACCACTGTGATACCATTGGTACATAATCGCTTGTGCCGAATTTTCAAAGTAAGGTGTATGCAGATGGATGGTTTCTAGCTGACCTATCCTGTCCAGTCTACCAATACGTTGTTCAAGTAAGTCTGGATTATAGGGGAGATCAAACAGAACTAAATGGTGTGCAAACTGAAAATTTCTGCCTTCGCTACCAATCTCGGAACAAATTAAAACTTGTGAGCCGTCTTCCATATCAGCAAAAAAAGCAGCCGCACGATCTCGGTCAATAATATTCATGTTTTCATGAAACACCGCAGATTGTTTCCCATATTGTTCACGTAAAGCATTGGAAATATCAATAGCCGTGGTTGCGTAAGCACAAATAACCAGTACTTTTTCATTGCGACAGGTTTTAAGAATGTCGGCTAGCCATGCAATGCGTGGGTCGATACGGGTCCAATGTTCTCCTTCATTGGCAAAAACATTCTGATAAATAATTTCTGGCGTGAGCAGCAGCGGCAGTTGAAGTTTTTCTACTTCATTGGACTCTATATAAGCCTGTATTAATGACTCATAGGCCGTTGGTGCTTTTAATGGGTAGGCATGGGCTTCTCGTTCTGGGAAACCTTTAATAGCATTGCGTGTATTGCGGAATAGTACGCGCCCGGTACCATGTTGGTCGGCCAGAATTTGGATTAATTGTTGTCGATAAGAATCGTTATCTTCGAGCATGTTAAAATTATCGAGTAATGATAAATAACTTTCATTCCCTTTAAATAAATTAACCAGTGTCTTGCTTGACTCTTCATTTAATGAATCGGCATCGAGTAAATTGTCAACGACATGGGCGATGGTTTTAAAGGCTTTTACTTCTTTAAGAAATTTATCGAGGCTATGATAACGATGGGGATCAAGTAAACGTAAACGCGCAAAGTGACTTTCTTCACCAAGTTGTTCAGGTGTAGCGGTTAATAATAATAAGCCCGGTATAGTTGCTGATAATTTTTCGATACAAGTATAAGCCGGGCTTGGCAGCTCTTCAGACCATGCAAGATGATGGGCTTCATCAATAACAAGAATATCCCATTCTGCTTCGATTAATTGCTCTAATACGATTGCGTTGTGGGTTACAAACTCGAGACTGCACAATAATAGCGGTTCATCGATAAAAGGATTGTGTTCATCATCAACACTGTCCTGATAACGTTCTTGATCATATAAACTCATTTTAAGGTTAAAGCGTCGTAGCATTTCAACCATCCACTGATAGATTAATGCTTCAGGAACTATAATCAGAATACGTTGTGCGCGATCTGATATTAATTGCTGATGAATAATTAAGCCCGCTTCAATGGTTTTTCCTAAACCTACTTCATCGGCCAGTAATACCCGGGGCGCACTGCGATTAGCAACTTGATGTGCAATATACAGCTGATGGGGGATAAGACTAACGCGTGGGCCGAGTAAACCTCGTGTCTGTAGTTGTGCTAATTCATAACGTTTTTGTAATGTCTGGTAGCGTAAGGTATACCAGAGTTGTTTATCAATCTGGCTGGTAAGCATTCGATCGCGTGGTTTATTAAGTTGAGTTGAATGGTTTAATTGTCCTTCTGATAATTCATAAGCTTCACCATTTTGATCAATGCAATGGTATACGATCAAACCTTCACGTTCTTCAAGTTGGCGAATGGTATACTGTTCGCCTTGTTCTGATTTAATGCTATCGCCTTCGAAAAAGATAACCCGCGTGAGAGGTGCTTGACCGATAGCATAGACTCGTGATTGTTCACTGGCGGGGAATATAATAGTGACTCGGCGCGTTTCTGTGCTGGTTACGACACCTAAACCTAAATCGGTTTCGGTATCACTTATCCAACGTTGTCCAACTACAAATTTTGATATGGAAAATTCTGACATGGGGTCTCACACACTTGAGTTAAATCTTGTTTTTCTGTCACTTCTTGTCGTTCGAGAAAAGGTCTATCGCAATATATACGGGTGCAATATCTTTGGGCTTGATTTCCCATCGGTTGCTGAGGAGCGATATAGTGCTAAAAAAAGAGGACTATTTTATAGTATTAATATAGAAGGGAATAGTAAAAACTCACTGTTTATCTAAAACTGACGTTGTTATTTCGATTTTTTAAAGACCCATGAAAGAGCCGCACCCACGATAAAAGAATCATTTTGTCTAATCAATGGGCTATCTATAAATGTAGCATTGCTTAAATTGTCGTACTTCGCAAAAAAACCAAACCAGATTTGGTTAAAACGTCTACTAACCGTTAGGGTGATGCGTGAACCGCTGTAACCAGCTTTTGCATTATATGCAGGACGAGTTGATGTGGCGTATTGAGGTGCAACTTCATAAAAATAGTCATGGTAGGCTTCACTGGCCCATATGGGGCCAATGGAAACAGCCGATTCCCAACCGTTATAATATCGAAGTTGTAAGTAAGGTGAAAATACCCAGCCAATCGCTTGAGAATGTTTTAAATCGGTTGCAACCGCCGCACGCAATGGAATCCCCAAGCGAAAGCGTAGATTTTTATTATCAGATTCATAAAGATTAAACTGAATTCTTGGCCCTAATTCAATAATGGCATCCAAGTTAGGCATCCCCTTGCGGGCACGATTGTCTGTACTGTCAACAGGAAAAGAAAAGGCTGTACTGATATCAACTTTAACATCGTCACCATTGTAAAAATAAAAGCGACCACCTTCTTTATCGACTTTCAAACGTTTACCATTATAACGTACGTAAGGAATGGGTGCAGCGTATTCTGAACGCTGATCAGAACCACGGTAATGCGGCAAACTTAACAAACCTAAACCGACACCTAATTCCCATTTTGGCTTGCTAGTTTGTGTGGATACATCCTTTGCATAGGTCGTATTAAATAGTGTAAAGGTAAGGATAAAAAGAAAGCTTCGATTTATTTTTTGCATGTATTTATTAAGTCTTGTTTTAAATTTAATTCATGGTATAGATAATATTTTATAAGTATACTAAATATTCAAAACTATAATACATTTATATGGGAATGTTTTGTGACGCCATTTGAGTCATACCAACAGGATTTAAAACGCAGTGACTTCTTAGCCGATGCTGCGCAGCAACATGCTGTTGAATTAACCAATGCCCTGTATGAAGAATTGTTGCAAGCTAATCGTCAGGAAACGACCGGTTTCTGGACAAAATTATTAAAAAGAAAATCGGTTTATATTAAAGGTTTATATTTCTGGGGTGGAACAGGACGTGGCAAAACCTATTTAATTGACTGTTTTTATGAATGTTTACCGTTTAAAGAAAAACATCGTATTCATTTCCATCATTTTATGTTGGATATTCATGAGCAGTTGAGAACACTTCCAAAGTCACCCGATCCGTTGGTGATTGTTGCTGAAAAATTTGCTAGTCAGTACCAACTCTTATGCCTAGATGAATTTCACGTGCATGATATTGCCGATGCGATGTTAATGGTGGGGTTATTAAAAATACTGGTCGATAATGGTGTGACGATTGTTGCATCATCCAATATTGCGATTAAAAATTTATATATGAATGGTTTGCAACGAGAACGTTTTATGGAAGTCATTAATTTATTGGAACAATCGACCATTGAATATAATTTAGGTGATGATACCGATTATCGGTTTAATAAACTGGAAAAAAGCACGACCTACTTTGTGGGCACAAATGAGGAAACAATAGAAAAAATAACCCCCTGTTTTAATCACATTGTCGATGTGAAATCAAAACACAATCGGCAAATAGAAATTAATAACCGTAAGTTAGATTATCTTGCGTTAGCTAATGAGGTTATTTGGTTTGAATTTTCAGCCTTATGCGAATCGCCCCGTTCGGCTTTTGACTATATTGAGATCGCACGAATATACACGACGGTCTTTATCAGCAATATTCCTATTATGAATGAGTCTTACGACAGTGCCGCAAAACGTTTTATCCATTTAGTGGATGCCTTGTATGATCATCAAGTAAAACTTATTTGTTCAGCAGAAGCTCTACCTGAACAGCTTTATATTGCAAAACGTTTAGCTTTTGCTTTTGAACGAACCGTTAGCCGTTTAACAGAAATGCAGACCAACCATTATCTGGCCCTGTTACATAACACAAATGGCAAATACGTTGTTTATGAGACAGAGGCTTAGCCTGTAAAATATTCACTAAGTTCTTTAAAGCATACCAAAGCCATAAACTAACATTTTAGACTGTAAAGCGGGTGCATCCTTATATGGCACGGTGTTGTTGTCACGAATAATTTTACGACCTTCTTTGGAGACAACAAATTTAATAAAGTCTTTTACTTTTTGTGACGGTGCAGGACTGGTAACAAGATATAAGGGGCGGTATAAAGTGTATTTACCACTGGCAACATTTTTGTAAGACGGCACTTTGCCGTCAAAACCAATAATTTTAACATTGCGTTTACGCGCGCTACTGACACCGGTAATAGCTATTGCATCCACATCTTTTACAACAGCTTTTTCCAAAGGACCGGATGATTTGGTGACATATTTTGAGTCGGTTTTAAATTGTTTATATCGATCTTTAAAAACATATTGACGAATGGCATAGCCCACACCCGAAATGGTGCCACGGCGAATATACAAATGAATCGGGGCATTTTTACCACCCACTTCTTTCCAGTTGGTGATTTTACCGGTGTAGATAGCCTTAATTTGTTGGGTGGATAAAGTATTTATAGGGTTCTTTTTATTAACAATAATGGCTAGAGCGTCCCAAGCGACGGGGTGTAATGAAGCATGCAGTTCGATACGATCAACTTCGGGTAAATTCATCCGGCATGAACCGCCTAAATCCATTTTTAATCTTGCTGCATCGCGAATACCACGGGTTGCACCACCGCCATGTAGCACAATTTTAATTCCAGTCTTTGCTTCATAGGCTTTGGCTATTTCTTTCATAAATGCTTTTTTGGTAATACCGCATCCGGCCCAACTGATGGTGGTTTTATCCGTTTTGGCATAGCCGAGAGAATTAAATAACAGACTGAACGCAATTAAACTAAATACGCGCACGAAAAATATTTTTTGAGATTTTAACAACATAGAATGACCCTGCTAGATACTACATGGTCATTTATTGTACATTACTTCTAACTTTATTGTTTAAGCATAAGTATTACATGACATACTTATTTACCATGCCACTATCGCTCTTTAAGTGATGGTTACCGTTTAGAGTCTGTGTCGTATTGGTGTTGTACGCTTATTGGTCATAAACACACCTAAAACCAATGGAACCATAAATGGATTGGCCGCTAACCGGGGGCTTTACATTACGAAATGAGCTGCGTAAATTTTGAGCATTTTCATCCCATGAGCCACCGCGAACCAAACGCTGTCTACCTGATTTGGGGCCACTTAAGTCACCTTTCGCATACAGGTTAGTAATGGGCGGTTGCGCTATACCAATTGGCTAGCCATTCGCCAACATTGCCCTGCATATCGTATAGCCCCAGTGCATTGGCGGGGCGACTGGCAACCGGCCAAGTTCGGTCTTCGCCACAACCATCGAGTTCATCACCTTGAGAACCGCGCGTTTTGCCATCATCTAAAATGGCCTGTTTGCAGCTTACTTTTAAACCTTTATTGGTTTTCCATGGGTAAGGTGTGTTTGAACCGGCATGCGCCGCTTTTTCCCATTCCGCTTCATAAGGCAGGCGGCCTCCTTTGGTTTGGCAATAATCAACGGCCTCTTGCCAGTCAACGCAGTTGATAGGGTGGTTCTCTCGACCGGCGGCACCTAAATTACAGTACTGATTGAGTGAGTGATCTTTAGGGCGGTGACACTGACCGGCTTTGATACAAGCACGGTAGTCTTTAACAGACACTTCCTTGTTGTCGATATAGAACGTTTTAACAAAAACGGGAGTCCCGCTTTGGGGGCCTTCATCTTTGTCACAGTGGGTATCTTGTGCTGAGCAGCCCATCAAGAAATTACCGGCAGGAATTTTGATGCGTGCCGTGTCGGCATGAGTGGTTTGTTGAAAGTAAATGGACATCAGCACTATTAATATAGTTTTAATTCGGATCCTTTGCATTTGTTTTATCCCTAGCCTGATTTTTATTTGATTGTAATCGTAGTTTCTTATTGCTGCTATCACTATTATTTTTAATGTTATATCGATAAAACGTGACAAAACCCCCGCTTTTTTGTATCAATTCTTGATTTATTAGAAATAACGACTATTGTTTATAGCAATATTTCTAAATGAGTATTTGCTTAATGGCTAATACACGATCACACACCGGTTTTAGTCGGCAGCAGGTTGCCAACATTACTGGGCTCACTGCGCGGCAACTCAATTATTGGCGACAGACAGCCGTGATTGAACCTTCACACACAACATCGGGTGGCCATGCACGCTATTCTTTTACCGACCTTATTGGATTAAAAACTGTAAAACAGTTGCTTGACCATGGTGTGTCATTACAGAAAATTCGTAAAAGTATTTTAGCGTTATTGCACTATCTTCCATTGCAACAACAACCCTTTAGTGAGTTAAAAGTGGTAGCGACGGGCGATGTGGTGCTTGTTTTTCATCAGGGTATGGCTCTTGATGCATTAACTGGGCAGGAATGGATTCTGGAAGTGGCCAAGTTGGAAAAAGAAATTATCAAACAATATCCCGAATCACTTCAGTTGGTGGTGGAGCAGGATGATTTGTTTGAACAAAACATAACAAATATAAATAGAAAGACTGGTTAAGGAGAGTTAGGGGTTATATGAAGCAAACACTAAAAAACAGGTATAAAGCGTGTTCGCTCGTTTTCTATTTAACAAAGAATAGTCGCTGCTACGGCAGGGGAGGTTACTAATGAAAATTATATCCATAGCAAACCAGAAAGGAGGTTGTGGTAAAACGACCACGGCAATTAATTTAGCAGCTTGTTTGGGCTATATTTCACAACGTGTATTGCTCATCGATATGGACGCACAAGGCCACGCTTCTTTGGGGTTTGGAAAGTGTGGGGATAAGTTAGCAACGCTTTACAATGTCTTTTCTGGGCAACGCAGTATTCGGGATGTTATTCAACACGAGGTGTATAAAAATGTGGATCTTATTCCCGGTTCGATGGCGTTGGTTGCGGCAGAACATCATTTAACCGACTGGTCGCAGGAAGAAGAACTTGCGCGCTTGTTGCATCCGCTTGATGTGTCTTATGATTTTATTATTATTGATTGTCCTCCCGCATTAGGACGTTTATCGGTTAATGCCTTGTTAGCATCCGATGAAGTGATTATTCCAATTGAAATGAGCCTGTTTTCTTTAGATGGTATTGAACGCATCAGTGAAACGATTGAACATTTACAGGCACGTCGGGGTCGACCGTTACCTTTTAAAGTATTACCAACGATGATAGATAATCGTACCCTGATATGTCGAACCTTTTTAAGAAAAATCTGGGAGCGTTATCCCGACAATGTGTTGCCAGTGATGATTCATCATACGGTGCGTTTAAAAGAATCAGTATGTTATAGCTTGCCTGTGTGGGCTTATGATGCAAAATCCAATGCTGCACTTGACTATATGAAACTTGCCGAAGAATGTCTTAAAGCGACGTTACCAATGAGTTTACGTGAACCACTAACGGAATATTCCGTGGTTGAACATGCTATTGCAATATAAGTATCCAGCCTGAAAATTTTAACCCAGGACTCGCATGAGTCTTTTCCCTCCCCCACAATAGTGGGGGTTTTTAGTGCCAGTTTCACTTTCTTTTTACTGACACTTATGATCTTTTCCGATGTTTTTCAACCAGACTCCCCCCCAACCTAACCCCAATTCCTTCTTCTTTTTACATAGCACTATACATTGGTTCTGATTATTATGTATGATCGTGGTGTTAACTTAATATAAAGGTTGTAGTGTGTCCGATCTGGTTGAAAATCGCTTAAAAAAAATAATCAATTCTCAAGTTGTTGAGGCACTGCAAGCAAGTTTAATTGGTCTTGAAAAAGAATGTTTACGGGTTAACAGTCAAGGTAATATCTCTCAGTTGGCTCATCCTGAAAAATTAGGGGCAGCCTTAACACATCCTTATATAACAACAGATTATTCAGAAGCATTACTGGAATTTATAACTCCACCTTATGAATCGGTGGACGATGCGTTACGTTTTTTATGTGATACACAAAAGTTTGTTTACAATAATTTAAATGATGAATTGTTGTGGTCAGCCAGTATGCCTTGCGTGGTTGCGGGTGAAACCAGTATTCCACTTGCAAATTATGGCAGTTCAAACAGTGGCCAAATGAAACATATCTATCGGCGTGGATTGGGCTACCGTTATGGTCGGGTGATGCAAGTGATTGCCGGAGTGCATTTTAATTTCTCATTGGCTGATGATTTTTGGGATGCTTACCAACGGATTGAAGAAAATAAAGAATCTCCACAAACGTTTATTTCTGAATCATATTTTGGTGTACTGCGAAATTTACAGCGTTTTGGCTGGGTGGTGCCGTATTTGTTTGGTACTTCACCGGCGGTTTGTAAATCTTTTTTGCATGGCCAGCAAACAACACTACAAGTTTTTAACGAAAATACTTTTTATCATCCTTATGCAACATCGTTACGGATGGGGGATATTGGTTACCAGAACAATAAAGAGAATGAGATGGGCGTTGTCGCAAACTATAATAGTTTAAATGAATATGTAAATAGTTTGCGTTATGCAACCGAAACATCTTGTCCTGAATATGAAAAAATTGGTGTAAAGGTTGATGGTAGTTATCGACAATTAAACAGTAATATTCTGCAAATTGAAAATGAATATTATTCAACAGTTCGACCCAAACAAATATTAATGGGCAATGAAAAACCATCACTGGCTTTATCTCGGCGTGGTGTGAAATATGTTGAGTTGCGTTCTTTAGATGTTAATCCTTTCTCACCTATGGGTATTGATAGCGAACAACTTTATTTTTTACGTGCATTTTTACTGTATTGCTTATTAGAAAAAAGCCCACCGATATTACGTAACGAAGAAAAAGCGATTGATGCGAATGAAATAGAAGTTGCGCACCAAGGGCGGGATCCAGATTTAAAGATCAGTATTCGTGGTAAGTTACTTAATATGCGGCAACAAGGTTTAGCACTTTGTGACGCTATGGATGCCTGTTGTGATGTGTTGGATAAGGGGCTTGATACAAAACCACATTCTGCGGCATTGTCGGCTCAAAGAGAAAAATTTCATAACCCCGATACAACCCCCTCGGCGATGGTGTTAGCAGAAATGCGTCAAAATGGAGAAGGTTTTTTTCATTTTTCGAAACGCAAATCAGAACAGCATTTGGAATATTTTAAGAATTTAAAGTTGGACCCTTCTTTTAATGAACAATTTTGTAGCTTATCGATTAAGTCTATCCAACAACAATTGGATGTGGAATCGGGTGAAACAGAGTCATTTGACGACTTTTTAAGCCTTTATTTTGCACAATAGTGTATTTTATAATGAACTTAGCGTTTATCTGCGGTCTATTTTGTGTAGATTGACATAATCTAGCCATAAATTATGGTTCAACGTATGATAGAAGTGGGAGTATTATTTTGAATGTAACTAAATTACTTGCGATTATTGCTTTGTTAATGACGCTATTGACAGGAATGGGGACGGCTGTTGCAGCGGCCCCTTCTGACATTACAACCGGGATTTTAACCGATTTTAAACATAACCCTAAAACAATAGAAGATTTTTCCGGCAAGGGAAAATGGTTGCTAGTGATGTTCTGGGCTTCAGATTGCCATATATGCAACAAAGAAGCCTATAAGTATGTTGACTTTAATTTTGAACATTCCGACAAGGATGCGACTGTATTAGGTATTTCAATTGATGGTAAGGCAAAGTTTAAAGAGGCAGTAAAATTCATTAAAAGACACAGTGTAGATTTTCCAAATTTAATTGGTGAACCAGAGGATGTGATGGCACTTTATAGCCAATACTCCAATGCTCGTTGGATTGGAACCCCGAGCTTCTTATTGTTTAATCCACAAGGTGAATTACTTGCTGCACAAGTGGGAGCGATACCCCCGAAAATAGTTGAAGACTTTATTGTAAAAAATACAAAGGCAGCAACTAAAAAAACTAAAGTTAACTAGGGGCTGTTGAGTTTTGTAACACTTTACCCTAACAGGGAATTCACTTAGGATGTGCGGGAATTAATGATACCGGATTGAAGCAATGAGAATAAATTAAGGTGTAAGGTATTACCCCGTTCACTTGAACCATCGCGTTCAAGTGGGTGCAGTAGAGATGCTTTAGGATTTCCAGTCAAGCTGGACATTCACACCACATCTACAAATTAGCTCCCGGAATTAATGGAATCGGCTCAAAGAAAATCCGGGGTAACACGTTTACAGTAATAAAGACTAGTTGGAATTATTTTTATTACCAGATTGAATTTTACACCTGTATTTGCTACTCCTCACTTACCTTGTTCATGTTTCGTTTATTATTAAGCACTTAGAACAGTATTTTAAAATAATTCTTTTTAAAGAAAATCAGAGTAAAATCATTTAGAATATCCCCCACAATAAGAACCGAATGTATCTTGTTGATTTTAATTGTTATCAATTTATTAAGGTTATTAGTATGTCCAGTATTTTTATTGTTTTTGTTAACGGTGAGAGTCAGATTGAATATAATCGTGACCGCCCCTTACCGGCTAAACAATTAGAATTCCTAGATATAATGGACTCAAAGATGACACAAGGAATTGTATTGAGTGGTAACACCATAGCGGTTCCCGATCTTGTGCAACGTACACAATTTGTGTCGATGCAGCTGATAGCTGCACTTATTGACGGCAATGATCAACTTATTGCAGCAACCTGTGCTTATTTGGCAAACCGATTACCGGATTTAAAACAATTAAAAGTTGACGAAAATTATAAATTTGATCTTATCTTTGACGAAGAATATAAAAATCAGGTGCAAGTTGCTTTTAACGCCGACGATTTAAAGTCTTCCCCCGTACATTAATAAAAAAAGAAGAAAAATAAAATGTTATCAATATTTAAAAAAATCCGTCCAATGCGAGTCGTGCTTATTGCATTGGCTATTATTAGTTTAATTTTAAAAGCAAAAACAGGTACACCCGTTACTTACACAGGTTGGTTGATGATTTCAACTATCGTTGTTCCAGTTATGGCTCCACTGCTTACCATGGTGTTGATGCTAGACAGTATGATTGCGACTATCTGGTTAAGCCAGACTTCGGGTGAAGAAAAGAATCGCTATAAATTAATATTGGCGTGTAACATATCAATGATTATTATTATGTTAGTGATATGGATACCTTTCTTTATGGCTATTTTAACCTAAAGTATTTGTATGGCGAAGTTACTTCAGATTAAAGACGGCAGTGCGGGGCTTGTTTTCCCTATCCAGAAAGCAAAAATAACCTTAGGGCGCGATGAATCGAATGATATTTGTTTAAATGACAATCTAGTTAGCAAGTTTCATGCGGTCATTGAAATAACCGTTAATCATGCCAAAGACGGCGTTTATGAATACATCCTGCAAGATCTTGAAAGTACGAACAATACTTATGTAAACGATCAACTGATTAATCTGCATCGTTTAAGTGAAGGTGACCGTATTCGCATTGGTACCAACAATTTTACTTTTGATGACTCAGATGATCAGCGTTTAGATGAAACAGCCAAATTGCATAAGTCATGGATCCCTGGGGTTTACTACACTAAACCTAAATAGTATTTTTTTTACTATTTAACAGCACACTGTGCCGTTGAATAAACTGGTCAATATAAGAATAACTCTGCGCACTGCTAAAACGTTCCACCTCAATACCTTTTTCAAAGAGTATAATGGTTGGAAAACCACGTACCTGATATTTTCCTGCTAGTTTCATATTTTCATCTTCATCTACTTCAAGTTTAGCGAGTTGAATTGTGCCATCATAATCAGTAATGACTTTTTCAAGAATAGGGGCAATAACGATACAAGGCCCACACCAGTCGGCCCAGAAATCAACAAGAATCGGGATTGCTTCAGAAGCCTGAATCACTTTTTTATCAAAGTCATCCAGACTCACGTTAAATAAATTTGTTGAAGTCATGGCTTGTATCAGCTTATTGTTTACGGGTAAAAACCCAGTCATTTTCAGATGAAAGTTTATGGTTAAATTTATAACCATCTAAACTAAATTTTTTTAATTCTTCAGGATTCTTTAGTCTGTTTTTAATAATATAACGGCTCATTAGACCGCGAGCTTTTTTGGCATAAATACCAATCATTTTAAAACCACCATTGCGGGCTTCTTTAAAAGCTGGAGTAATAATTGTACCTTCCAGATTTTTCTTTTGTATGACTTTAAAATATTCATTGGATGCAAGATTAATTAAGGTGTTTTCTTTTTGTTTTTTAAATTCACTATTAATTTTTTCGGTTATTTGACTGTCCCAGAATTCATACAAATTTTTATTATTCTTAATGGGAAGTTTTAAGCCCATTTCCAGTCGATAAGCCTGCATTAAATCCAACGGGCGTAATAAGCCATAAAGTCCGGATAAAATACGTAAATGTTTTTGTGCAAAGTCTAGATCTCGGGCACTAAAATCTTCAGGCCGGTATACACATCACCTTTAAAAGCGAGACCCGCTTGTTTTGCATTTTTAGTAGTAAAGGGAGTTTTAAACTTTTTGAAACGCTCAACGTTTAAAACAGCAATCTTATCACTCACAGCCATTAATTTTTTAATGTCATTATGGGAATAATGACGCATTTCCCGAACAAGCTTGCTGGATTCGCTCAAAAAATCAGGATGGGTAAATTTTGATGTTTGGGGGACTGTTTCAAAATCGACCGTTTTTGCAGGAGAAATGACAATGATCATTGGAATGCCTTAAATACTGTAATTTTGCAGGACGCTATCCTACCAAATTTGCAGGTTACGATATATATAAAATAGTGTGGTAAGCTTGGGATCTCGATTAAAACTGGCCGAATAAAAGAGGCTGTCAGATTGTATAGCGTGACGTATTTCAATTTAAAATCCTTGTTATTTGTAGCGATATTATTGCCGATCTTTGCAACCTCTATTGATGCCGCACCAGAGGTTAATAAAAATATTGGCTACAAAATAGGACAAACGGCGCCTGAATTTAAATTAAAATCATTGGAGGGTAAAATATATACGCTAGCATCCTTACGCAAAAAGGGACATGTACTGCTTGTTTTTTGGGCGGTAGATTGCGTGTATTGTTATGCCGAGGTCAAAGATCTTAATGCGATGTATAAAAAATATAAGCATAAAGGCTTAATCATTGCTGCGATTAATATTGGGGCAGAGTATGATGACGATGTAGCTGAATATGTTAAGGACAATAATATAAAGTATCTCATCCTGAGTAATCGCCTAGATAATCTGGACAGCAGAGGCTTATCATTCTGTTGTAACGCCCACCTTGGTACTCGTTAATCCCGAAGGTAGAATCGTTTATTATGGACACTCTTTACCTGATATTTCAAAATTTATTAAGTAGACATTAAAAATATGCAAAAACAAGTTACAGCACATGAGTCGCTTCACCCTTCTTTTGAATGGTTGCGTAGTGAACCCATAGATTCATTAAATCTCGTTATCGAAGAATATCGGCACATTAAAACTGGGGCAACCCATTACCATCTGGCTGCAGATAATACCGAAAATGTTTTTCTTGTTGCCTTAAGAACAGTGCCGATGGATTCCACCGGTGTTGCACATATGCTAGAACATACGGCGTTGTGTGGAAGCAAAAAATACCCAGTACGTGATCCGTTTTTTATGATGATTCGTCGTTCGCTCAATACTTTTATGAATGCGTTTACCAGTAGCGATTGGACAGCCTATCCCTTTGCTAGCCAAAATCGAAAAGACTTTTTTAATCTGCTCGATGTTTATCTAGATGCCGTTTTCTTTTCAAGGTTAGACGAGCTAGATTTTGCACAGGAAGGTCATCGTCTGGAATTTTCTGAAATGGATAATGCCGAATCTGAACTCTTATATAAAGGTGTCGTGTTTAATGAAATGAAGGGGGCTTTAAGCTCACCGGTGAGTCAGGTATGGGAATCGTTATATAAATATCTTTATCCTAGCTCAACCTATCACTATAACAGTGGTGGAGACCCTGAATTTATTACCGATCTTTCTTATCAGCAGCTATGTGCTTTTTATAAAACCCACTATCATCCATCCAATGCCGTATTTATGACTTATGGTGATATTACGGCATATGAATATCATGATATTTTTGAAAAAAATGTATTACAAAATTTTGATAAATTAGATGATGTTATAAAAGTAGAAGATGAAAAACGTTACCATGCCCCTGTTGCTGTTGAAGAGTATTATGGTATTGACAGTGATGAATCGTTAGAAACTAAATCTCATGTTGTTATGGCTTGGTTGTTAGGTCATAACACCGACTTGGAAGGTTTATTAAGCGCACATTTGTTATCCAGTATTTTACTGGACAACAGTGCCTCCCCGTTACGTAAAGCTTTGGAAACAAGTGAATTGGGTGTGGCTCCCTCTTCTTTATGTGGTTTGGATGATTCAAATTATGAAATTACTTTTATGTGCGGGCTTGAAGGTTGTAAAGCAAATGATGCACAAAAAATTGAAGACTTAATTTTGGGTGTATTTAAAGAGATTGAAAGTAATGGAGTACCTTTGGAAAATGTTGAGGCGGTTTTACATCAATTAGAACTTGGGCAGCGCGAAGTGAGTGGCGACAGTTACCCCTATGGCCTGTCGATTATATTAGAAGGCCTGTCTTGTGCGGTGCATCGTGGCGATCCGGTTGAACTGCTTAATCTTGATCCGGTTATTGATGCTCTGCGACAAAAAATTCAGGATCCGAACTATGTAAAGGAGCTGGTTAAAACAAATCTGCTCAATAACCTGCACCGTGTGCGTTTAACGATGAAACCAGATGCGGCGTTAAACCAACGTAAAGAAGCTTTTGAAAAAACCAAATTGGCCTCCATTAATGCATCACTTGATAGTGCCGCAAAACAAAACATTATCTCTCAGGCAAAAGCACTGGAAAAAAGACAGGCCAGTGAAGACGATATTGAAATTTTGCCAAAAGTAACCTTGCAGGATGTGCCACTGGAAATGTCGATTGCCAAAGGAAACAAATTGGAGGTTGAGCAAACGAGTATTTCACTTTATTCACAACCGACTAATGGACTGGTATACCAACAGGTTATTTGTGCGTTGCCGGATATGGATCAACAAACCTTATCCTACCTACCACATTTTTCGAGTTGTTTGCCACGTTTAGGTGTTGCAGACAAAGATTATCTTGCCGTACAAAATTGGCAATACAGTGTAACTGGCGGAATTAATTCTTTTCATACAATACGCGGTGCTGTGGATGATGCGAACACACTATCGGGCTACTTTGTTTTGTCGGGTAAGGCATTATTACGTAACCAGCCTGCTTTAAGTGAATTATTACAAAATACGTTTGAGTCGGTACGTTTTGATGAACACGAACGTATTCGTGAATTAATTTCCCAAAAAAGAGTACGAGTCGAACAAAGTGTTACTGGAAGTGGCCATAGCCTTGCGATGTTGGCAGCCTCTGCGGGTGTGAGCAAAGCAGCTAAATTGGCACATTCACTACGTGGTTTGGAAGGAATTCAAACATTAAAAGAATTGGATGACCGTTTAGCAAATAAAAGTGAACTGGATAAATTTACTGGCCATTTTTCTGAGTTGCATCAGCAGATCCTGCAAAGTCCTCGGGAATTTTTATTAATAGCAGAAAAAGATCAACTGGCACCTTGTCAAAACAACATGCTTAAGTTCTGGTCACAGGCAGGATCGGCAAAACAAAAGGGTGAGTTTAAGCTTTCTAACGACATTTCCCGTGTTAATCAGGCGTGGCTGACAAACACCCAAGTCAATTTTTGCGCCAAGGCTTATTCGGGGGTGACGTTGACCCACCCTGATTCAGCCGCTTTAACGGTACTTGCGATCTTTATGCGTAATGGTTTTCTACATAATCGTATTCGTGAAAAGGGTGGGGCATATGGTGGCGGAGCCAGCTACGACACTGAAATGGCGGCTTTCCGTTTTTACTCCTATCGTGATCCACGTTTAGTGGAAACCTTGCAGGATTTTAATCATGCGATTGATTGGATTGTATCTAGCAAGCATGAAGCGCGTTTACTGGATGAAGCGATTTTAGGAGTGATTGGAACGTTAGATAAACCCGGTTCACCGGCTGGTGAGGCAAAAGATGCTTTCCAAAGTCAGTTATTTGGTCGAACGACTGAAATACGGCAGGCCTTCCGTCAACGTGTGCTATCGGTAACGCTTGACGATTTACGCACAGTTGCTGAACGTTATTTACGTACAGAATCCGAAAACATTGCCGTGGTTACTAATGAAGCCAATCTTGCCAGTAGTGAAATTAATAAAGTATTAGGAATTGAATTTGATGTTTTAAAATTGTAAGGTAGGTATCGCAAGTAAGTTATGCTATTAAATAGTCAATCAGCAAAAGAGAGCAAATAATGGGCGTGCTAACAGAGCTAAAACAACAAGCACAATCGATTTTACACAAGGAAGATGCACATTCAGAAAATCAGGAATCGCTACATGAATTACAGCGTAGTCGGGTAATCGATAGCCTGCGAAATGTTTATGACTATATGCATGAGTTACTCGACCAATTGCATTTAGTTAAACCTGTTATTTCAGTTAACTATCAGTTTAATGATGAGCTGAATGTTGATGGTCTGGAACAAAAAAACTATGAAATCCATGTGCGTAGTAGTTATGATGATGACGTAGTGGGGTTCCTTCTCAAATTAGAACGAAAAGAACATATCTCCTTACCACTTGATTCATCACAATCCAATCAGGATTATATTCGTACTATGAAAAATGCCGGTTGTTTAATAGCCGAGCAGTCAACCTATAACCTTGAGCTACAAGGTATGATACCTGTTCGTGTTTATTTTAAATCTAATTTTCAGGAAAATCGTATCTATGTTATTATTGATAATTACCGGTCTATTGGTAGCCAACAGTATTCAATAAAAACAGAAACCATTAATGAAGAATTACTGAATGAATTTGGAAACCTGATATTACGCCGAGAGTCTTCCTTTATAGAGCTGCTCGAAGGTGCGCGCAGTGAAGCGTCACAAGTGATTAAAATCCATGATGCTGACTCAGTAGACGATTTGGAGCGTACTACGCTAACCCAAAATATGAGTGAGTCACGGATTAAGTCACTCTTTACTCGTGGGCAACATTTGTACTTAACTTATCATGAACGGATCACCGAAGTTTCGTCGCGCAGTAACGACTTAATGTTTGGGCGTAGTAAGAGCTGCAATATTGTAGTGGATGCAGACTGTGTATCCAGACATCATGCAAAACTGGTTTATCGTAAAGGTAAGTTTGTGGTGGTCGACCAAAGCACCAATGGCAGTTTTGTTAAGACTCAGGGTGGACAGGAAGTATTTATTCAGAATGAAGAATATCCATTATCGGGTTCCGGCTTTATCAGTTTAGGTAAAGCAGTATCGGTTGATAATGAACACCTGATTTATTTTTCTTGTCAGTAATTAGGTATCGTTCAATAGATAAAAATATTTTTATTGTTTTAAAAATTTAACCGCAGAGAAGCCGAAACAATATATTCTTCTCTGCGGTTAAAACATTCCTCATTTAGTATTTGCTCTCATTAGCGTAATTAACTTTCAGTTCACGCCCCATAAATTCATAGCCATTGAGTTTTTTAACCGCAATTTTGGCCTGATTTTTGTTCATTTCTACAAAACCAAAACCACGGGGCTTACGAGTGACTTTATCTGTCATTAGACGTAGATTATGTACCGTGCCATGTTCCGAGAAAACTTGATGCAATTGCTGGTTTGAGGCACGGAAGGGCAAATTGCCAATAAACAAGCTAACAACCTCGGTTGAACGAGTCTTGAAAGCATGGATAATTTGAATAACAAGTGTGCCCAGTAAAGCGCCTGCCATTAATATATAGGTTTGATAACGCACCGTATTTTTAATACTATTTTCAGTGCTAGTATTGATTGAATCCAGTATAAAATAACCAATAAGGCCAATAATAATGGATATGACTAAGGATATTCCAGAGATACGTAGGGACGGTAATAATGATTTCATAGTAATAATTTCCAAACAGTAAACAAAAAACAAGTATAACCAAATTATTAAAACAACTGAACCAATAAATAGCATGTTGTTAAAAGAATAAAATGGCAGATTAAATTACAGCACCTATACTTGAATGTATGAAATACGATACGGACAGTATTTTTTATATACACTTAAATATTACAACCATAGAATTCCTGAATTATTACACAAAAAATATATCAACTGTGATAGCAACAAGCCATAATGGAAAACGCGTTCAGTTCCCTGCGAATGTACTACAATCTTTTGTGACGCATTCGGGTGTACAAGGTACTTTTAAGTTAGTCATTGATGAAAATACAAAATTCAAATCCATTAGCCGTATAAATTGAGTAAAACTTACCATCCTCTTTAGAGAATGTAACATGAACCAGAACAGTGATAGTCAATTGAGTAAAAGTCCAAAAGATCAGTTAGTGGCTCACCGGGGATATTCACAATGTTTCCCTGAAAACACTCTGTTAGCTATTCAGGCTGCATTAGATGAAGGTGCCAAATATATTGAAATAGATGTCCAATTAAGTTCGGATAAGCATGTCATGATTTTTCATGACCGGGATTTGCAGCGTTTGTGTCATCAACCTGGTTCAATATATGACCATCCATTATCCGTATTACAGGGCTTTTCAAGTTATTCTCCTGAACGATTTGGAGACAAATATTTGGGAGAAAAAATTGCCACTTTAGAAGACGTGGTGCCGTTATTTGAAGCCTACCCTGATGTCACACTATTTATAGAATTCAAACGTATTAGTATTGATAAATTTGGTATCGATATTATGTTTAACGAGGTTGAACGACAAATAAAAAAAATAATAAATCAGTGCGTGTTTATTTCTTTTTCGTTTGATATTCTCAACTTGATTCGGGAGAAAACCGTATGGCCAATCGGCGCTATTGTGGATGAATGGAGTAAGGCGATAACAACAGAATATAATCGTTTGGAAAAACTAAATCCAGAATATTTCTTTTGTGATATCACTAACCTACCGAAAGAAGGGGAACTTAAACTTTTAAATAGTAAAATTATTACTTATGAATGTACAGACCTTGATAAAGCTATTTTAACATTACAACGTGGTGTTTGTTTTATTGAAACGTTCGATATAAAAAAGATGATGCAAGGCCTTGCTAACGAATGACGAGCAATAGAACTCATTATGATATAGCCATTATTGGTGGAGGCATTCAAGGTGTCGGGGTGGCGCAAGCGGCTGCGGCAGCAGGTTATTCGGTCGTTGTTTTTGAACAAACGGGTATTGCTTCTGGCACATCAAGTAAGTCGAGCAAATTAATTCATGGTGGCTTACGTTATCTTGAATCGGGCCAATTTAAGCTAGTTCGGAAAGCCTTATTGGAAAGAGAACGCTTGATTAAACTTGCACCGGGTCTAGTGAAGCCGGTTCCTTTTTATATTCCTATTTATAGGCAAACATCTCGTAAGTCATGGCAGATTGGTATTGGTTTATTTTTGTATCGAATATTGGGAAGTTTTAAGCAATATACTCGATTCAAGCGTATTGTTGTCAATAAAAACAAACCATTACCTCTTAAAGGTTTGCGGCAGACTGACTTAAAAGTGATGTTTCAATATTATGATGCACAAACGGATGACCGTTTATTAACTCATGCGGTGATGCATTCAGCGCAATCACTGGGTGCGGTATTACATTGCCCGACAAAAGTGATACAACTTAATTTTAAAGAGGGTGCTTATCATATTCAAACCGAGAGTGTCCAAGAGATGCCAGATAAAATACCCGCTACGATAAGTGCAAAGCTTGTTGTTAACGCCTCAGGCCCATGGGTTAATAAACTACTTACAAAAGTTACAGGTACGCCAGTTGAAACAATGAACTGTGATTTGGTGCAGGGAGTGCACATTGTGATTGATGCAGCAGCCCCCGACGGAGTGATTTATGTGGAAGCACCGCAAGATAAACGTGCCGTTTTTATTATGCCGTGGAAAAATAAAACACTGATTGGCACAACCGAAAAAATGTATAAAGGTGATCCTGCTAAGGTGGTGGCATCCGATGCCGAAATTCAGTATTTAAAAGAAATATATGCTTACTATATGCCAGAACAAGTGATTAATATTATTGAAACTTTTGCAGGTGTGCGGGTTTTACCGAAATCCGAAACCTCTTTCTTTTCTCGGCCACGCGATACGGTTATACATTCTTCTGCACAAAACTTACTCACTCTTTATGGCGGGAAACTGACAGGTTATCGAGCAACGGCTGAGCAAGTTCTGGACAAAATAAACCGTATTTTGGTGAATGACATAACCGAACATA
Source organism: uncultured Thioalkalispiraceae bacterium (assembly GCA_964472525.1). Lineage (GTDB taxonomy): Bacteria > Pseudomonadota > Gammaproteobacteria > UBA6429 > Thiohalophilaceae > SZUA-37. The sequence continues at coordinate 36,933 of CAYYLL010000007.1, read as the reverse complement.
AATCTGTTAAAAAGAAATCAACAAGAAATATACATTTAGTTTAGTCTTTAAAATACTACTGGCGTAAGGCTTTAAGTAATGCGGAGTACCATTTCTCATATCTTGCTTGTAAGCCTGCATTGGGTTTTGGTTTAAACCATTCGCCGACTTCTTTTTCGGGCCAAATTTTAGGTTCCTCTGCTAATTTATAAGCGAGTCCACGTGCGGTGGCTTCGCATTCAACCGGTCGGTAAACGGCAAGCTCGGTTAAGTCGGCTAATCGTTGGCAGATTTCGTTTTGAATGGTGAGCCCACCGGTTATCTGGATTTGCTCGGGTGGTGAAGACAGTTTTAGCATTTCATTTATATTTTCACGGATAAGGAAAATAATACTCTCTACAACTGCAACAATTTTATCCTCATCGGTACTTTCCTCTGTGAACTGACTTTTAAAATCAGCAACCCAGAAAGGTGCGCCCAGTCCAGAAACACCATTTAAGTAGAGTTGTTTAAAGTCACAGTCATGCCCATTTCGAGTGGTGTGTAGCCATTCAGTCAAATTATCAAGCACATGATCTAAGTCCAGTTGTTTACTTACAAAATCAATGGCAGAGCCTGCGCCGTTAATAGTGCCTTCTAAAACGTATTGGCTTTGTTGTTTGCTCTGGTAAATAACACTGGTGAGTAAACGTCGCCCATATAACATGGCATAACCCGATGGACGAGAGACAAATGCACCTGTGCCGGTATTTATATAGGCTGTATCCGGTTGGACTTTTCCGTAGGCATACATGGCAGCGGACTGGTCACCCATACAAAGTTGAATTGGTATGGATAAGTCGGAAACCTTTAATGTGCCGAAAGGGTGATTAGATGGAACACACTCAGGTAGGAGGGCCTCATCGATATCAAATAATGCCAGTAATTCGGGGTGCCAGTCTTTTTTAATTAAATCCCAAAGCTGTGTACGTGAGGCATTGCTTGGATCTGCCATTAACGGATGTTCTTCTGCTAGATGATATAAAATAAAACTGGCCATTGGGCCGATAACAAGTTCATTTTTTTGACGTGCCTGTTGTACGGCTTCAATGTTTTGCAAACACCAGCGTAACTTGCTGGCCCCATAATGCGGGCTTAAGAATAAACCGGTTTTATGATGAACCATTTGTGCCTGAGGGGCGAGTGATTTTAACCACTGGTGTTCTCGCCGGTCTTGCCAACTGATGATGGGGGATAGGGCTTCACCTGATATCTTATTCCAGCAGGTTACATTGGATCGCTGAGTAGCTAAACCTGCTGCTGCAATGGTACTTGCTTTGCTACCGAGTTGTTTTACCACCTCTTCAATGGCTTCATTAATGGAGCGTAATAACTCTTGAGGATCATGTTCCACAAAATTTTCATCGTAGCGTTGAATCGCTAAATTTCGATGTGCTTGTGCAACAATTTCGCCAGTATTATTAAAAACAATGGCACGGCTAGCGTGACCACCTTGATCAATGGCGAGGTAAAGGTCATTAGAAAAACGTTTTTCGGATGTCGGCATGGGGTGACTGTTATCCTTAATTATTATTTTAAATTTTAGATTATTTTAGGTTGATAAATTTTTGGCAATTAAACCACGCTGATAGTCGGCTTTGGGTAATGAAAAACGCACTTGGTAGCCGCTACCCAGAGCCTGTTCAATGGGCTCACCGGTTAATGTTTCCATTTTATCGAGCGTTATCGATATATTACCGTGTGGGGTAACAACTTCAATGCTGTCTCCCACGCAGAGTTTATTTTTAATATCCACTTCAGCCATTTGGCGTTCTTCATCATAGCCGGTAATTTCACCAACAAATTGCTGCTGTACTGTTTTTGATACACCGGTGAGATAATTCTGATAGTCCTGATTCGGGTGGCGTTGATAAAAGCCTTCGGTATAACCACGGTTAGATAAATTTTCGAGCTTGCCATAAAGGCGGGCATCAAACTCACGTCCGGCCACTGCATCGTCGATTGCTTGGCTGTAAAGTTGCGCGGTGCGTGCAACGTAGTAATGAGATTTAGTTCGACCTTCAATTTTAAACGAATCAATCCCCATTTTGGTGAGTGTTTCGATGTGCTGAATGGCGCGTAAGTCTTTGGAGTTCATGATATAGGTGCCGTGTTCATCTTCCATAATAGGCATGTATTCGCCGGGGCGGTTCTTTTCTTCAATCACATAGACGTTATTCGCTAAGGGATGGCGAGGTTCTTTCTCTGCAAAGGCGTCAGCTGGGTTTTTAATCGCAGCCATGGCATCAAATTCTATTTTATGGTTTTGCGTTTTTTGTACATCTCCCATAATATTTTCTTCTGCCGGTTGTACATCGTATTCCCAACGACAGGCATTGGTACAGGTGCCTTGATTGGGGTCACGGTGATTAAAATATCCCGACAGCAAACAACGACCTGAATAAGCAATACATAAGGCACCGTGTACAAACACTTCCAGTTCTATATCAGGACATTGTTGACGAATTTCTTCAATTTCACCCAGAGACAATTCACGTGACAAAATAATGCGTTCTAAACCTAGCGACTCCCAAAATTTGACCGCAGCGTAGTTCACGGTATTTGCTTGCACGGATAAATGCACGGGCACTTCCGGCCAACGTTCACGCACCATCATAATCAAACCGGGGTCTGCCATAATGAGTGCATCGGGTTGTAGTGCAATCACCGGCTCCATATCTTTCATATAGGTTTTAATTTTACTGTTATGCGGCATTAAATTACTGGCGACAAAGAATTTCTTTTTTAATTCGTGCGCGTGCTGGATCCCTTTAGCCAGATTGTCTAACTGAAAGTCATTATTGCGAACGCGCAGGCTGTAACGTGGTTGGCCGGCATAAACGGCATCGGCACCGTAGGCAAAAGCATAGGTTAAATTTTTAAGGGTACCGGCAGGTAAAAGTAATTCGGGGCGTTTCATTATACTCAATCGTTTATGTTGGACGTTAAAAATAGATTTAAGGTGATTTATCTATTATATCGTAGTTTGAACTTGATTCCGGCAGGCGGTGCTTAAATATTATAATATCTACTAATTTTATACGGGCAATTTAAAGTGTGAACAGGTTAGCTTTTTGTTCTTTTATAATAGGTATACTTTTTAAATCTGGAGACATTAACATCAAAATTAAAAAAAGAAGGTTGCAGCGCGATGATTTCGGGAAAAGTGAAATGGTTTAATAACAGTAAAGGATTTGGTTTTATCTCCCCCAATGATGGTGAAATGGATATTTTTGTTCATTTTTCTACTATTAAATCAGATGGTTACAAAAGTTTAAAGGAGGGCCAGAATGTGAATTACGAAGCAGAAGAAGGCCCTAAAGGATGGCACGCTATTCAGGTGGAAATTGCTCAGTAAATAACCTGCAAATTTGATGCAAAAAGTACTTGCTAGAACCTCTGTATTCAGGGCATAGTTAACACAAATAATATCTAGTGCATTGAATTTTAAGGGGATACAAGTTTGGGTACGCTGGAAGCAAGTCAAGAACGTCGTAGTGAATCACAATCACAACTTCATACATTATTAGAAACGCGCAAAGAAACGCTAACACTTTTTAACCAGTTAGCTGAAATGCGTCCTTTTACGCCGGATCGTGAAAGCCAATTGATGCTGCAAGAATTTTGCGAAGCCATCGTTGATTACACGGCTAGCGCGCATTTTCAACTTTATCGGTTTATTGATGATGGCACCGAACGCCGTACGAGCATAAAAGATATTGCTGCTAATGTTTACCCCCAAATCTCAGATATGACCAAAGTGATTCTGGCCTTTAATGAAAAATATGATTGTTCCGATCATTGTAATAATTTGAGCGAATTGGCGGATGATCTCTCACAACTTGGTGAAGTGTTGGCTGACAGAATTTTATTAGAAGATCAGCTTATTTCTTTATTAATGGGCAAACGTTAGTTATACGTTTAGGTCGAAAGAACATAGTCCAGAGAGTAAATTCAGCTTAAAAAGAAGCAACGTTATACTCAGAAAGAACTTGAAAAAGTGAAAAGCAAATCGGCTTTTGATAAAATCAAAAACACAACGGAAAATGAAAAGGAAGATAGTTAGCTTTTTCAAAAGGAAAAATTGAATGAAAACTGATGAGCCGACATACATTGACTTTACGCACATAGAATTATGGAGACTGGGTGTTAAGAATTCACCTAGGCTTGACAAAGTGAGATTCCACCACGACCATCTGGAGCCAGAATTGATATTCAAACTTATACCAAAAACGGACAAGAGTTGGTCAAAGCAGGGACGGGAGGTGTTTCATGATTTGATGGAAAGAATCCAAGACTTGCTGGAACACATTGGTAGCGTATCCCTGCTGACAGTCCAATCCCCAATGAGCTGAAAATCACTAAGAATCACAAAGACAGAATAACAGATTTAACACATTACCGAATTGAGCCAATTTTTTATTTACCTCCTAACCATCATTGCCAAAAATACAGAAAAAGTATTTTCAGCCACAGATGTACATAGGACAGTCAAATCATGAAACTTGATTTTTCTGCACAGAGTTTATTGATAACAGCCCTTAAAACACAAATCGAAACATGGAAAACTTGTCGAAATCAGGCACGTTAACAGAAGATAAAGCGGATTTGCAAAACGATATTTGGTACGTATACGCTATTAAGCGAAATGAAATCGAGTTTTTACAAAGAGTTTGGGTCTTCTACAAGAATAGAGCTAATAAACGCGTACATAATATCGGAAAATTAACCAATTACGGCCAGTTAGCTGTTTAAATGAAAATACAAACTCAGGCTGCGAATAGATTATATTTAATAGTTTTTCTACAGCCTTGTTAGACCAAAAAAATAAAGGAGAAAATTATGGCAATAGGAATGAATAAATTAATTGGATTAGATCTTCGTTTTAAGAAAAAAGTAAAAATTATAGTAACTGAAATGGAAAATCGAGGATGGTGCATCAGAATTGTATGGGGTAAGCGAACAAAAAAAGAAAATGATGTATTAGTATAAAGGTGTTGCCAGTCGCACAAGTAAGCATTTATCTGGAAAAGCCGTTGATTTAATTGACAGGAAAGTTGGTTATAGTATAAAGAAGAAACATAAATATTATAAAGATCTTTCGCAATTAGCAAAAAAAGAAGGACTTATTTGGGGTGGTAACTTTAAGCAAAGGTGGGATCCATGTCATATAGAAATAAAATAAAATATATCTTAACGTTATGTTTGATTATGTATTCTTCAATATCACTTAGCTCTAATTATAATATTTCTAATATTTTTCTTGCGAAAAGTGTTGGGGTTTGGTCGAAAGATAAAGATTATGGTTATTTTAAAGTAATTGTCTATAGGGATGGTTTGGAGCATCCAATAGATAAAGTTAGAGTTTTAATAACGAAGGCTAATACTAAATTAAATAATCAAACAGTTATTAAAGATATACAGTTAAAATCACCAGGAGTAAAAGGGTATATACACGATTTATCATTAGTTATTGTCAATAATCAATTGTCTTTAGGTCTCGATATTGAAATGAACGGAATGGATAACATTGTCTTACGAGAGTCATTTTTAATCAATAAAGATGGAGCAGTAAAGATAATTATGCCAGTAAAATATATTGATATATATGAATAGGTCTAATAAAAAGTTCACCCCGCCCAAAACACAACGTGCTGTTTGTACTAGAATTAACTAGGCGTCAGGTTTTACGCATCCACTATTAAGGGGAAAATAGGAAGCGTAGGAGGAGTTTTAATTATTATGCTTGACTTGAATCGCTGGCAAGAATTTTAACGGCTTCTTCTAGGCTAATTTCTTCGACTTCATAGGTTGGTAATTCATCTTTCATTGTCTGGCTCCCACTTTTTGTTTTAGGTGCTGTCACATCAGTAATATTAGACAATTAAATGCTTTAATTCAAGTAAATTATCACTTATATCTTGTAACTCATTGATTTTTCATGTGTGATAGGGTGTTTTGGTGGAGAACGTCAGTAAAACTGACGTTCTCGGTATAGGGTGAGTTTAAGCGGAGCCACCATTTAGCGGGGCATCGGTTTCCTGTACAGGATCTGCTACAGACATTCCCATCACCACGTCAGTTAACGCATCTTCAGGTAAAAAAGGTGCGCTGCCACCATCATTGACACTGCCAGATGCAGCCGCAAAATTATCGTCGCTATGGCTCTGGTTGTCTGTCTCTGATTGGGTGGTTGTACTGATTTTGCCATCCTCATTAATATTAATAACGATTTGCATGTTATTCTCCTTGTGCACCAATACCAACACCACAAACATTGTCATCTTTAATAGAATTTCTGTTTAGCATCTTCAAGCAGCTTAGTGATATCCATATCCGCTGTAATATATGCAGTTTGTTTAGAACCACTTTCAATTTTTTCTACGGTTGCTTTTTTGCTAGCCATGTTAATCCCCTTATTATTTAAGAACCTTCTATAGTTAGAGGGAAAGACTGCCTGTCTCAGAAGTGACTGTACTAAATTATTCAAAATGAAATAGATACGTTTTTACAAATATTGTGTGACCAATTACCGTGTCAGGATGTTATTTTTTGTTAGTGTTAACCAGTACGTATTATTATGAGCATTGTTTAACTATTTAAGGAAGAAATATATTATGTCAGAAATTCCAAGTTTAAGACGTGAGACACGCTATGGTATCCCCGCCGCCGATCAAATTTTATTTAATCGCTATTATCTTTTGGGGTACTCGTATTATTTTCGACAGGCGAAATGGGCATTGGAAATTATTAGCTCGGACAGAGTGTATATCTCTCCAGATAAAGTGGAGCGGCTTAATAATTTTAGGGCGGACTTTCGTATTCCTGAAATGTTTCGTGCAGATTTGGCTGATTATAAAAAATCTGGATTTGATCGTGGTCATCTGATTGCCAGTGCCGACAAACTGGAAACTGAATTACAAAATAGCGAAACTTTTTTGCTGTCCAATATGTCTCCACAGGCGTCACAATTTAATCGAAAAATATGGCGACAATTAGAACAGGACGTTAGGCGACTTAATGAAAAAAAGACTATTTTAGAAACTTACGTTATTTCCGGCCCTCTTTTTGATTTTGACAAGGCGGTAAAGAGTATTGGTACAGCAGATGGCAACGGCGTGTCCATACCTGTTCCACCGGCTTATTTTAAATCTATCCTAGCCGAAAATAATAAAGGCGCACTGCACATGTGGTCGTTTATTATCCCAAATCAGAACACTAATAAAACGATTGCTGATTTTCAAGTTTCCACGGTTGATGTAGAACGACTTTCAGGTGTTCAGTTATGGGAGCGACTGGTAGGTATAAAAATAGAAAAAGAGAAAAACAGAATTAGGAAAATATGGTAATATTCCGGCTGTCCTATCATTGTATTACGTAACTAGCTTTTATTAGTGAAATTTTGTTATGAAATAAAGATATTCTGTCAACTGATCTGCGGGTAGCGGTCGGCTGAATAGATACCCCTGCACATACTTGCAGTTATGTTGCCTGATAAAATCAAGGTGTCGACCATAAAACGACGCAAATAACATAATGGAGGAATAGCCTGTACCAAAATCATCAATGGTTATCTTAAAACCCAGTTTGCTAAGCGTTTTCAGTGCTACTATGGTACTTTGTTGATTTTCCATAAGCACGCTTTCTGTAATTTCCATTTCCAACATGTTAGGTAATACAGGATTCTTACTGGTGAAGGTCTCGATTTTATGAATAAAATATTGTACGTGGAATTGTCGACTTGAAACATTCACTGACATCATTAAATCAGAGAACCCGGCGCTATGCCAATTCTGTAATTGTTAATAGGCGGTTGTAATAACCCAATAACCTACCTGATTAATTAAACTTGTTTCCTCTAATAGTGGAATAAAATCATCAGGCGGGATCAATCCTAATTCAGGGTGCTGCCAACGTATCAGTGCTTCAACCCCGGTTATTTTATTCGTTTCAATATTAATTTGTAGTTGATAATAGAGTATAAATTCTTCTCGTTCGGGAGCATAACGTAAATTATTCTCCATTGTTAGAAGTTGAAATGCTTTTGCACTCATATCTGCCGAATAGAACTAGTGGTTATTTTTACCAGATTCCTTTGCTTTGTACATTGCAATGTCAGCATACTTTAGTAATGCACCTGCTTCTGTCGCATCATTCGGGAACAGGCTAATACCAATGCTGGTGGTAATAAAAAGTTCACGCCCTTCTACTTCAAGAGGTTGCTCCAGAGATAGTAATATTTTTTGTGCGAGGTGTGATACATTTTGTCCGTTTTCTGTATCATTAATATTTTTAAATCGATTAAGATCAATAAATAAAATAGCAACCATTGTTGAATAGCGTCTTGCATGTGCCAGGGACAGTCGTAGTCTATCCATAAATAAATTGCGGTTGGGTAATTTGGTTAAGGCATCATGATGAGCCATAAAATTAAGGCGTTTCTCATCTTCTATTCGGCTACTAATATCACGACCCGTTGATATAAAATTTGTTATGTCACCATTGGCATTCTTTATTGGAGTGATTGTCTTTTCTTCGTACTAAAGGTGACCATTTTTCTTTTTATTAATGAGTATATCTCTGAATGCATTGCCAGTTGATATGGTTTTCCACATCGAATGATAAAAATTGCTATGTTGTTCATCTGATTTTACTATACTAGATGGTCACCCACTACTTCAGAATAATGATAGCCAGTGATGTTTTCAAAGGCTGGGTTAACGTATTCGATAATACCTTTGCTGTCCGTAATCATCACTATATCGGCTGATTGTTCTAATGCACGAGACATTTGCTGCATTTGTAATTTGTCTTTTCGAGACTGGTTCATATTTCTAACCATATGTTCAATGCCAAGAATATTGTTGTCTTCATATTTAATATAATGTGCATTGATGGAAACCCATATGATAGAACCATCTTTATGTTGGTTAACATTCTCAATATTATTAAAGGATTCTTGTTGTTGTGCAATGTGGCTGAATATCTCTGTAACACTGTAACACGTTTAGCTTCTTCAGCAGGCATAAGATCAAACGGTGTTTTGCCAATAATTTCTTCAGGTGTGTAGCCCAGAATATCTAGAATCTTCGGGCTTGAATAAGTATAAACTGAATTCTTATCCGCCTCCCAAATCCAGTCACTAACCATTTCAACTAAATCACGGAATTATGTAAAGGTTATACAAAATGCGCATATAAACGTTTTTAAGATGATATTTATTTAAATATGTCATTAATTATTAAAGTTTAGGAATATTCGTCCGAAATAGCTGAAACGGTCATAGTCAATAACTTAAACATACATATAAATTGCATCTTTAAAGTAGTTATAGAGTAATGGATAGAGACAATATGGATAAACAGAAATTTTCACGTTTAACGCCGTCAGTGTTAGTCGTCATAGTGATTGTAATTTTTACATTAGTATCTGTTTTTACGATATTGGATAGTTCGGCTAACTTTACAAATATTATTAGCCTAATCGTTGGCATTGTTACGGCCGCTATCTTATCAGCAATATGGTGTTACAAATATATTAACCAATATATTCATCAGTTGTTAGTACAAGAGGCATCATTAACAAGTAATGAGCAGGTGACAGATACTTCTGATAACTTATCGAATCTGGAAAATACAGTTATACATATTTCAGATTTAGCAGTTAAACAAATTGATGAATCATGCGCACAAATGGATGTGGCAATGACCGATATGTCTGGACGTTTTGCAGGGCTTGTTGAGAAATTAGATTCTTCGATGAGTGCAGCCGAAGCAGCTACAGAAAATAATGGTCATGAAGATAATATATTTTCAGGTAGTCGGAAAAAATTAGGTAATATTACGGATGTATTAAGCGAATCACTCGTTGTTCGCGGTGTGATGTTTGCACAAGTACGTGAACTCGCCTCTCAAGTTACAAACTTGAAATCAATGGCCGAATCGGTTGAAAAAATTGCCTCACAAACAAATTTACTTGCCCTTAATGCTGCGATTGAAGCAGCTCGCGCCGGTGAGTTAGGGCGAGGTTTTGCGGTGGTGGCAGATGAAGTTCGAAGTTTATCTCATCAGTCAGGTAAAACCGGCGTGGAGATATCGGAACTAGTCAGTAATATTAGTGGTGCAATGGACAGTGCGCTGGCTCAGGTTGATGAGTTAGCCGAGAAAGATAAAAAGGTAGAGTCGGAAGCAAAAGAATCTGTTAACGAAGTTTTAAATAATCTTGAAGGGATCACAAATGGTCTTAAAGATTCATCCAGTATTCTTAAAGAAAATAGTCAGGGCATACAGGCAGAGATATATGATGTTCTTCAGTCCTTGCAATTTCATGATCGCATTACTCAAATTTTAACCCATGTTAGAGATTCTTTTGATGTCTTCCGCTGTGAGGTGGAAGGCTGTCAAGAAAAGCGTGTTAATGGTGAAACAAGCTTTATAGACAAAAATAAAATTATGGATCAGTTGAAATCAGGCTATGTGACGAAAGAACAAAAAATTCTACACGATGGTGGAGATGTGTCTGGACCACAAGTTGAAGAAATTGAATTTTTTTAAAAAATTGTTATAAGAAATTGGTTGTACAGTATTAAATATATAAGGCAGGAGAGCAACATGGCAAAAACAATTCTTGTGGTCGATGATTCAGCATCTTTGCGACAAGTGGTAGCAATCGCACTTAAGGGGGCAGGTTACGATGTACTTGAAGCCGGTGATGGTAAGGAAGGTTTGGCTAAGCTTGATGGTAAAAAGATTAATCTGATTGTGAGTGATGTCAATATGCCTAATATGGATGGTCTTGAAATGGTACAGGAAGTTAAGAAAATGGCGGCCTATAAATTTACGCCAATTATTATGCTAACGACAGAGGCTGGTGCGGACATGAAAGAAAAAGGCAAAGCAGCCGGAGTAAAGGCCTGGGTGGTTAAACCTTTTAAGCCAGACCAGATGTTAGATGCAGTTTCTAAATTAATCGCACCATAATTAATATGTTGTAAATAAATACCAGGCAAGGATTGTTTTATGTTTAAAGAAAAAAGATTAAATAAAGGGCATGGCAAAGTGATGTTAAGTGATGAACTTACTATTTATGAAGCCGATGAACTTAAGGGGAAACTGGCCAAGTATACGGATCCTGAAAAATGTAAATCAATGACCATCGACATGAGTGAAGTGGTTGAAATTGACACGGCCTGTATTCAAATATTGATGCAACTTAAACAGGAATTTAATCATGCCGAACGGGATTTGAGAATTATTTCACATAGTCCGGCTGTGATAGAAATTTTCGATTTATATAATCTAAGCTCTTTTTTTGGCGACCCGATGGTATTGGCCAGTTAGGTATTCAAAATATGCTAGATGTACAGAACAGATTAATAGTTTACTTATTCAGGAGTCGAAATTATGACTGACAGTGCAATCAATATTTTCATTCAGGAAGCACAGGAATTACTGGAAAGTATGGAGCAAGCTTTGCTTGCGATGGAAGATAATCCTGATGATGATACTCATGTAAACGCTATTTTTCGTGCGGCACATACTATTAAGGGTACGGGTGGCATATTTGGTTTTGACTATGTTGTTACCTTTACCCATGTTGTTGAAAATATACTCGATAATGTACGTCAGGGAGAATTAAAAATTGATAGCACTCTAATTGCTTTGCTATTACAAGCAAAAGATCATATGGAAGTCCTTGTTGAGGCTGCGGCGGTTACGCAACAAGATCCGGATGAAGAAGTCTTGGCGCAAGATGCAAATTTAATTAAACAATTACAACGTTATTTAGGTGAAACAGACAATATAGATGAATCGACTGTTGATGAAACACAGGCCGATGGATTACATGAATTAAATGCCACGACAGACAGCCATAATCAAGTAGAAAAGATGAGCGATGGCAAACCAGTTGCTTCCGAAAATTGGCATATTTCTATACGTTTTGATCCGGAAGTATTACAGCATGGCATGGACCCATTATCGTTTTTACGTTATTTGCAGAAAATGGGTGAAATTATTAATACCACAACCCTTACTGATAACCTTCCCCGTTATGAAGATTTGGAACCAGTACATTGTTATCTGGGATTCGAAATTGAATTTCATAGTGATGCCACGAAAGAACAAATTGAACAGGTCTTTGAATTTGTACGTGAGCTTAGCACGATTAATATTCTTCCTCCGCAAGCAAATATATCCGAATACGCCAGTTTTATCGATGCACTGGATGATGAGAATTTACGCATAGGTGAAATTTTAGTTGCAAGCGGTGCGCTTACTCAACATGAATTAGATGAAGCCCTAGCTACTCAGAATGGTGAAGCATCAGGTGTTAATAACGAGGTTAAACCAAAACTTGGTGAGGTTCTGGTCGAAAACAAAGTAGTACAAAAAGAAGTTGTTAATGCCGCTGTAAAAAAACAGGGTGTGACCAGAGAAAAATCAGGTGGTGGTTTGAGAGTTTTACGCGTTGATGCCGATAAACTGGATGATTTGATAAACCTAGTCGGTGAATTGGTCATCTCTGGTGCAACAACGAATTTGCTGGCAACACGTCTTGCAGATGAAGATCTACTTGAATCTATGTCACAAATGTCTCGTTTAGTTGAAAATATTAGAGACAGCGCACTGACATTACGTATGGTGCAAATTGGAGAAACGTTTAATCGTTTTAAACGTGTTGTGCGGGATGTGAGTAAAGAATTAGGTAAGAATATTCAACTTGAAATTAATGGTGCAGATACCGAATTAGATAAAACCGTTATAGAAAAAATAGGTGATCCATTAATGCATTTAGTTCGTAATGCAATGGATCATGGGATTGAAACAAATGAGGAACGTTTGTTAACCGATAAGCCGGCAAAAGGAACCTTAAAACTAAATGCCTATCATGAGTCAGGTAGTATCGTGATTGAAGTTGAAGATGATGGTCGTGGGCTTAATCGCGATAAGATTTTAGCCAAGGCTATGGAAAAGAACCTGATTGCCGATGGACAAGTGTTAACCGATCATGAAATTTATAAATTAGTACTTGAAGCTGGATTTTCAACGGCCGACAAAGTAACTAATTTATCCGGTCGTGGTGTTGGCATGGATGTCGTTAAACGAAACATAGAAGCATTGCGTGGCACCATTGACATTACCAGTGAGGCGGGAGCCGGTTCAAAGGTTGCTATTCGGTTACCGTTAACACTCGCTATTATCGATGGTTTTATGGTTGGAGTGGGCGAGTCTTGTTATGTTATTCCACTTGATATGGTGATTGAATGTATTGAGATGGATGATATTGATACCTCGGTTAATAGTGAGCAGGGTTATATTAATCTACGTGGTGAAGTCTTACCTTTTATTCAATTAGGTGAAATGTTTGAAGATACGGTAAAAGGAAATAATCAGCAGAACATTGTGGTGGTCGAATTCGCAGGTTATAAAGCCGGTATTATTGTTGATGAATTACTTGGTGAATTTCAGACTGTGATCAAACCTATGGGTAAGGTCTTGCAAAATTTACGGGGTGTCAGTGGTGCGACTATCTTGGGTACAGGTGATGTGGCTGTTATTCTGGATATTCCTAATCTGGTACAACGCATGGTACAACAAACAAATCACACCGGGCAGACGACCCATAACTCAAACAATATCCATTAACGAATAAACTTAATATCAGGCAACGATGTGATTATTCAGTTTAATAAAACAACAACTAAGGTATCACTCTAATGAAAAATATCTATCATTCAATTATTATACTTATCGGTATGATGAGCCTATCTATAATGGCATATGGCAGTGAGCAACATATTGGTAAACCCCACTGGAGCTATACGGGTTCGGAGGGGCCAGCTTCTTGGGGTCGTCTCTCTAATGATTATCGTACTTGTAAATCAGGTGTCAATCAGTCGCCTATTAATATTACAGCGCCGATATCGTCAAGATTATTTAAGTTGGAGTTTGACTACCGCAGTGTACCGTTGCAAATACTTAATAACGGCCACACCATACAATTTAACTACAGTGACATCAGTCTCAACGATGAACATTTTGTTACGATTGATAATAAACGTTACCCAATGCCGAGTGCGATACAGCACAACAGTATTTTACTTGTGAGTGGCGAACCCTATAGCCTTCTACAAGTTCATTTTCATAGTCCGTCAGAACATGCAGTTGATGGTATTCGTTATCCCTTAGAAGCACATTTTGTACATATGAACAAACAAAATCAATTAGCTGTCGTGAGTGTATTATTTAAAGATGGTCAGGATAATCCTTTTATTAGCCGTGTCTGGCAGCACATGCCAACATCAACACAGGCTGCGACACTGATCAATGGTGTAAGCGTGAATGTTAACGATCTGTTATCAAATAAACGTAGTTACTATCATTACCGCGGTTCATTAACAACACCACCTTGCAGTGAAGGGGTTCGTTGGTTTGTGATGAAAGAAAAACAGGAAATCTCAAAACAACAAGTTGCTGCTTTCCTTCAGGTTATAAATAAAAATGCACGGCCGCTACAGCCGATTAATCAACGTTATCTGCTGACAGCTAACTAGATATGACTGTCTTAGTTTTTCAAGGAGAATAGAAAATGAAAATTAATTTTCAGAATATATCAATCAGAAATTTATCTATAAAATCCCTAGTTATAGGATTAGTGGCTTTTTTACTTAGTTTAACAGCGATTACTGCTTTCATTGCTATCAACAAGATGGGGAAGATAGGCGATGAGGTTACTTCTATTGCCGAAATTGATATACCGCTGACTAATGTCGCCACACAGATCGCCTCACATCAACTTAAACAGGCGATCTATCTAGAGCGTGCACTACGTTTTGGTTATGAGATGCGCGAAGAATCTTCGGCAAGTGTTCGCTTTAAACATTCACTGGAAAATTTTGAGACCTTTTCGAACATGCTCAGCGAAGAATTGAAAATGGGTGAACGCCTAGCAGCGGTGGCGCGTGCAGCGGTAGACGGTGACGCTGGAAAAAACGAATTTACGCATATATTGAGTACTTTCAAAAAAATAGGAAAAGAACATACCAACTATAAAAAAAATGCCAAGCAGGCTTTTAAGCTAATCCTGCAGAACAAGATGCATCAAGCCCATGTTTTAGCGGAAAAAATTGAAAAAGAACAGAGTCAACTCGATAATGAACTGGAATCTTTAATGGATGAGCTTGAAAAATTCACCATGGCATCTGCCGCACGAGCCGAAATTGATGAGCGTAGCGCCATTACCATATTATTAATTGTGCTATCGACTTCACTGGTTATTGGTTCTATCATCGCGTTCATTGTCATCCGGGGTATGCTACAGCCGATAATTG
This sequence comes from uncultured Thioalkalispiraceae bacterium, assembly GCA_964472525.1. Lineage (GTDB taxonomy): Bacteria > Pseudomonadota > Gammaproteobacteria > UBA6429 > Thiohalophilaceae > SZUA-37. Next base: position 21,584 of record CAYYLL010000007.1, on the reverse strand, counting down.
GCATGAAATACACAGTCGAGAAAATGAGTAAAGGTGATTTCACTTACCGCTCACCAGATTATGGTAATTCTGAAGTTGGTCAGATGATGAAATTGCTCAATGATTTTATCAAAAAAATTGAAGGGGTATTAATCGATGTTTCTAATTCTGTTACCAGTGTGGCATCAGCCTCTGAACAAGTGAGTGCGACATCGCAGAGTTTGTCACAAGCGGCTAGCGAACAAGCGGCCAGTATCGAAGAAACCAGTGCCTCACTGGAACAAATGAGTGCTTCGATTTCACAAAATACTGATAACGCCAAAGCGACCAATACGATTTCTCAAGAAGCATCTGGACGAGCTAACGAGGGTGGTGGTGCTGTTAACGAAACCGTGAGAGCAATGAAAAATATTACGGATAAAATTATCTTAATTGAAGACATTGCTTATAAAACAAATTTACTGGCTTTGAATGCCGCGATAGAAGCGGCACGTGCCGGTGAACATGGTAAAGGATTTGCGGTGGTCGCTGACGAAGTACGCAAGTTGGCCGAACGCTCACAAACATCGGCACAGGAAATCAGCGAATTGGCCGGAAACAGTGTGAAAGTAGCAGAGCGGGCAGGTGAATTAATTACTCAAATTGTGCCTGAAATACAAAAGACAGCGGATTTGGTTGAAGAAATTGCGGCGGCTTCGGAAGAGCAAAGCGTCGGAGTAGGACAGGTAACCGTAGCGATGGAACAATTGGACAAAGCTGCACAACAAGGAGCTGCGGCTTCTGAACAACTGGCGGCCACTTCGGAAGAAATGAATTCGCAAGCTGAGGATTTGCAACGCATAGTGAGTTTTTTCAAATTGAGTCAGCCAGCTGAACAACAGTCGAGTGAACGACCTGCCTTTAAAAGTGTATCCGTTATGGCTAGTCATTCAAGTCTTGCTGAAAATCTGGATGAGACTGTTATTGAAGAACATTTTAAAAATTTTGAATAAGCTTATGTGTCTTTCTAACGTTTCATTGATACATATATTTACATAAAAGAAAGTCACAGGAGATATGTCATGAAATGGTTTAAAAATTTATCAATTGGTAAAAAATTACTCAGTGGTTTTGGGGTAGTGGCTAGTTTGGTTGTGGTTTTGTCTGTGATGATTTACATCGACGTAGCTGAGGTTACGGATATTGATACACGTGTTATTAATTTACGTGCCCCTACTGTACTGGCATCCAGTAAGATGAAAAACGGTATTAATCATTCATTAGCGGCTTTACGGGGATGGATGATTTTGGGTAAGGATAAATTTAAAAATGAACGGGGTAAAGCCTGGCATGAAATTGATGAAGCCTCCTCTACTATGGAAAAATTTTCCAAAAATTGGACTAATCCTAAAAATATTGAACGATTGAAAAATATAAAGAATCATCTTTCTCAATTTAGACTGGCACAACAGGAAATTGAAGATATCAGTGGTACGATGGCCGACACACCCGCAACAAAAATTCTTGTTGAACAAGCCGCTCCAAAAGCAGCAATATTGGTTAAAGAAATTACTAACATGATTAATATTGAAGCGGGCCTACCTGCAACACCTGAACGCAAAGCACTATTAGGCATGATGGCTGATGTGCGTGGTACAGCCGGGTTAGCTCTTGCCAATATTCGGGCATTTTTACTAACTGGGGATAAAAAATTCCATAAAAGTTATGAAAAGTTCTGGTCTAAAAATATTAAACGTTATGCTGATTTAACGCATAACAAATACCTGCTAAACCCAGCACAAAAAATAGCCTTTAATAATTTTGCAACAGCCTATTCGGTATTCAAGACTTTGCCTGCAAAAATGTTTAGCATTCGTGGCGGCAAACAATGGAATCTGGCGAATTATTGGCTAGGGACTAAAGCGGCTCCTCGTGCTGTAGCCATTATGAAAGATTTAACGGCTATGGTTGCTAACCAGAATAAATTGATGGCGATGGATACGGCTACATCTCATGCGGCAGCATCTGCTCTTGATACATTTATGATTATTCTCAGCACCGTGATTGTTACTATGGCAATAGGAATAGGGGTGTGGGTTACAGGTATTATTACAACACCGATTAATGCCATGAAGGCAGCAGCGGATGATTTACGGGATGGTGATGGTGATCTCACTTATCGCTTGTCTGATTTTGGTCGGGACGAGTTAGGACAAACTGCCAAAGCATTGAATGGTTTTATTGAGAAAATGCAGGGTGTGCTGATTGATGTTTCCAATTCTGTTACTAGTATGGCTTCAGCTTCTGGAGAAATCAGTGCTACCTCACAAAGTCTGAGTCAAGCTGCCAGTGAACAGGCCGCGAGTATTGAAGAAACCAGTGCTTCACTGGAACAAATGAGTGCTTCGATTTCACAAAATGCCGACAATGCTAAAGCCACTAATAGTATCTCACAAAAAGCTTCGGATGGTGCCAACGAAGGTGGGGCAGCAGTAAGCGAAACCGTGGGAGCAATGAAAAATATTGCGGACAAAATTATTTTAATTGAAGACATTGCTTATAAAACCAACTTATTGGCACTCAATGCTGCGATTGAAGCGGCTCGCGCCGGTGAACATGGTAAAGGGTTTGCAGTGGTGGCTGACGAAGTACGTAAGTTGGCTGAACGCTCACAAACCTCGGCGCAGGAAATTAGTGAACTGGCAGGTAATAGTGTGAAAGTAGCTGAACATGCGGGTGAGTTAATTACCCAGATTGTTCCTGAAATACAAAAGACAGCCGATCTGGTTGAAGAAATTACGGCGGCTTCGGAAGAACAAAATGCCGGGGTGGGTCAGGTTACCACTGCAATGGAACAACTGGATAAGGCCGCACAACAAGGAGCTGCGGCCTCAGAACAACTAGCAGCCACCTCCGAAGAAATGAGTTCGCAGGCTGAGGATTTGCAGCGCATTGTAAGTTTTTTCAAATTGGGTCAACAGGATATGGCTTCTCATTCAGTTGTGGCCTCTGGTGGAACAGGGATAAGTAATTCAAATCTGGCAGAAGATTTATCACTTGAGTTGCCTGAAGAACATTTTAAAAATTTTGATTAGGCTTTATTACAAATATTGCAAAGACAGGATGAATTGGAGATTACTATGAATGAAATAATAGAAACACAGAATAGTTCTGATTCTGCCGGGCAGTTAGTGGAATCGGCTCAACATACTGTTGATGTGTCGGAGGACGGGCTTGAACAGAATAATAAATTAGAAAAATATCTAACATTTTACATTGCAGGTAATGTGTTTGGTGTAAATATTGAATTCGTTAATGAAATTATTGAACATGGTCGTTATACGCGTGTACCGTTAAGCCAATCGAATATACGTGGTGTGATTAACCTGCGAGGGCACGTGGTGCCCGTTGTCGATTTAGCAAAGCGCCTGGGTTATGAATCGCAACCGGTGAACAAGCGTACCTGTATTATTATTGTTGATATGGAAGATGATGATGAAAAAATCGATCTTGGGTTTGTAGTCGATGCTGTAGACGAAGTTATTGATATAAACAGTGACAATATTGAAGCTGCACCTGGATTTGGTTTGGATATTCGACAGGATTTTATAGAAGGTATGGGTAAATTACAAAACGATAATTTTGTTAAATTACTCGATCTGAAAACGGTTTTGTCAGTTAACGAACTTTCCGGCATAACAGCAGGAGAACAAGCTGATGGATAACTTTAATCAGGAACTAACGACTATGACATCAAATTCCAATCCATTGCAGATAATTATGGCTTTGCAACAGCATGTAAAGGATATTACCCGACATGCGGGTAAGGTGTATTTGACGGCACTCAATGCGATGTTTATGGCACGACGGGTATCATCAAAGACCATGGCATACACACGGGTTACTACCGAACTACGTAAATTCAGTCGCCAAATGGATGAACGTATGCACATACTGTCCGGTAAATGCTCGGCGATGACTTATAAAATTGCTGATGGCAGCAAAACTATGAAACGAAAGAAAAAAATGCGACTAGCATTACAAATGATAAAAACGTCAAACTCAAAATTGATTGCTAATTTACGTCATTATTATAAATATGACAGTGACAGTATTGCGAGTTTGTTTGATGAAATGCGAGAGGTTATTCGTATCGAATTGGTACGTATTAATGATTTAACAAGAATAGGCCAAAACCTTGTTGTATTGTCAAAAGTGGAGGCCATGCAGGCAGAAGACTATACGGATGTATTAGTGGATATTTCAGCTAGAATTGAATCAAATCTGGAAGAGATTGACATGATTGTGAAAGGAATGCGGCAGAAAATTGCGGCTTAATTAAAAAAGGGAAATATAAATGAAAACAGTTCAATATATTTATGAAAGCGGTGAACACAAATGGGCCATAATCGCACGTGACCCAGATAAAAAAAATTATGTTATTGATACGAATGAGTATCTTGTTATCAATAACGGAAATGCAATGTTGTTGGAGCCGGGGGGGCAAGAAGTTTTTGCTTCTGTATTCTCTGCTATTAGTGAACATTTTAATCCAGAAGATATTAAAGTTCTGTTTGCCTCGCATCAAGACCCCGATGTTATTTCGTCTTTGGATTTCTGGCTAGAAGTTAATCCTGAACTTAAGTGTTATTTAAGTTGGTTATGGGGTTCATTTGTGACCCATTTTGGTGGTACTGATAAAACATTTATTAATTTGCCAGATGATGGTGAAAATATAGATTTTTACGGGCTAAAACTCTTTGCGATGCCTGCACATTATCTGCATTCGTCAGGTAATTTTCATATGTATGATAAAAAAGCAAAAATATTATTTACTGGTGATGTTGGAGCTGCAATGTTGCCGCATGATCAGAACGAAATTTATGTAACAGACTTTAGTAAACATATTAAGTATGCAGAAAATTTTCATCGACGTTGGATGGGATCAAATGAGGCTAAGCAGGATTGGTGTGTGCGTGCATCCAATATGGATATTGATATGTTGTGTCCACAACATGGAGCCATTTATCAGGGTGAAGATGTAAAACGTTTTATTAACTGGTTCTCTGACCTTAAAGTCGGTCTTTTTGCATGATATGAGTATTGTTCGTACTGCAATTGTCGATAATGTAAAACCAATGATGAGTATAGCTAAACCTGCGATTGTTGATAACTTTCAAATAACAGAGAAGGAATTCAACCTGTTTCGTAAATTAATTTATGACAAAGCAGGTATTTCAATGGCCGAGACCAAAAGAGGTTTAGTACAAGGCCGGCTTACAAAACGTTTACGGCATTATCGGTTACGTAATTTTAGTGAATATTATGATTTAATTCATCGTAGTGCCGATGGTACCGAAATGCAGATGTTGGTGGATCTGTTAACAACCAATGAAACTTATTTTTATCGTGAACAAAAGCATTTTGATTTTGTTGCAGATACAGTAATTAAAGACTTAAAAAAAATTAATGACTTTAAAATATGGAGTGCAGCTTGTTCGTCTGGTGAAGAACCTTATTCTCTTGCTATGTTGTTAGCCGACAAGCTTGGAATTAATGCCAATTGGGATATTCTAGCAACTGATTTAAATCAGCAAATATTGGATACAGCAAAGCGTGGCCTTTACCTAATGTCGGTAACAGAAAAAATTCCCAGAAATTATTTGCGTGAATATTGTTTGCAAGGCCAAGCTCAATATTCAGACTTCTTTATGTTGTGTAAAGCTATCCGGTCAAAAATAGATTTTCAGCAATTGAACCTGAACAGTGAATGGAAATGTAGTGGTCCCTTTGACCTGATTGTATTACGAAATGTAATGATTTATTTTGACAGAGAAACTCGGAAAAAATTGGTTGCACGGATGGCAAATAAACTTAAACCAAATGGTTATTTGTTTATTAGCCATTCTGAAACATTGTCGAGCATTAGTGATCGTTTTAAATGTGTGCAGCCTGCTATTTATAGATTGAAATAATAAATGAATAAAGAACATTATATCATTGAAGGTGAGTTTTATTTTGGAAGTGATGTGAAGTCAGTATCAACTTTATTGGGATCCTGTGTTGCGATTGTGGTGTGGCATCCGAAAATAAAGGTGGGTGGCATGTGTCATATTATGCTTCCAGAGCCAGGTTTAAAAGACTGTAGTAATAAATATGCGAATTGCGCAATTGCTAACTTTATTCGTTGTATTTATAAGATTAATACACGGCCTCAGGATTATCAAACCTATATTTACGGTGGTGGTGCAATGTTTGTAAATACTATTCAGTCTAAAAATAGTATAGGGCAGAGAAATATAGAAGCATCAAGAAAAATATTACTTAAGGAAAAGTTTATAATTCGGGGTCAGGATACAGGTGGGAATTTTTATCGGAAGATAAAGTTAAATCTTATAACTGGCGACATTAATCTTAAAGCGATTGATATTGAAGAAGGAAATAAGGCTATATTGCATGGGTAAAATAAAGGTTATGGTTGTTGATGATTCTGCGGTTATCCGTCAGGTAATGACAAAAATTATTGCGTCAGATCCATCGTTGGTATTATCTGCTGCTGTCATTGACCCAATATTTGCAATGGCGCATATTAAAAAAGAACGTCCTGATGTGATTGTGCTCGATGTTGAAATGCCACGCATGGATGGCATTACTTTTTTGAAAAAAATAATGGAAGAAAATCCTATCCCGGTTGTTATGTGTTCGACGCTAACGCTTGCGGGTTCAGACACATCGATGCAAGCAATGGATGCGGGTGCGATTGGATTTATTTCAAAACCAAAAGTGAGTGTTAAGGGTTATCTTGAAGAAGAATCTTTAATGGTTATTGATACAATTAAAGGTGCTGCAAAAGCTAATCTGAAAAAAATCAGATTGCCACCCGTCAAAATAAAGCACCCAGCACCCAAGTTAACCGCCGATTCGGTTATTCCTGCTGCAACGCATAACCGGGCAATGGCGGAGACAACGCAAAAAATTGTTGTTATGGGTACGTCTACAGGGGGAACACAGGCACTTGAATATGTACTATCGGCTTTGCCCAAAACGGCTCCGGGGATTGTTGTTGTTCAACATATGCCTGAAAAATTTACCGCTCAATTTGCGCAGCGTCTTAATAATGTTTCGGCGGTCAATATAAAAGAAGCAGAACAGGGAGACCGTGTTCTTCCTGGACATGTTTTAATTGCTCCCGGCGGTAAACATATGTTGTTAAAACGAATGGGTGCGCAATACAGTGTTGATGTTAAAGATGGTCCATTGGTAAGTCGGCACCGGCCGTCTGTCAATGTGTTGTTTCGTTCAGCTTCTCAGGCGGCAGGTAAAAATGCATTAGGTATTATTATGACAGGCATGGGGGATGACGGTGCATCCGGTATGAAAGAAATGCACGATGTGGGTTCTAAAACAGTGGCTCAGAATGAAGATACTTGTGTGGTTTTTGGTATGCCGAAAGAAGCAATTAAACACGGTGGTGTCGATGAAACGTTGCCATTACAAGATATTGCAGAAAGTATTATGCAGTTTGGTAGTGTGATGAAACATTAAATTTTTTTGTTAAGTGTCGATAAAGTATTAAAGCCCAATGGGCTGGAGGGTAATGTAATGAATTTAGCAAAAGTTGAAGTTGGTCAGGCAGCACAGATAGACAATGACGCGGTGATGAAGTATTTAACATTCCAGTTAGGCAAAGAATTGTATGCCGTTAATATTATGGCTGTTCGTGAAATATTTGAATATGGCGAAGTTACCGCAATGCCAATGATGCCGGATTTTATTTGTGGAGTTATCAATCTACGCGGTCGAGCGGTTCCGGTTATTGATTTAGCCAAACGTATGCAACAAGGCGAAGCTAATTTTTCGCGCTATGCCTGTATTATCATTGTTGAAATGCATTATGGTGATAGTGCAATGGATATTGGCGTTATCGTGGATGCGGTAAGTCGTGTGATTGATCTTAAAAATTCTGATATTGATAATACCCCAACCTTTGGTGGAAATATCCGCACGGATTTTGTAACCGGACTTGGAAAAATTGATGAACAATTTGTTATATTGCTCGACATGGAGAGTGTTTTATCAATGAGTGATCTTAAGATGTTGTCGGAAGTGGCAGATGATAATGATGTTGATACTGTTAGTGATCATGCTGGCGTAGAATAATATTGTTAAAACAGGAGTTTGTATATGTGTAGTTATAATATCTCGAAAAAATTATTTGGTTATTATATCGTAGTGTTGATAATTTCGTTTTCTTTTTTATCAAGTCATGTTGTAGCGAAACAGGATAATAATAAGATACATGGTTATTCTAATCTTTATGGTGTAGTGACTCCAAGCCAAGTCTATGCATTATTGGAAAATTATAATGTAGCATTACTGCATTACGTGAAAACGCATAAACGTAGTTTATTAGGAAAGGTTAAAGCAGAAAAGTTAGTTGTTTTTAAAAACAAGAAACCTGAAGATGTATTTGTTATATTAAATAAACTCAGTAGTAAAGTCGATAAATTAACGCGTCGAGTAAAGCAAAAGCCGATGACGCGGGTGAAGCGTGAAAAGGCAAAAGCTATTCCGGCGGAAGTTTTTTTGCAAGCAGGTAATAATTTAGATGCTTTTGTTCAATACATGCATTCTATTGAAGTGGATAAAAGTTGGGGGCAGTTCTATACAAACAGAACGTATAGCGTTGGTAAAACGCCTGACAATGTTTATGCTTTGGTCGATTTGTTATTGCGAAAAACCAATTATATATTGTCGTAATGAGTTGTTTCGAGTGTAAGTTGTTGCTCTAAATTTAATCAAAATCATGTAACCACTGTGTGAGTGGTATCCATTGCTCAATATCAGCGCGGGCAGACTGGCTGCGCATGTCAAAAATACTTAAGCCTTGCTCCATTCCGTGTAAATAATTTACCGAATCCTTTAATGTTGTGAGTAAGGGGATATTTACCTGATTAGTAAAACGTAATAGTGTCTGATAAACGTTGCTGCGTAATCGAACACGGTTTGCCACAAGCCCAATGTGTTTATCGTGGGTGGTGGTGCGAAATTTTAGCATTAGTTGGTAGATAAGATGGCTTGCCGTGCGAATATCAATGGGGGAAGGTAGCACCGGGATTAATATGGTATCTGCCTGTGCCAGCCATTTAGGTAATTCTTTATGATTTAGGGCGGCTGGCGTATCCATAACAAGATATTCAATGTCGGGCGGCAATGAAAGCTGTCCATCTATCGGCTTTGTACCATATATATAAGGTTTGTCGGGTGGCCGGCTTTGTAACCAAGCGAGGCTTGTTTGTTGGGCATCATAATCGGCTAGAGCAACCCGCACTCCCCAGTTTGCCAAATAAGCTGCGAGATTAGCCGCTATTGTGCTTTTGCCACTGCCCCCTTTCGGGTTCAATACCATAATTGAACGCATTTATTGCCCTTTGCCTGAAGTGGCCAGAGATTTATTATTTTAAGATCTCTTTTAATTCCTCATAGTATAGACAATATTTAATCGATTGGAGCTTCGTTTATTTTGAAATTTAAGTGCTTAACCCACTTGTTGTGATGAAATGGTTTGCCGTTGTGAACGTGTCTTTTCAAGGTGTTCGCGTACATGTTGAGTCTGACCCATTTGGTTGCCAAGATGAAAACCAAGTTTAAAGAAGATGTAGCCCATGATGGCACTAACAGAAAGACCAATTACAAAAAATAACATCATTATGACCTCCAAATGATGAGGGTGGGTGTAGCCATTTTAGACTGATTGGGGGCAGCAGAAATAGCGGTGTGACATATGTTAAGTATCGACCAAATTGCCGAAAATTTAAATTTATTTTTGTGAGCCAAGCATGATATTGGCAGAATAATTGCCGGTGATGGTGAGTTATGTGAAGTGGTCGGCCTTAAGAGGCGGGGACTTTAGCCGCGCGTTGTTTGGCTATAGTGAGGTCATGCGCAATCGGGAGCATCCGTTCGAGTAACGTGGATGAAGGCAACCCCAGACGTTTTTCATAGATTACCGTGTAAGTAAGTACTCGCTTAAGATAATTGCGTGTTTCATTAAAGGGTATCATTTCTACCCAGAGGTCGGCCGGTACACTGGTGCCAGCTTCAGGTAGCCAAGATTTTACCCGTGAAGTCCCCGCATTATAAGCTGCTGTTGCTAATACTGGATGGCCGTTGTAACGGTCAGAAATACGTTTTAAGTAACCCACGCCAAGACGAACATTGGTGGTGATATTGAGTAATGCCTTTCGAGTGCTACGCATATGGACGCGTAAACGGCGGGCAATTTGTCGGGCGGTTCTTGGCATAAGCTGCATTAAGCCTAGGGCACCTGCTCCCGATTTCGCATCGGGTGTAAAGGCACTTTCCTGACGGATAACGGCGAAGATCCAAGCTGGGTTAATGTTTTGTTTTTGTGATTGTTTAACCACTAATGCTTGATGCGTTAACGGGAAACGGAGTTCCAGATCATCCCAGTATTTGGCTTGAGCGAGGGCCTGAATGGCGCGATCAGGCCATTGCCATTCAGCCGCGAGTCTTGCTGCAGCTAGCATTTGAGGTTGGCTCATTCGTGCAACGGCATAATTCCATTCACGTCGTGCATCAGCGGGACGTTTAAGAGCAAGCAGTTCCCGTGCGCGCAAAATGGCTGGAATTTTCTCAAGTTTATTTATTGTACGGCTGTTATAACGAACAGGACGATGGCTAAGTCGATAGACCTGACCAATACGATCTGCGGCCAAAAACCCATAGTAATTACGCGAATCGGTATTGAGCAGATAATAACTGCGTGCCTCATCAAGTTCACCGACCGCTTCCAATGCGCGTGCGCGCCAGTAAAACCATTTGGGTTCCTGTTGTAACGCGGGTGAGAGTCGGTTAATCCAGTCGAGAGCGGATGGCCAGTCTTGATCTTGGATAGCCGTCATCACATGCCAACTGCTTAGCTTGTCATCGACAAGATGAATATCCAGTTTTGCTATCCAATTACGTGCTTCATCGGTATCCTCTTTTAGCAAGGCTATGGACAGCCGACGTAAAATACGTTCACGTTCTTCTGTTTTAAAATTGTAAGCTTCGAGTAACGGTTGCCACAGTTTAGCTGCTTGTAGTGGATTTTTGAGCGCCATACGTGACAAACCATCGGCTATCATCCAACGGAGCATTTTAGGTCGCGCTTTTTCAGGGAAATAGGCGTGTGCTTTAACAATATATTCTGGGTTGCGACGGATTTTCGACCACATATTAACCCAGAATCGTTCATTTTTTGGTAGGTAATTGCGTGCCAGATAACGTGCGAGCCGTGAGTGCCCTGCACGCATGGTAAGGTGGATGCGTTGCCAGATAAGCGTATTACTGAGTTGCCCCGATTTGTACCACTGACGAATAGAGCTACTGCATTGTTTGGGCAATGATTTATTAGTTAACCAAAGCCCCTCAAGAACGGCGTAGGCACTGGCTGTTTGTTTGGTTTTGAGTAATGCTTGAGCAAAATAACACTGCATGCGTTGGTTGTTATTAGGGTAGTAATTATTAATAAATATTTGCCAACGGCCGCGACGTGCCAAATTCTTAAGCCAACGATGACGCAGTCGGATAGAAACCGGTGTGCCCGCATTTTCATTAATAAAATTCTTGATCTTACTGACGGATAGATGAGACAGACGACGTGTGTATTCATTGAGTTTTAAATAGGGATACAGAGGGTAATGACGCAGTTTTTGTTCTAACTGTCGGTATGTTTTACGATGACCGAGGCGTAAGGCACGTTGCGCCGCTTCATACTGGTAGCGTTGGGTAATAATTTTTTGTGCGTCAGAATAAGCAAAAGCTGATTTTGGAATAGAAATAAGCCCCAAAAGAGTCAATATAGCCAAAAGTAACGCGACCGATGGTAGAACGGAGAGCGTCAATATTGGGCTGATTTTGAGTGTTTTGAGCTGCATCTTATTGATCATTCATGAATTATGCCAACAGTTATTAAACTAGTTTCTAGCTAAATTGAGTTAACTCATTGAATTACAAAAAAATACAAATAAGTAACACACCGTCCTAACATTAGCATATCGGCACGGTTTGCGTATAGATGAAGTGTTATTTGTAGAGTGAGTCACATCCCGACTAAAAACATATTTTCTACGGGAGGTGGGCTAGAGATAGCCCTTTATTCATTGTGGTTATCGTTAGCTAAGAGCAGCATCATTTTCAAACACTTCTTTAAGATATTCTATCAGTTGTTTTATCCTAGCGGGGGTGAATTGGCGGGATGGCCTTACTGCGTACAGTCCAAAGGGTTTTGGACAATATTGCGTTAAAATAGACTTAAGGGTGCCTGTTTGTAGCGCATTAGCGACAATAAATGTTGGTAGCAAAGTGATACCAATACCACCTATGGCAGCATCTCTTAATACCTCACCATTGTTAGTGGAGAGGGTTCCGCTGACATCAAATTTGTGCATTTTTCCTGTTTTCAAGTAACTCCATTCCTCTTTCATGCTAATGTGGTTGTAATGCAGACAGTTATGGCTGACCAGATCAGACGGGCTTTCAGGTTCACCATGCTGCTCTAAATAGGTTGGTGAAGCACAAAAGACTCTTGGAATAGACGCAATACAGCTTGCCACGAGCGATGAGTCTTCGGCTATCCCGATTCTGATTGCGATATCGATCCCTTCAGACACAATATCTGTAAGGCGATCTTCAAGTTGCAGCTGCACTTGAAGCTCCGGGTAGCGTTTCATAAAATCAGGCAGTACCGGTGCCACACACATTGTTCCAAAACTTAACGGCGCGGCGATACGTAAGTGCCCTTTAACCGTTTTATTATCTTGCTGTAGCCGTTCTTCGGCTTCATCCAATGAGCAAAAAATATTCTGTAGATCATCATAGAATTGCTTTCCCGCGTCAGTCAGGTCAATTTGCCGAGTGGTTCGGTTTAACAATCGAATCCCCAGTGCCTTTTCCAGACTAGAGACTCGACGACTAACAGCCGCAGTACTCGCATCCAGTTTTTCGGCTGCGTATTTGAAGCTGCCCGCCTCAACCACGGCCATAAAACTGTGTAGAGCGATTAAGTTATATTGTTGCATTTATCGTAACTATCATTTGCATAAAGCCATATTTATTACCTCAGGTTAAACAATTATCATATACACTCCATTAAATCAACCTAGGGGTAAGTTATGCAACAGCACTATCGAAAAATTAGCTCTGAGGAGCTGCATTATCTGCCCGCAAGCAGGCTTCATCCGGCAAACACGTATTTTCATTTTTCATTTGCCAATTACCATAATCCAGACAATGTGCGTTTTGGTGTGCTGCGTGTGCTCAATGATGATGATGTTAAGCCACGTGAAGGTTTTGGCAAGCATCCTCATCAGGAAATGGAAATTGTCAGTTACGTGGTTAAAGGCAAATTGACCCATTGGGACAGTGCAACCGGTGTGGAAGACACTCTGGAGCGTGGCCATGTGCAAACGGTGACAGCCGGTGCCGGTGTTTGGCATTCGGAGTTGAATCAGCAGGATGAGTGGACACGTTTTCTGCAAATCTGGATTCTTCCACCAAAAAATGGTTTGCCGGTACGTTATGAGAATCACAAATTTGAGCCTGATGAACGGCGTAACAAGCTATTGCAGATTGTTGGTAATCCGTCCAATCAGGAACAGGTAGCGTTACATCTCAATCAGGATGTAAACATGTTTGTGTCCGAACTGACGGAAAAACAGGCGCAGGTTAGTTACACTCTGCAAGCGGGACGTCAGGCTTATATCAATAACTTTGAAGGACGTGTTGATATTAAAGATCAGGTCACATTGAATGAGCGTGATTCATTAGAAGTTGTAGGGCCTGTGGAACTGGTGTTTTCTGCCACCGACGAGCATGCGCATTTTATTATTATTGAAATGCCCGAAATGGATTGAGCTGGATTGAGCTGGATTGATCCTGGCCCAGAGATAAACCCGTAAGAATACTTTACGGGTTTTATAAGCGAGCAAGAATAAAGATAAGGAGATAAAATAATGAGTATAGAAATACATAAAGCAAAAGACGGTAATCTCTTTTTTGATGGTGAGAAATGTATTCATTCACGTAATTGTGTGCTGAATCGACCCGATGTATTTGTACCTGACGTGAAAGGAGAGTGGATTCATCCTGAAAATGCCAGCTCTGGTGAGTTACGGGCGATTGCAGATAACTGTCCCTCAGGGGCCATTCGTTATGAGGAAACGGGCCAGACACAACGTAAACCGTTGGTAAATACACTTTATATTCGTGAAAATGGGCCTTATGCACTGAATGCCGACATTCAGTTGGGTGATGAAGCGTGTGCGTCGCAAAAAATGACCCTGTGCCGTTGCGGTGCTTCAAAAAACAAACCCTACTGCGATGGCTCCCATGTTGATATTGGGTTTATGGCCACAGGTGAAGTTAGCGTTGTAGACTCGCCGGTTCCAGAGAGCCAAACAGGGCTTGTCGTTATAAAGCTGCTTAAAGACGGGCCGGTACAACTTGATGGTAATCTGGAAATCTGCGCAGGCACAGGCCATACGGTGAACCGGGTGCAGCAAGTTCATTTGTGTCGATGTGGCCATTCGAAGAACAAACCTTATTGTGATGGAACCCACAGCAAGATTGGTTTTACCACAGAGTCTTAATGTTCTAAATGATGACCAATGAAATAATAAAAAAAGCAAACTGGCTGGAGCTGTTATTTGATCTGATCTTTGTCTACGCTGTATCAAAGGCAACGCATATTTTGGCGCATGGGGGGCATATTGGGGCAGGCCAATATGCCACCTTTATTCTGGTGATGGTTCCAATCTGGTGGACATGGACCGGCTACACTTTATTTGCCACCCGCTTTGACACTGAAGATACCACGCAGCGAATATTGACTTTATTCACTATGTTGGCCGTTGTCTTCTGGACGTCATTTATAAATACTGATTTTGATTCGTATTATCACGGCTATTTGCTATTTTATGTGGTAATCAGGCTGATTTTGGTGGTGATGTACTGGAATGCAGCAAGAAAAAATTCGGCTGCTACGCCTATTGCCAAACGGCTGTGCTTCGGTTTTTTGACGGGCCTCACGGTTGCATCATTTTCATTATTATTTGAGCCCCCATACCGTTATCTGGTGCTTTATCTTGGTATTGGTATCGAAATCATTACACCACTATTGAGCAGACGTGCCCTTAAAGCAATACCCGTTAAGTCGCATCACCTTCCAGAGCGTTATGGCTTACTCACCATTATCCTGTTGGGTGAGTCCGTTATCATGTTGGCCACGAATTTAACGGAGGCAGTTTGGTCAACCTCTACAGTGGCTGCGGCTGTTGTTGGTTTTATACTTATAGCCACTTTGTGGTGGTTATATTTTGACTTGATGGAAAGCCATACTTTGGGGAAAAAACTGGGTGCAGGGCAGCGCATTATTTATGGCCACTTGTTTGTTTATATGGGATTGTCCTCAATTGCTGTTTTTATTGGCTACGCCATCACTTTAAAGTTAGGTATTGCAGAGAATTTATTACTTTGCTTGTTTGGTTTCGGCATGTTGTTTACTGGGCTGCTGCTAATATTTGGCTGGCAGCGAATTGCCAACAGGGAATATTTCCGATTTTATTTTATTTTACTGACTTCAGTTGCACTGTTAACGGGATTCGCAAAATTATTTTAAGACTGGATAAAACAAACTGATGGTAGATTCATTAAATGAAGTAGTGAAGCAAAAGGGCAAAATGTTTATACTTTGTCCTTTGAAAATATTGTATGAGACTTTAAGGAAACCCACACTATGTCGGCCCCCAAAAAATCAGCCCCACAACTCAATAAAATCAGTGCCAAAATAACCCAACAAAAATCGCAAGGTGCGTCGCAAGCCATGCTGTACGGAACGGGGTTAACTGAAGAGGATATGAATAAGGCCGAAGTGGGTATTTCCAGCGTTTGGTATGACGGCAATAGCTGCAATATGCACTTAAATGATTTGGCGACCAAAGTTAAAGAGGGCGTGGAGGCAGCCGGTTTGGTGGGAATGCGTTTTAATACCATTGGTGTCAGTGACGGTATTTCGATGGGCACCGATGGCATGAGCTATTCGTTACAGTCTCGTGATTTGATTGCGGACTCAGTGGAAACGGTAATGAACGCACAGTGGTATGATGCCAATATTTCTATTCCCGGTTGTGATAAGAATATGCCGGGGGTATTGATTGCCATGGGGCGGTTGAATCGTCCTTCGTTGATGGTTTATGGCGGAACGATTCGTGCCGGGCATTATCACGAAAAAACACTCGATATTGTGTCGGCCTTCCAGAGTTACGGTGAATATATTGCCGGACGGATTAGCGATGAAGAACGTCAAAGTATTGTGCGCCATAGTTGCCCGGGTGCCGGTGCCTGTGGGGGAATGTATACCGCTAATACCATGGCTTCGGCGATTGAAGCGATGGGCATGAGCCTGCCATATAGTTCGTCTACGCCAGCTGAAGATCCCGGCAAGTTACAGGAATGTTTAAACGCGGGCGCAGCAATCAAAAATTTATTAGCTAAAAATATTTGTCCTCGCGACATTATGACGCGTGACGCATTTGAAAATGCGCTAGTCATCGTCATGGCCTTAGGTGGTTCAACCAATGCGGTATTACATCTTATTGCTATGGCGAAAGCGGTGGATGTTGAACTGACGATTGATGACGTTCAGGCGGTCAGTGACCGTATTCCGTTTATTGCCGACTTAAAACCCAGTGGCAAATATGTAATGGAAGATTTACAGGATATCGGTGGGATCCCGGCGGTCATGAAATATTTATTGGATAAAGGCTTATTGATAGGTGATTGTATGACGGTGACCGGTCGAACGATTACCGAAAACTTAAAAAATTTACCCAGTTTAAAAGGTGGCCAGAAGATCATTATGTCTTTGGAAAAACCGATTAAAGAGTCGGGCCATATTCGTATTTTGCGTGGTAACCTTGCCCCCGGTGGTTCGGTTGCAAAAATTACCGGCAAAGAAGGCTTAACCTTTAACGGCCCGGCCAAAGTGTACGATGCAGAAGAAGATATGCTCAAAGCACTGGAAGACGGCAATATTGTAAAAGGTGATGTGATTGTGATCCGTTACGAAGGCCCCAAAGGGGGGCCCGGTATGCCGGAAATGCTCACCCCGACCTCGGCCATTATGGGTGCTGGTTTAGGCAGTGATGTGGCAATGATAACCGATGGCCGTTTTTCCGGTGGTTCGCACGGCTTTATTATTGGTCATGTCGTGCCAGAAGCACAGGAAGGTGGGCCCATTGCATTAATCAAAAATGGCGATGTGATTACCGTTGATGCCGATAAATTAGTGCTGAATGTGGATGTTGATGAAGCCGAAATGGCCGCACGCCGCAGCCAATGGAGTATGCCAGCGTATAAAACAACTCGTGGCACCTTGTTTAAATATATCAAGTTGGTAAAAAATGCTTCTGAAGGTTGTGTGACAGACGAATAAGCTTAGTGACGTGTTAATTATTTTTATCACAACTTAATTTTTAGATGTGAGTGTTCGCTCACATCTAAGTCTCTGTATTCGCAATATTTAATCAAATGATTATATGCTCGCATCCTGCAAAATTTTAGCTTGTCAATATGCCGCAAGCTAAAAGTATTTGTTAAAATAGACTCCTGTTACTGAACCAAGAAATTAAAAAAGCCAAAAATTTCACGCAGTGCAGGGGAGAATTTTATGTTTACTTCGTACACACCGGTTGTTGGTGAATGGTATGTAAAAAGTACAGGCAAACTCATTAAAGTGAAAATGCTTTCATATTTTGAAGAAAAAGTTGAACGTATTATCATTGAATATCTCGATGGAACGACGCAGATGTTAGCGTTTAACGAGTGGTTAACACTTGATCTTAACAAACGCATTAGTGATGTTAGCCGTAATATTGTTTTACGTTAAATTTCCATCATCGCACAAAAATAGAAAGCCCGTTTCGGGCTTTCTTTGATTTTAACAGCGTAAGAATCGATATTATTTTAGAGTCAGTCGTTTCTAATAGATCGGTCATTGCGCGTAATGAGCACAAGCCTTGTTTGTTATGTATATTTTAAGGACAATAACGCTATGGATTTAAATGCACTCAAGAAACAGCTTCACAATTTTGCCGAAGAACGGGACTGGCAAGGCTTCCATGCTCCCAAAAATTTAGTGATGGCTATGAATGTGGAAGTTGCTGAATTAATGGAGCATTTCCAATGGCTTACCGAAGAACAAAGTGAAAATTTGAGTGCAAAAGCGTTTGATGAGGTGCAATATGAAGTGGCTGATGTGTTTATTTATTTAGTACGGTTAGCCGACCGACTCGGGGTGGATCTCGATGCCGTAGTGGAAGAAAAAATTAAGCGCAATGCAGCAAAATACCCAGTGGAACAATGTCAGGGAAGTGCTGCTAAGTACACAGAATATGAATAAAAAGCCATGCCGCAGCCCAAATTAGAGGTATTGTTCTTCCTTAATTTAGCGACTCGGACTTTAATTTTATAACAATATGATTTTTCCGATAAAAAATGGGTTAACCCATTCTATTAATGGTTGGCCAATTGTTAACCCGTTTGTGTGATGTGGCATTGAAGGAAAAGGGTGTAATATTCACTTTAATATAAGTATTTCTAAGAATTAAAGGTGATAAAAATGAAAATTCTACCAGCAGGTCTTTTATTATTAGGTCTCGTGTCCGGTGCGCAAGCGGCTACTCTGGAACAATATGCTTCCGGTACGGCAACGCCAACAACCCTTGGCGGTTTTGCGATGACTGATTTTGACATTACTAACGGTGTAGGTGGAACCACGACTAGTATTGGTTCCCCCATTAGTGGCACGCTAAGTTTTATCGACCGATATGGAGCCTCTGTCACTATGGGACGTCGACTGGCCAGTAATAATACAAGTTGGTGGCAAAATGGCGAAGCCAATGATTATGATATTTTTACTACCTCCCTGCATTTAGTTACGATTATGTTGCCAGAAAATACACGTGCATTTTCTTTTAATGTGGGTGCCGACTTGCCAGTTGGTGGTGTTAATGCATGGCTTTCCGCAGAGGAGTTTACCGGGTCAGGCATCAGCAAAAGCTGGTTTGCTGTTAACAAGGCCAATACACCGGGTTTTGGAGTTTACGTTGATAAATCCAGCCAGGGGAGTTGTACTTCACTTGCTTCGGTTACGATTGACCCGTTACTTTGGGGCTTTGGTAATTTCTCAATCAATCAGGACAGCAGTTGCACAACGAGCGTACCAGAGTCATCGTCTTTTTACTTATTCTTAGCCGGTCTGTTGGGCTTGCTTGGTTTTGGTTTGGCTAGACGAAAAAGTTAAGTTAAGAGCTTAACTTGGTGAAATCCCGCTTTTTAGCGGGATTTTTTTTGGCGGGATTTTCTTACAATCAGCCTGATATCTGAAAGATCAACAGCTCCTCAAAATTCAAGATTCTCGGTTATTGTGAGAAAACAGACGTTTTTCAGTTCTGGTGAATCCTGCTAGTCTTGCGCTAAACTCTCTATATTCAAGACGAGTGTTTGGTTAGTTGAGCAATGGCGAATGGCTATTGTGATCTTTATCACAAAAGTGGAATTAATTGTTATGGTTTTTGTAAGTGATGGTTGAATTTGGTGTTTAGGTATTGAAAAAAGCAGCGTATCTGGTTAATTTGATGTTACAAACATTAACAAATCAAAACTCTTTTGTGCCAGGCACATGTATTTAAAAGCCAGAAAAAGGACTAACATAATGGCAATTTATATCGACTATCAAGGCATTAAAGGCAATGTCACCGCAGACGGATATCAAGACCATATTGCTGTGCAGACGGTAGACTTTGGCATCCTCCGGGGTATTTCGATGGAGCCGGGTAACCTCAGCAACCGTGAGTTCAGCCGCCCCTTATTAAGTGAAATCAGTTTAACCAAAACCATCGACAGTTCCGCCAGCAGCCTTTTTAAAGAGTCGGTCAGCGGCTCTTCTGGTAAAAAGGTGGTGATTAAGTTTGTGCGCACCGGCAATAACAAACTGGTGGAATTTATGAACTACACCCTGGAAAATTGTTTGGTCAGCCGTTATGAGTTTGTTGCTAGTACCCGGGTGACAGAAGAAACCATTCACTTGAGTTTCTCCAGTATTTTGGTGAGCTATAAAGACTATGATTCCAGCAATAAGTCTGGCGTGCCGCAGCGTGTGGGATACGACTTGACCAAAGCTAAACCCCTGTAATCGGCTACAGGACTGAATAGCGAATAATGTGTTTGTTTTTTCTACCAATTAATCAATTAAATGGATAAATCAAGATGCTGACCGGTACCGAAAAATCGATTCTTCGCACTAAACTCGAAAAATATGAAGATAATATCGCTCATATGTACCTCGACATAGATGGAAACATAACCATTGGCGTGGGCCATCTAATCCCTAGCCTGAAAGCGGCGCAGAGACTGAATTTAGTCGTGTTAAAAACGGGGGCGAGAGCGACTAGGGCGCAGATTAAAACCGATTATGAGGCGGTTCAAAAACAACGACAATCCAATGCACTGGCTTCTTATTATAAAAAATATACTAAATTAATTATGATGGTTCCCGAGGTGAATAGACTCACCAATCAACATATCAACAAATTTTATCAAGAGTTAACAAGGATCTATCCTGACTTCGACAACTACCCAACCGAGGTACAGCTGGCCTTATTCGATATGATTTTTAACTTGGGGATGCCGAACTTACAAGGAGAATATCCTAAGTTAAATAAAGCGGTAAAGGCAAAAAATTGGGCAGGGGCGGCAAACCAGTCACATCGGAAACCTCCAATTTCTGAGGCTCGCAATAACTATGTTAAAGCGTTATTCGAGGCTGCGGCCAAAGAGGCCAAGCAGGTATCCAGTGCAAAGGAAAGTGTACAGGCTACCCCATAAACATAAACGGAGTATTGACCAATGAATCTTAAAAACAGCATCTTATTATTAAGCATAGTGTTTATGGTGGCCTGCACATATAAGGGCAACTTGTCGATGGCGGGGGGAGGCTACCCGGTCAAATGGTTTCCAGGCTTTAGAATGGCAGATCTATTGGCGAAAAAGACTCTGGTGCATGATCAAAGCAATATACAGGCTTTATTAGATAAACCTTGGTATGGGCTATTTAAACTTATCAATGTACAAACGCAGCAGGTGATCACCGCAGATCGGTGTAATCAAATTCTGCCAGATATCGCTCAGTTGCAAACTATTCGTGGCGGTGACGTTTCCCCTTACGCGGAAATGTCTGCGATGTGTGTAGCCACTGAATCCATTGCTAACGCTCGCCCAGCCCAATACAGCGCCTTGTCCGGCTTTAAGTTGGATGCCAATTTCCCTCGACAAGCACCTAAAAACTTGGCATTCATCACCTCAAGTTCCGAATGGCAAGATATTGTCCAAAATAAAAAGATTGTGAGCTGGGCCCAGGTGCAGGCGGTAAAATTTGAGTCAAAGAAAGGCGAGTATCAGGCTAAGTATACCTTGGTTAATGGAAGTGGATATCAAGAGGTCTTGCTTATTGCTCGTGGTGATTTTAATCAAGACGGGATTGAAGATCTGCTACTATTTGCAAA
>CAYYLL010000006.1:0-132199 GCA_964472525.1 uncultured Thioalkalispiraceae bacterium | reverse complement strand
CCAGTTTGCCATCATATAACCGTTCCATTTCGGGGCTGGTCGGGCATCTGCCGTTTTGCTTGCCCTGCGTGCAGGTCATCACCAGTTTACTTGCCACTGCTGCGGCATCCCCCTTGTTTTCGACATAAAAAATACCAAAAAATGGATCACTCGCCACCGCAATCAGATCGAGCATTTTTGCCTGTAGTTTTGATCCCGAAGCCGGTTTGAATGAGGCTTCCATCTTGATGACCGTATCCAGACGCGTGTAATTGTTTGATTCGTTCGATTCCGCAATGCGTTTGCCCGGATCGACAGTTATTTTCATCGCATAATTGCCTGCTTTACGCGGCAGGGCATCGGGAGCGAACAGATGCAAAGCATAGCTGGCGCCGGGGAGTAATGTTGGAACATCATAGGACAGCATATTCCATTTCTTGGTATAAGCGGGTAAATGCAACCCGATCGCACAGGGCGTGCTTGGTGTGGTTGAATCAAACCTCGAACAGACAATAATCACCTGACTGGGTTTCGCCCTCGCCTTACCGATATTGCGAATTTCTATGCTTCCCTGGTTGGCAT
The DNA here is from genome assembly GCA_964472525.1 of uncultured Thioalkalispiraceae bacterium. Classification (GTDB taxonomy): domain Bacteria; phylum Pseudomonadota; class Gammaproteobacteria; order UBA6429; family Thiohalophilaceae; genus SZUA-37. The sequence continues at coordinate 131,638 of CAYYLL010000006.1, read as the reverse complement.
TGACCACCACCGGCATCAAATCCGGCATCTTCTCCTGTGCAACGGCTATAGAAACCACGCCAACCATGTAACATATCATGGTGCAAACAATCACCTTCAGCTTTTGTATCATCCTCATTTCCTGGGGTTTGGAGCCAAATAATTTTTTCAACGCGAAGTTTCCGCCATAAAAGTAATCGTTTTCGTTACCGTATTGCCTGCTTTGATTTCAATGTCGAACGCCTTTTTCCTGCGGGTCTTACTTTGCGTGACGACAAGCCTGTACTTTCCGGCAAGCAGAGGCCGATCCAACGGTACCCGCTCGGTAAAGCTAACATATTGTCTAAAATCAGATCGTTTGAACTCCACTGTCGCGGCGACTGGCGAACCATCCTTGTCCTGTGCCTTTACAACCAGACGTCCCTGCCCGAAAGCAAAGACCTTGTTCAAGGTTTGTCCTGTTTTAACGGTGATTAACTCCGTTTGCTTTGGGAATGCACGATCACGATGATAGAAACGATCCGGAGACAATACCGTCAACCGGTATCGCCCTGCAGGGAGATACAACAATATAGGTGCGAACAATTTGTTATAGGCATTGCCTTTCGAGTAATTCGGACTGCTCGTTGTTCTCTTTTCCTCATTCCCCTGAGCATCCACCGGAATAGCAGTGACTTCCGCCTTAGCCGGTTGCCCGCCAATCGTCACGGCCACCCGTACCACACTGTCGTTGGCTTTGACCTTCCCCGTCGGGTGCGTCCGTTTATCCACACCGGGTATGCAGGAGGTATCCTCACCTCTTCTCCCCCTGAACAACGGATCGGCCATGGCCGAACTCATTCCCGCTTTGCGACGGCTAAAGTATTCATCCTTGCACACCTTGGGACACTTTTTAGCCTCCTTCCAGCAAGCATCGTTCACCTGATCCTGATTGTTCTTGTTTAACCCGCGAGCCTCCCAACATTCTCCTATTTCATGCGAGCATTCCGCCTGCAACTTGATCGGCGCATACGAAGACGATGACCCGATCGTCGCACCGAGCAAGTCCATCAGAATCTTGCCGGCAGGAGTCAATCCTCCCGTCTGCTCAGCTTGAGCAAGTGAAATTGTTCCAGAAATCAAAATAATCATAACCACCAGCGGCGGTATCACCCATGATGCCCAAGCGAATTTAACGTGTTTCATCTCCCCTTCCTCTGATACCCTTGCATTTATCGAACCGGCCCCAAGTGCGTGCCCAACCATATCAAGCCTGCGGCCACCAACAACATACTAACAACAGCCAACCAGAATAGAATTCGGTATATCGTTAACAGCCGAGAAAGACCCACCTGCTCGCGAATACCGGCCTCGTGCCTGTGCCCATAGCGTAACGTTACAATCGCCATTACTGGTGTGACTATCGAGAACAGCACTCCGCTGAACATGCCTATCCACGAAAACATGGCCATATCCGCCGTGGTTTCCATGCTAGCAATCAGTCCTCCCGCAATCAGCTTCAGTATCAACCCAGCAACCAGTATGCCGCCGAGTATACCGATCCAAACAAGAAAACCCTTTTGGGCGTGATTCAATACAGGCATAAAACCCGTCTTAAAAATATTGTCAAGGATATTCTCTTCATAAATTCTTCCTCCTAGACATAAATAGCTAGCTCCAAACTGCTTAACTTAAACAAGCCTAACTCTATCAATTCGCAGCCATAATTTTTTTGCTTAATTTCCAAGTGTTCTCATGCCGATGGTTAGCCTTGAGCGTCATTCTAAATTTTTGAGAAAACGCATAAGCATAGGCATTACCTGAACGAGCCTTTTTATCAAAGTTAGCCATCGTGACATTGGTTTTTGCTACTGAAAATTCACAAATACCAACTGGAATATTGGTAATGGTGAAACGACCACTTGTATCGCTTTTTACTTCTTTTACCTGTGCTTGAGGTAATTGATTTGCCTGTAATGCCTTTACCTCACATATCAGCAGTACTTTTGCTTGAGTAATGGGTGCGCCGGTTTTCGCATCCAGAAGCGTACCAACAAGAATTTCTGTACCCTTGGTTCTAGGCTGTGATTTTGCCGGTAATTTTTCTGTAATCTTCTTTATATTATTCTCAACCTGTGCGCGGGTGAGTGCAGGACGACTGCTCGATGATGCAGCCAAACGAAAAATAACCGATGCCGACTTATTCGCCGTTACCGTCCGACTGTCCATATTAAGTTTATAGCTAGGCGCATAGACAAACAGACTATATGTGCCAACAGGAAGTGCCCGAAATGAAAAGGTACCTTTCGCATCCGTTACCGTTTGCTGACCAGCCACAATCACTACTGCGCCAGAGAGCAACTTGCGTTTTTTACCGCGTACTTTACCGGATAATTTCCCCGTACCTGTTAAGGCCGTATTGCCCATAAAGGCAGATGGATTAATACTGCTAAGAAACAATGCTATTGCTTTAAATTGAGTAGGATTATTGGCGTATAACTGCTGTAGCTGTTCCCGCCTAAAGAGCGCACCACCACCAAAAATGACACTACGTGCCGTCATTTTATCTAAATGTTCATTACTGAATTGGCTGTCAATGCTGCTCCATATTTGCTTTGCTTTGTTAACATCACCGGCAGTAATAGCGGCATCAAATTGCAGCTTCATTCGTTCCATCTGTTGTGAATTGTTGGAACGGGCATAAGCTGCGCTGTGAAATAGCCCTACCGTCAGCATTAGCATTAATATAGTAAAGTGAGCTGTACTTACTCTCATCAGTAACTCCTGTTTATTTGTATTATCTTGAACACACACATAGCTATCTTGACTACATGAAATGACACACCGTTATTTTAAAGTCGGACACTCTGGTTATTTATTATCAAGCCATTTATTGAGTATTAATCCTGACCGTTTTTTTCAAACTGTTACCCGCTTCGATTTGAATATTGTGCAATTCAATGGTTTTTTTCTTCTTTCTATAACTTAAACCGGGGCCGGAGACACGCCCATGAAAAACATCTATCCCGGGAAGGTCTACATGTAAAGTGAGTGGCGTTATTAACAAATCATACTTGCCGGGTAAAAGTTTAATCGTATTATTGAAAAGATTATATTTAACCGGGATTTTGTGGTAATACCTCTTATCCTTATTGGGCGCTTTAACCTTAATTTCAGCTTTAACGGCCGAGCCATTCAACAAGACTTTGACAATCATTTTCTCAAACTTAATACGTTTCAAATTAATCGTTTTGTTGATCTTACTGTTAGAAGATACATTAATATTAAACGATTGTTCTGGATAATCGCTCTTCGGGAAACGCTTGTTTATATCCGTAATCTGACTGGCTACAAGATTAATAGTAACCTGGTATTCCCCCGGCAATAAATTTAGTTGCATGGGAGTCGATAAGGGTTTAGGGAAACTGGAAAAGACAAACACATTGTCAGCAGCCTTAAAAATTTTGATCCCGGCTTTAGTTGGTTTGCCATCCAGCATGGCACTAATATTTAATTGTCCGGTTTGCTTGGGTTTAAAAGTAATATTTTTAGTGATTTTTTTATTTGATTGAATACGAATATCCAAAAATATTTGTTCGGTTTTAGCGCCGAGTATTGGGTTGACGGAAAACGGAGCATCGGGGTTACGATTAATTTGCTGCCACTTCTGAAAGACATGCAATGTATATTCCCCGGGCGGTAAGCTAACTTTAACCGGCATTGAACCCGTAATATCACCTTGTGAAGTAAATTTTTTACGTCCATTGGAAATAATAGAATAACTTCGACTGACTGGTTGTGAATTGGATTTATCTTTAAAAATAAGGGATAAAATTCCCGGGGTTTCAATTAAAGTATTTTTCAACCTAACATTCAATCTTGCGAAATTATTAGTTTCATCAGACTCTGCCATTTTTTTAAGCGGGTCAATGGTTAGTTTCATACCATAGTATCCCGGTTTTCTGGGGAGATTATTGTTAGAAAATAATTTTATACGAAAGGATTTACCACTTCCTAAAGCAGGAATATTATAAAATAAAGTTTTCCATTTTTTTATATAATTAGATAAGTTCAAGCCGGTGGCACAAGACCTATTCTTTCCTTCATAAATTCGGGTACAGTTCACATAAAGTTGAGTCGATCGGCTTTTAATCTGGCCAACATTTTTTACTGCAATAAGCCCTTGTTGGTCGTCAATAACTCTAACAATAAGATCGGGTTTTTGTGATGAAGCATTGGCAAAAGCAATCGCGCTCAGATAAAAAAATATTAAAAGGATAAAAAAAATTAAAATATTTGTTTTACTAATAAATAATTTTTGCGACATCACCGTTGCTCCAAAGTTTTCTCAATCAACTTAGGTTGACCCCAATCGATTCTTTACACTAGCGCCCACCACAGGTGCTGGAAGGAAACCTAAACATGGTTTGTCCAAAATTATTGTCATAATTGCTTTCCTTCGGAATTTTGTTGCGAATAAACACTGTTTTTCCGATGCCGATCTTGACCGAGCGCGTTGCCCCCAGCAACGTTCTGACCAATGGTTCGGCGAGTCGTCCGTTCTGGTTAACCACTCGGCCGCCACGAAATGGACAATTCATCATTTGCATCTGAGTCTGTATGGTTTTACTCCCGCCCACAGGAATATTCAAATTCGAGAACGTCATATGAGCGACCGGTACCAGGCATAACGAAATGTTATGCCGATCCTTAGGCCCCACATATTTGTCACCGATAATACCAATTGGCAACTGTTTGTTATGCGCGGCATCAAATGTTGAATAAGGCACACGACCTTTATTATGTAATGTGAGACTGACATTTAATTTGGGCAACGTATAATAATTTCCCCATGCCTTATTAATACCACGGCTAAAACATGCGGGATGTGGGCTGGAAATAGTTAAGCGTGAAACCTCCAAATCAGGCAATCCTCCCACCGCAACCGTCACAGTTCTCCCGCCATTCTGTCGTCCTGCTGACGGGTTCCCCGACGAACCGGATGTACCCGTTCGAACGGTAGGCGGGCAAAGCACAATGCCACGTTTTAAATTACTTCTTCCAGCTCGGGCAGCCGCTCTTATTGCCACCCAATAATTCTTGCGATATTGTAGTCTTGTAGTACGAGGGAGTTGAACGCGAATACTTCTGTTAGTCCAAGATTTAATAGCCAGATGAGTACTCCTCCCATTCCCTCCCAACTCGATTGTCCGGCCACCCGCTGAATTTCCAAAGGCGCTGCCTTTAATCGTGAAAATGCCTCTAGGGGATACACACCTTTTTCCTCCAGCAAATTGGAAACCAGTAATATTAGGTTTGACTGTTTGGCTACTGCCAATTGGATGACTGTTCCCACCAACAACTCTGTTTGCACAAAAATCAGCCGGAAAACGAATACGGCTGTTCCGGTTTCCGGTGACACCATTCAAAAAATTGATGTGCAGAGGCACAGTACGCCCTGCAAGAACACTCATTGATGGTGTTGGTGTATTGAGCAACCCTGCCGTTCCAGTCATAGCAAAGCGGACATGGTGAGTTGCCCCAGCCGGTATGCGTGAACGCAAGTAACCCACTGACCGTAGATTTAACCGATTGCGGCCAACATTCACAGAACCATCCACGTTGAAAAGCTCCCCCTCCGAACTAGGAATAAAGTCGCCTCCGGTATTCTTTATAACGAGGTCACCATCAGCAAACGTGGGGCCATCTGTGCGGCATTGGTAAGGTCGTTTTAACTGTGTATGGATACTTTGAATAACAAGATGGGGCCTTAAAGTCGGTGCTGTCTGTGACACGCCACCATTAGACAAATGAGCCAAACAAAAATCCCTTGGGAACGTGTAATTAACCATGACTGAATTGTTATTGTAATTACTTTCATGAAGGCCATGCCCAACCCTCGTTCCGGTAACAAGTTCCACTTTGAATCGACGTGTTTTACCTGCCAATTCAGAATAGCGGCTGAATGGAAAGAATGACAAAAAGGGATAGCCTCTCCTGTCCACTCTAACAGCTGTACTACCGGTTAAGCGAAAAGTTTGTCCCGGTGCAATCCTTGCCGGTGTTCTGCGCGCACCAGAATAACCATCACCCCCTTTTGTTACAGGTGTTTGCCTGTCTACCGATGTAGCATGGACAGCAATCATATAGTTGCTCAAATAAGCTACGCCTGAACCAATATTTTTTACAACCAGATCAAATCCAACCAATCCCCCTGCATGGAGATAGGTCCGTCCTGTTTGACAAGCTCGACTAGCCTGAATATCCAGCTTGGGTATTACCCGCACAATCTTCAGGTCGGGTAATGCACCGATGTTGGATGGATCAAACTTCGGATGCGTACCGATATGTACGGGTGGCTTGGGTACACCCTGCGATGAGCCAGGGAAGGTTGGCCTCGGCATCGGCTCGCGCGGTAAGGGTGGCGCGGCCACGGCTGGCAATACAAACCCAATGATGACCACCAGTAACAGTATATGTTTCAGCATGTGTATTCCCCAAATTTATGTGTTAAGTATTTCATCATTCTTCTCCCTTTCCTTACTATTTATCTATAACGCAACCTCGACAAAAAAGGTTCACACGCCCTCTCTCACTACCTGAAAACAACATACTGTTCGATGTCAATCCAGTTACTTTTTGTCCCATCCGGGTACACCAGTCGAAGCTGAACACCGCGTTGAATAGCAAGGCAGGGAGGCACCCTTGCCTCAAGCTCGGTGTCTGATACAACTATAATAGTCGGAAGTACCGAGCTGCTTGTAGAGCGATCCGCCTCCATCCGAATCTCACTCCTGATAGAGATCGCCCGGCCATTATGTTTGAATGGTCCCCCAAAAATCCTGAATTTTTGCCACCTAAAATTACAGATACTATCATTGTATCTCCCTCGAATCGTCATGGCCGAGCGACTAATATCCAGTCCAGGTAACAGATTACTCACTACTTTTGAATCCGATTTTCGATATAGGGCGATAGATAATCCATTGCCTTCCACATTTCGCGGAACGTGCAATACAATGCTGTTTTTTCCTAAGCTCCTTGATAACGAATCCAATGGGATACTCGCTAACTGGCGGTTTCCACGCATCAATGAGACACCGAAACGTCGTAGGGACATGCCGTCCGGAACATTACGCACGTTGACAGTCACTCGATCTCCGGGGCGAACTTTCGCAGGCTCATAGCCCACAATTCTTGGGCTAAAGAATGTGGAATAGGCCGACTTTGTTAATACCTGCCGATTGTTCCGATAAAAATGCAAGGTGACAGGATCGTTGCGCGGCCCCGGACGGTGAGTTATCGGCCGGGTCATGATCATGGTATCCGACCAGCTCTGGACAGGAATCGTGACCCAGCCGCCCCGTGAAGAGAACAGGATGGTATTTCGTCTGCCTCCGGCCTGTTGGCTACGGCCAAAACCACGCCCTTTAATCAGCAATCGGTCTCCCGGCGTCAGTATTTGCGGCGTGATACTGGAAATCGATACGGGTACAATGACCCCCGCAACCTGCTGCACCGGCCTGGCCGGTCTCGACGTTATGGCTCGGATGATGGTGATGGGAATTGCGTTACTTTGCTGGAAAGAAAGCAAGCCTCCTCCGGGACGCTGCATATCGACCCTTAGAGAATAACTGCCTGGCGCAACACGGCGTGACACCGTGGCGGTCAACACGGTAGCACTGCTACGGGTGATGGTCAGGTAGATAGCCGAACCACCCCTGCGGGGATAAAGGGAAAGATGGTATTGGTATCGCCGATCACGGATATATCTCGTATTAAACTGCCCATGCGCCGTCACCGTTCCTCCGGACGATACGCTGGCTGGCGTGACGCTGGTCAGCCTTTCCGCCTGCGCAGGCGCGCTGATTGCCGTCATCGCCAACCATCCGGCCAGCGGCAGTGTGAACAACAAATGCCATCTCCGGCTTGCCTTATTCATTTGTTTCACTGCTCTTCTCCTTCACTCTGTATTCTCTTTTTTAAAAATCAATCGAGTCTGGCGCTGACGCCTTTGCCAATCAGCACAAGTTGCCCTGTACGTATCGTATCCGGAGCAGGCTGGGCGCTGGCACCCTTTCCAACCAGTACGAGTTGTCCTGTCCGTACAGTATTCGGTGCGGGTCTGCCCTGTGCGCTGTGTGGCCTGCCCACATGTACAACTACCCGCGACGAGCGTTGCCCGTTGCTATTGCACTGGCGCAACTGCGCTGCATTTAGTCGCAAGGATCGGCGGTTTCCGCTATCGTAGCCAATAAACGAAACCACCTGTCCCTGGGTATGCGCCAACGCCTGACAGGCCGGCACGCCGAAGCCACGGGACAGATAGATGCCTTCGCAACGAGTTCCACTACAACGCCACCGATCCCTATTCGCGGTTTGTACCGCCCCCTGGGTCTTGGCTGCACGTTACAATTCAGCCCGATAGAATGATGGAATTCCACGGTTTGGGGTTCTTGCTCCGACTGCCAATGCTGCATCCGAAACCATCACCACACTAGACGCAAGCATCAAAACGCTCAGTGCAAAACATAATGACATCCATGCACGCATATCCATTACCTCCGGCGGATCGTGCTCTGGCGATTGTTGCGTTCATTAGATTCCGCAACAGCATGCGTGGCATCAGCATTAAGTGTGAACTTGTATTTGCCTTTAGCCCATTTCAGTCCTTTCACGCGGAATCTAGGTATATAGGTCTGACCGGCGCGCAGAGCTGGCACCGAAATCACTAGGCCATTCGACGCAGTATCATAGTAGCGGTGCAGTGATGGGCTATCTGCACAACCGCCGCCAGGACCACGATAGCCGATTCTTTTACAGATGATCACCAGTTTGCTTGCGCCTGCCGTTACGCGACCCTGATTCTTCACCTTGAACTTTAGCCTGAAGGGATTGCTTCCTCGCAACACCGGAATTAAATCAGGTTTCTTGCCGCGTGGTCGTGGGTTAATGATCGGTTTCTTCCTGATTACAGTGTCCAGCCGAGTGTAGTTATTGCGTTCATTCGATTCCGCAATACGGCGTGGACCATCGGCAAACAGCTTTATGCCATAAGTTCCTAGTCGGCGCGGCAATGAACGAGGGCCAAACAATCGTAATGTTTGACTTGCGCCGGGGCGCAAAGCGTGGATGGGATACACCAACGTATTACGTGCCGCATTATAATTGGGCAAGCGCAGTCCGGCTGCGCAGGGACTGCTACGTCCACCCGAACGAACAATGGAACAGATGACGAACAGCTTACTGGATCCAGCTATGGCAGCACCGATATTTCTGACCCGGATGACACCTCGATTAGCGTTCACTACCATCGGAACTAAATCAGGCTTTTTGCCGCTGATTACACCTGGACGAACACCAACAGGTCGAGGTGTGATTACACCCGGACGTACAACACCACTTGAGGCGCGTGCGAATGCAGCGGAAAGCGTCCGGCTACTCACTGTCGCCTGATTATTGCGGCGATTGCGATCGTCGTTAGCCGGGTTTTTATCCAGATAAATATCCGGATCGAAAGATAGAGCTAATTCATAAGCAGGCACAAACTCGCCACCGGGTTGATTAATAACCGGCACATGCACATTCTTCACCTGTCCCCGATTCAAACGGCTGAAATGCCAATTGGTGATATGATGAGATTTACCCACTTCATGCAGGAAAAGCACTTGTTGATTGTTGCGCGACACATAATTCCCCGAGCCAATGTTCTTGACCTGACCGCGAATAGTGAAGTTGTATGTATTGTTGGCATTGCGGCGAACACTGCGCGCATCCACCCACACACGAACCTGTAAATCTGGCCTTCCCTGTGGTGCGATATGCCCCACAGGTTGTGTCGGTAATGCGGGTGGAGCGATGACTATCGGCCCTGCCTGTGCTGTTCCGGCTAGTCCCATACCGACCATCAATAGTCCGGCCAAGGGTAAAGACAACAATGTCCACCTCATGTTTGATTTCTTCATCTGTTTCATTTTCTTCTCCTTCCTTCTCAATTTCCGGCCTCTGGCCGAGTTCTTCAAATTTTCTACTTACAGGCTATAACTTAAATCCATCGAGTCTGAGCCTATTGATCACTACCGTTATCTTCTTGTCACCTTCGTGTTTTCTATCCCGCATGTATTACCACCGCCAAATTTTCCCGTGAGCGTTAAAATATTATTACGCCTAAACGACGGTGCTTCGTCCACATTCGCCTGTCTAAGAAGTGCAGTAATTGAAGCGCGACCGGGGATTACTCCCACGTGGGCACAGATAAATGGCCCTATAGCCACCCGGATGTGATGACGTTTCGACTGAACAATCTGGTGGGGGATATTATCAAAGCGGACTCGAAACGTACCTGTCTGACCAGCTGGAATAGCTGCGATAGATAAGTCTTGGTTCATCGTGCATATTGGCCAATGTGCACATCTGCCGACTGAATGTCTCTCTACTTGCGGATCATTTAAAGCCTCCGTATTAGCCGACTGCTTACCCATAACCGTCAGCGACAGACGTGTCGGCCGACTATTTCGTGAACCGTTGTTTTTTATCTTAACCAGAAACTCCAACGAAACAGGGTGCGTGGTGCCATTATCCCATTGGCCGCCACCCAAGTAGGTCCCCTTAAGACTAACACCTTCTATGCTTGTTATTGCCAAATCCACTTTTGGTTTTAAAGGGATACCATTGCGAACAACCGTATTATCTGCCATAAAGGAATCCCGATAAGTTGCATTGCCCGTAGTCAGCAATCGAAAAACGGGATTCCAAGCACCACGGTTGATATTCCTGTCGAAATTGCGCGCATTAATACGCACATTCATCAGCATGGTAACTCTCTGTCTGGGGGCGACCGTCGCAAACCCATTGGTCGTAAATTGAGGACGAGCATTGATCAGGGCACTGGTCATATAACCCACTTTTACCCGCCCAGCAGCCGTTCCACGATTTTGAATCTCAAATTTGGCAACCACGTTATCACCAATACTGACGCTGCTCATTATTACATCCCGGTTGTTCACCTTGAGTCCTTTCAGCGTCAGTTTCATTTGTGGCGCCCCTCTAGCAGCAGGTAAACGTGGTCTGGCCGTCTGACTAATATTGCCGCCTAGCAGCTGTTGCTGACCATGTTTAATTTGGTTGCGTATTGTTCCTTTTGCTGCTCCCAATGCAGAACTGCCTGCCACACGGATAGGAATGCCGTTAAACAAGGTACGGTTACGAGTTGTATCCTTGATGCTCAGCACATATTCACCAGGATAAACAGACTTTCTCTTCCATGTTGAGGGGATACGCACAATGGCCGTGGTAGACGTAACACGGAGTGTTTCAATAAAACCATTGATGGCTCCTTGCGGTCGTCGTGGTGTTCTGCGTTTATTCAGCATAAACCGATATTGTCTGTTGCGGAAACTCGCTGCGTTGAATCGCCCATGTAACATCACGACCTGCCCCGGTTGGGCTCGCGTCGGACTTAGGCTAGTAATTGTCTCGGCCTGTGCCATAGTGCTATTGATTATCAGTGCAAAAAGCACCAACCCCATCATATTCCACCGTGTTATATTCATTTTACCCTCGTTTATATCTAATCGTTGCGGCAACCTCGAATGAGGCTACGTTGGTATCTATACCCTTATCTCCTTGTTCACTCTCCACAAGAAAGTCAGTTTATTTCCCTAGAATCCCTTTCATTAAACCACCAAGCCCCTCCATTTGCTGTGGCTCAGCCGGTAGTTTAAAAGTGGAAGCGGGGATCGATGTGGTCTTTATTGACTGCAGGCGCACAACGTTATCCAGACGAAGCATTGCCATATTTTTTATGGATGCGTCTTGTTGCATTCGCTTCATGGCGTCATCAGGCATCACTGATGAAGCTGACTTCATGATGTCGATAAGCCCCAACATCGCATTCTGTAAATCTTGACTCCGGCCAAGTACAATTTCGTGCCGTTTTCCATTTTCGACAAAGCGATACACCTTACCTGTAATGCCCGCAATCGTTTCGGTTTTACCGGTATCTTTATATTTGATAGGCGGCTGCTTTTTATGCGAGCCTTTATTTCCTCGGCCCATCGCCGCCATCAGTTTGGAAAGTTGTGACATATCCTGAACCACTTTACCGTTAATCGAATAAACTTTGTTACCCAGTTTAAGCATGCTTATCTTTTGATTGGTGCCACTGGTCATATCAATACGAACATGCTGTTTGTCGAGATACTTAATGGTTTGGCTGCCATTACCATCTCGTGATGTTATTTTGTAAACTGCGGTCACATCTGCAAAAACAGCTTGTGACCCCATCAGCGCCAAACCTAGCAACGCAGCGATTGAATAAAACTCTTTTTTTATTTGCATGTTACTTCTTCCTTATTTTATTTTTTGTAAGCCAAGTTTTGTAATCCAAATTTGTTATGCCTTGGTACCAATAAGTTTGATGGCTAACGGTTATAGTTGATACAAGACAGTGTTGGTTATTATGGTCCAACCCGTTCAATATTAAACATCCAGCGTTTGTAGATACGCTTCTTTCTAACATGAACAAAAAATAATTTATTGGTCTGAATTGCCTTTAATACAGTGGTAATGGGGAGGGTATTCCACCATCTGAAAGAGGTCTTATTTGAGCGAACTTCGACATAACCAAAGGGGAGCTTACGGCGGCCATAATATAAACGTAACTGCTCTTTATTGTTCATTGGACGATCCAGCCATGCACATTCACCAGGACTAGGTGGTTGAACACTGGCGGCTAATCTTGCACGGCGAAATCCAAAAATTTCGATATTCCCAACATTAAAAATACGTGCCGTTATTCTTCCGCCGCCACGACATTCCAAAACGTAGGACGGCGATTTTGCATTAGCAGAAATTGGCATAATCGCACTCAGAGCAAAAATCAGCACGGCCAGACCCGAAATGCTTAGCCCTTTTCCTGTTACAGATTTGATATTTGTTATCTGTTTCATACCTTCCTCTTTTTTTTATCTTGTTATCTTGATAATAATAATGGTTTATGAACCGTTATTGCACAACCCCCGATCAGGGACCCCCTAATTTTTATTCGCTAAACTTTTATCGAGCTCTCGTCCCGGCTGAATTTGGCATCGTCTGCTGAATAGAAACCCAGTTACTTGCCGACCTATCCGGATAAATCAAACGAATTTGAGCACCATTGTGTATAACCTGGCAACGCGTTACCGAGACCATTAATTCCGTATTGGTTATAAATCGAATCGTCGGCGCAATCATTCTGTTAGCGGGTATCGAGGTTGCGCGAACCTCAGCGCGGATCCCACTAATTGGATGGCCCCCTCGCTTAAAAGGCCCTCCGGAGAGCCAAATTCGGATAGGAGGCCCCACACAAAAATTTTCTGCATTTCGTACCCGGATGGAAGCAGCGTGCGGTAACCCATCCCTTCTAACATTCGCTCCATCGAGCACTTCAAATGCTATTTTATTGGAAAGGGTTCGCCATTGTGGTCGGCCGTTTTGGCTGTTGGTCTTTTTTTGGAGGAAGAGGTGATATTGGCCCGGTTGTAAAGCACGGGGAATCGTGACGCTAATCCGTTTTCTTTTCCATTTAGACACACGAATAGGAAATGGAGTAGGTAATCGGTCGGCTGAAATAACAACTCGTCTGCCCCGGCCTTGTTTTTTCGAAAAGCGTCCCGAAAGTACTATTGTCTGCCTCGATGCATTAAAAACACCAGCAGGACTGATGGTCTTGATCGTTCTTATTTTCTCGCCACCTTTGGCAAACAGGCCTGCATAACTGTTCCCAACACCCAACATCAAAGCGCATACCACCATAATTGGAAAAATACTTTTCCTGTTCATATTTAAAGTCTCCACTGTTGTGCTGTTTTGTTTACTAAAGTCTGGTTTTCCCAAGCTGATAATCTTTTCATAAAATTTTCTGAGTTCTTTACCAGACAGAATATATTCAATGCCTTACGGCAGGGTTGGTAACCCGTGGATCAAACAGGGGAATACCTATCACCGCGCCATAGGAAACATTCACCTTTCCGGCGTTGCCACCATTAAATTGAGTACCGACACCATGACATCGGCCATCCGTACCCGGAGATTCTGTCCGCCCGCAATTTCGCCCTCTGCTTTGTCCGGCTAGCCGTTCTGGTGATGGTGGCGATGTTCTCTGACCGCCGTGTTGTCCACAGTAGGTGGTTAACGTGACAGACGAACCATAGGAATCTCCAAGCGTGGCAGAGCTAGCCTTTCCAGCCGAGCCGGCCATACCCGCAGGGTTTGGTTGACTAGCCGAGTTTTCGCACAATTGACGAACATAGCGGGTATCCTTAGTAATTGAAGCCCACCAAGCTTTGCCTTTTGCTCTGGCCTGACACATAGCCAACAAGGCGGTATCCGGATTGTTTTGTTGATCAGGGCCGGGGGCAGAAGCGTTTCCACCACCCGTATTACCTGAGCCCGATTGATCACTATCATGATCTTGATGCCATGCACCGCAGTACCGTGATGTCGATCCAGCGGCACAAGCCGAATTAACTTTTGCTGGGTCTGGACGACTTCCATCTCCAGAATCCCGCTCTCGCTCAAAAGCTGCTAAATCTTTATCTGCTTCATTCACATAGTCATTTCTACTGTGAGCATCATCACCTGCTGTCGATGCAGCAGAAGCATCAACAAAAGCTCCTACTGGACCTAACAGGCCAAAACCCACGTCAATCACCGTTTCTTGCCATGATTTATCACGATCTCTGTATAGAACAATAGCGGTGGAAGTTACTGGATCTAGGGGTAAAAAATCGACGAGAATTCCTATCACATCAGGGCCATCCATTGCGATACCACCCGCTCCCGGCCGCCCCCGATTTCGACTCAACACACCCTGACACATTGCATCCATTGCACGCCCTGCTGGATCGCCACTCATTCCCCGGCTCCCACCGCCAGCCGCCGAGCCTCCATTACTAGAGTTACCATCCTTACGACCACACACGACCTGCATAGCGGTCTTGTCGCCACCAGAAATCATTCCCCCGGAACTACCGCCTGCTGGACTTGCGCCCACTGCGCCTGAATTACACAGCGAATTCTTGCCTCCGTTACGAAAGTGTTCCAGTGCCGCCTGACCAGCAGGGGAAGCAAGAATGGTATGCTCACCACTGGAAATAATCGTTTCATATAAGTCAGCCACCTGATCGCCATTTAGATCAATCCCGATACGGACTGAGCCATCTCTGGTAAAGGTGATATTGCCAGTCAGTTGGCCCCTGCTGTTGCGAATTTGTCTGGACAAACTTCTGTCCGGATTTTCTATAAACCAAGCTGTCATCTTTTTGGAGCGAATACCCTTATGTCGTTTTTTTGTGAAATAAACCCGCTTCACTTTTCCTCCTTTCCGGAGATCGGGAAGCAAGATTTTACCTGTCCATGTTCTTCGTTCAATCCTGTGGCTACGTCCTGAAAGTGCATTGGTCACAACCAAATATCTCACATCCTTGCCTCGTGAAAGTTTGCTTTTGATGGCACGACCAACCGGCAATCGGTTGAAAAACAGCTTAGCCCGTTGTCTTTCCTTTTTACTAAATCTGGATACCATGTTTCCTTTTGCAATATTCATCTTTGCGCGTTTTGCCACGCCGATGATCTTCTTCCTGTTAAAACGTACCAATTTCTGATTACATTGGCGTATATAATTCGCGCTAAGATAGTGACCGCGACGGCCATATGAACGGATCGGGCCAACCAGCCTCGCCAACTTCCGACAGGCCGTAACACTGGGTTTGGGCCAAGGGCCTTTTGTCGTGCAGCGTTTCTTTTTACAGTTCCATATAATACCCGAGGCATTAACCTTGCCCTGCCTCCGGACTCTTTTTAATGTTTTTACCACATAGCGATAGATGGGCCTTTTTACCTTGATCCTAGTGGGCATATGTCCTGTGCTCTTCATTTGAAACTGGGGCGAATTGAACACATTCGCCGCCTGAGCCGATCCAACAAACATCACCAGTGCAATTATTGCCAACCCACCCTGTGATCGCTTTATGCCTGTTTCGATTGTTTTAATCACCTTAATCCCTCATTTTTATTGTCACACAATTTGTATGGGTTTTCTTTATTTAATTGAGCTGAAACTTCTCATATGTTTCAAACTGCATTTACGTAAAGAATAGGAGCTGGCTTTAAACTGCACAATCCCCTGATCGGGGACCCCTTTTCTGACTCCCGAAGTGATGTCCCACTTAACAAGCAAAAAAATAGGCGGCCATTCATTTCTGAAGGGCGGCCTATTTTCACTACATTCTGAAGTCAAGCATTTTGCTAGGCTG
This sequence comes from uncultured Thioalkalispiraceae bacterium, assembly GCA_964472525.1. GTDB lineage: Bacteria > Pseudomonadota > Gammaproteobacteria > UBA6429 > Thiohalophilaceae > SZUA-37. Next base: position 115,385 of record CAYYLL010000006.1, on the reverse strand, counting down.
CTTTTCTTGATCAAGCGACCGTCTTTATTATAGGTGTCTCAATCTTTGCGCTTTCTTTTCTGCTTTCTTTTCCATTCGGTTTTTACTATGAATTTGCCTAGCTATATTCATATGATAGTTACCACTAATCAGGGTTCTAATGAGACCGCCGCCAGCTTGACCAAACCACCTTAAAGCATAGTTGCTACGTCCTCCTGCATGACTGCATTGTTGTGTATGCGTCAATTCGTGTAATAACCATCGTTTACTATCATCATAGTTGGGATCGGCGGTGCTAAGAGCTCCGTTGGTGGCCATAATTCTCCCTCTGTTAATTAAATTGAACATCCTCCTTCCTCCAGCCGTTCCACTAGGGAAGTAAATATGATGGCAATCTGTCATTGCTGTGTTTGCGGGCACTCTGGATGATAGCGAAATAACGACTTTTCGGAGATTATTTTTATAATAGTGTTGATAATGCTCGATAAATGCAGATGACAAACGCGCACGGCCACGGGAATTAATCTTGATGCGATTAAAATATTTACGGTAACCCGTTAGCAGCAGCCCGGGACTCAAATTAGCGACGGCATTGATACCTTTTTTGATGCCCTGTTTTATAACCGTCCCCTTCTTTCCGGGAATACAAGACTTAAATCCTTTTATAATGCGCCCAAACTTATGCGCACGCCTGAAACCTCTAGGGCATAGCCTGCCACGGTGAACAACCCTGCATTGTTTCCCCGGATGTAGACGCGTGTAATCAGCACACCATGCATTCGCATTGCGATGATATTTGTTTGCATTAGCATAGGTTGGAAATATAGAAGATAATATGATTCCAATCACTATGAACCTTAAATACTCCCATTTTTTTAAGTTACTCATTCCCAGTTTCATATCTTTTTCCTTTAAGTAATTTTAAGAGTTATCCATCCAACAAATTTTTATTGATGACCGTTCAAACCATAAAGATCGGTTCTTAAACTGCACAATTCCCCAAATCATGTGCTATGCAGTCAAGGCCCCGTATAGGGTGATGCACTGCCGCCGCCAGAATCAGAGCCCGACGAACCCCAATCAGGTCCGGACGAGCCATCTTCCGGGGCAGCATCATCGGTACCATAACCAGTGTCTGCATCGCCAGAACCATCACCACCCGGATCACCATAACCACTGCCTGATGAACCACCAGTACCATCACCCGAACCACCGTAACCATCACCAGAACCACTTCCGCCATAACCCGAACCGCCGTAACCGCCGCCAGAGCCACCTCCGCCATAACCCGAACCGCCGTAACTACCACCTGAGCCACTGCCATAATCTGAACCGCCATAGCCACCACCACCATCACCGGATTCATCAATGGGTTCACCGTCCACTTTGTAAATTGTGATGGAAACCGAAGAACCTAGCATGGCAAGGCCACCCGCTGAAGGAATCTGCTTAACAACCTTTCCGTTCCTGCTCACATATTTTTTCATGGACTGACGGATATATTTAGTCTTCACATTCAGACCAGCCCGTTGCAGGGTTTCTAGCGCGTACCGCTCAGACTGACCGAGTACACCCGGCACTCGAATCATGCTGCTTGCGGCTGGGTTCTGGCGTGACTGCACATCTCCACGATCTAGGGGCCCAGCCAAGGCAACGGATGACGTAAAACAGAGTGTCACGCCAACTAGCCATGTCGTGAGTAGATTTTTTCTAATCGTCTTATTGTTCATGGGGTCCTCCACGTTTGATGAGATGAATTTCACGAATGTTCGACTGCCACTTTGGCCTGCCAGCACCCTCCAAGGAAATGGAACGAATACGGACGGGCCTAGGGCTCAAACGCATCAAGTCTTCTCTAAACCAGAACCATTCTCCCCGTGGAATCCACTGGCCATTGCGCATAGGTTCTTGGTTATTAGGTTTCAAACTGTAAAAACGGCGAGTATAGGCATCTCGGCCACAATGCGCCCCACCCCTGGCATCGTCATAGCACACCGAAATCGACAATGGTGAAACATCGCCCTTTATCCCGAGCCCCGGCTCGGTCTGTTTGAGTATTTTTACCCGAGCCTGAAGTATCAACCGAGTTGAACCACGTACATTCACCTCCAGTTGCTGCCGCACTCCCACGCTAGTGCCGTCTATTTTGCCACGCAATACAAGACCATCACGACCGACTGACAATGTTCTATCATGTTGTTTTAATTGACTGTTGTTTTGTATCGGGGACCATCGCTGCATACCTTGAGTAAATGCCCCGTTAATGATCAGATCGCCCGGCGCCACCCAAGCGGGTAAAGAATACGGACTCGGCTTGCCATACTCGATATTCGCCAACACCACTGGCGCACCGGGTACTTGCTCGGTAAGCATTATATTTTCTGGTCCCTGCAGATAGGTGATGCCTTGACCTATCTCATTGCGCGACTCGATCGGCGGCCAAGCCAGAAACAGGTCATGCGGAAAGCCCTCGTAACGGTTCGGAATAGCATCCGACGCTTCGACCACAATATAGAGTAGGGTTCCAGTGCTATTGGGTGAAATAGAAAGGTTCCAACGCAATTCAACCTGATTAGAGCGTCCTCGGAGTATTGGGCCATATGGCAAATCAATTTGACGGGCTCCGGGGGTAAAAGGCCAGTGATCAAACAGCATCACCTTTACCTGTTTCCGCCAGTTAGCGGCATAACGAAAACCTAGCGTATATTGCCTGCCCGGCAATGCGCGAGCCAGATAGACAGCATGAAAACCATGTCCAAAATAAAAGCCACGATCCAACGGGGAACTGCGGTCAAAAGGCAAAATTCGATGATAATAGTTAGATCCAGCTGGCAACTCGACAGCTCGCATAATTTCAACAGGTTCTTCAACATAGGCGGGGTGCGAAGCCTGAGAGTTTCCGACTGGGATAACCCAACTGAAAACGACAAACCCGATAAACCAAAGAGTAATTCTGAATTGAGATAACATTCGGCACACTCGACCTTGACCTTAGCCTTTAGTTTTTACCATAGCGTTTAGCTAATTTAGACACCGCCTGATCAATCAGGGCACGCAAGGCCTTATCAATGCCCTCATTACTGTTTTTCGATAGGCTAACATCAGCACCATGGGTATTAATACCTGCCATGGAACTCAAAAATGAACCAACTCCAGAAACAGACACACCACCTTGCGTTACCTTTTTGCGTACACTAATTGCATCAAGAATGGCACCATTACTGGCATCAAGAATACGGACATCCATCCCTATCTCACCCTCTTTTTTACTGCTTTCCACTCCCAAACCACCAAAGCTACCCGCTAACCCTTTTTTGTTTGCGTCAGAATTAGCCTCAGTAATAGTAGCAACAAAGATGTATTTAGCACCTGTTAAACGCTTTTGGGCAACATTTCCAGTGGTCTGCCCCTGTTGGTTTAACTGCTTTTCCAGATAGACACTTTCATTCAAACGTTGACGTTCCAAAACAGTAAAACGGTGAGATTTGACTAAGGCGGTGATAAACATGTCGGTGGCCGAGGCCGAAGACACCTCTCGCACCGTACTTTTCACCTTATAAATAGTCACCATTGGCTTTGAACCCGCCGCTGCATAAGTTGGAAGCAATATCAAAATAGCCCCAATCATCCAAACCCATTTCATACTAATACTTTTAATCATTTCTATTCTCCCAAATATTTATCTGATTTACTGTTTTTGACATCGGAAAGAGCTGATCCCATCTGATATACAACGATAACCCCTTGGTATCAGGCGTCGAACCGGTCCAAATCGTTGCTTGCGATTCTTCGGGGAACGATAGGTGCATATCATGTAAGCACCATTTATTGAAGCATAACCAAGCTGCAATCCACGACCACGATCATCCGCCTGCCAATGAGTGGGAAGCATATTGCCTTTGATCCCCAAAAATGCCCTAGGGCACTGAAAAGAAAGGTGACCTTTTGCATTCCCATTCACCGACACGGGCGTTGTACCGCGCCAAACCGGTTGTGCAGCCATGACAACAACAGGAAAGCTCACAACGACACCAATGACCAGATTCCAAAGAATCATTTTGCGCCACTTGTTTGTTCTTCTGCCGCCGTTCTTCATACTGGTAAAATTAGCCGCTAGCTTCGTTATTATCAACCCCCCGATCGGGGACCCCACATTGACTCTTATCATTTTATTCTCCTGAAATCAGGCCTAACCTGATCGCTTCAATCACTGCCTCGGCTCGGCGAGACACATTAAGTTTTTGGTAGATGACCTTGGTATAACTCGAAACCGTATTTGAGGTCAGCCCCATAAGATCGGCCACCTCCGGTCGGCTATAGCCCTTGGCGATTAGCCTGAGTACTTCCTGCTCACGCCCAGTCAACTGCTGCGCTGCCGGCTTTTGTTCCACCTTCTGTTCGGTAAAGTAGCGCAGAATACGCCGCGCCACCCCGGGGGAAATGGGTGGTTGGCCATTAACAATATCTTTGAGCATCTCAATCTGGCTGTCCCTTGATTGATCCTTGATCAAATAACCGTTGGCCCCTGCCCTGAGGGCCGAAAAGACATGATGGTCATCATCAAAAATCGTCGACATCACAATGTAGGTTTCCGGGTGCTGCAAAACCAGTTCCTCAACCAGATCCAGACCACTTCCATCGGGCAGATTGATATCCACAAGTGCCAATGAAAAATGTTTGGAAGCACACTTTTCACGGGCTTCACTGAGCGTAACAGCACTCTCTGGAATAGCATCTGGAAAGGCACTGAAAATGTTTTTCATCCACCATTCTCGAGTATCTTTATGATCTTCAACAATTAAAATCGATTGCATAATAGGTTATTTCCCTCCTTTGGCTTCATCAAGAGGCACAAGAAAGTTAACTATAAAGGACTCTTTATTGATTTGATAATCAAATTGGCCTCCAATCTCCTGAACCCTTAATTGCATATTGTGTAAACCCTTGCCGGTTTGTAACGTACCAGAGATCGGTTTACCAAGATTATTTTGAATTTCTGCTCGAAAATGACCGTCGCCTATGTCCATCAAGACAGAAATTTCAGATGTTTCTGCATGTTTCAGGGCATTGGTTAACGATTCCTTAAAGGCCAGATTGATATTGTAATATTGTCGATTCGTAAACAGGCCATGTTGGAGGTCATCTTTAACCGGCCACTGCAATTCGATACCAGCCGATTCACATCGTTCTCTGGCCAGAATACGCCAACGAGAAAAAGCCATTTCGTAATCCACCGGCTCCTTTTCGTCCATACTGTAAATGACTTCACGAAGTGCAGAAAGTGCGGAGCTGGCCAGATTGACCTCTTTCTCGTTTCCTGATTGATGCACCAGTGTCAATAATTGTCCACCAACCTCGTCATGCAAGTCACGCATAATGCGCCGCCGTTCCTCATTCATACCACGTGCATAGGAATCGAGTTGCTGCTCCGTCCGGCGTACAATCTCCATCAGCGATCTGACAATTTTGACATCTTCTGGCAGGAACAGGCGACGGCCTTTTTCGGCATAACGCAGTTCAAAGGCATCCTGACCATGCATGGATGGCACGAGCATTTTTCCACCATAATCCTGCAACCTCACATCGTCCAATGCAGCTACTCGCGACAGATGCATCGGGTTAAAGGTTTCTTGCAAAACATCCCCCCACCATTTTTCCGAATCATCGGCTTCCCGCTTTATCATACTCAAAACCAGAGCAGGCAAAAATTGTCCAATATCGCGGTGTGTGTTGGCGAACAAACGCCGCCAAATCCACTGCCGGGCTGGGAAATAACCCCATCCTGTAAACAGAATGGCCAATGGCAGGGTATAGGGACCAATCTGAGGCAATAGCAGTCCAATAATGGCGTCCATTGCAATAACAGCAAGACCGGCAACAAACCACAGCCAAATATTCAACCACCAACGTTCTATATCAAATAACCGATAACGAATCACGCCAAATACAAAACCAATATACATGATGAGAGCCGCTCCAAAACTCCAAGTTATCGGCAAAAGGGAACGATGGGCTAGCATCCCCGGAATAAAGTACAACACCATGATGGAGGTAATGCTAAAAAATACAGAGATCAGTACCCACTTTAGGGCGGCGTGATCAACAGGCTTATCATATGACTGAAGCCATTGCGTTATGCCAAAGCCCGCAGCGAATATAAATAAAATGGCAACCGGAAAATAATAACTGTGAACTGGCCATTCTAGCCATTCCCCCAACTCATTCACCCAGATAAACGCCACAAAGATTGCCAGAATACGCGTCATTGGCCAAGTCTTTAGCGAACGAGGATAATGCCAGAGTAGTCCTAGCCCGCTAGCTGCATAAATAAAAATACCGAAGTGGTTTAATGCTGTAAAGAAATAAAATTGCTCTGGATTAATAGCCAGTTCACGAGAGGTATAGACAGCAGCACTGGATGCGGCAATAGCAAAACCGATACCAGAAACAAATAGAAGCCTTGCCGGTAAAGAAGTCATCTGCATAGAATAAATGCCCGCTCCCACCATCAGAGCAAAAAGTGCCGCTAGGTTAAGCGCTAAATAGCTAAATGAAAGGCTAAACAAAGGACGCATCCTGTCAGGCTGCACCCGAACCTCACGCCCATCATCAAGTTTTATATAAGCAACGGGAGATCGCATTGCCTGATACAAGAGCTGCTCACGGTTCTGCAACTTTCTCCACTCTGAAAACGAGGACAACATGTCCGGATCCTCTATCAGCAGTTCTTTGTCAAGCGACATCCATGGGGTTCTTACCCCCCTGATTAACTGCAAGGTATCACCAGAAGCGATAATCGTTGCCGATGGCCCATCCGGATCTACATCAGCAATTGTTAACCCCTTAACATCACTTTCCATAAAAGAAAGTCCTAGCCAAGGTTGGTGAAGACTATAAAAGAGTGAAATCCCAATCAGAATTGCACCAAACAACCCGGCAAGGATCAATACATTGATAGGAGAATGGCCATAGCCAACTAGCGAACCTAATCGCTGTTCCAGATGTCCTTTCGCAGATTCAGACATGGCTTAAAAATAAGTTCTCTTTTCAGCTAACTTTAAATATAGGGTAACCTCTTTCAGGGTCAGGATTTCATCAGTCATTATTCCACTCATTATAAAGGGAGATTATTTAAAGAATAAGGGAAAAAGCGACAAGCAACAACTGGACTTCCAAGTATTTACTAGACGTAAAAAACCATTTATTTGTTGTTTTTATAATAAAAGGTAACTAATATGTTTCTTATGTTGATAAAGCAATATATGTGTTTCCTATGATTAAATCTTTACTTCAACAACTTAAAGAACGCAGGCTAGCCCTAGGTCTTAAACAAAAGGACATGATGCTGCGTATTGGCGTATCGCGTCAGCAGTACCAGCAATTAGAATCCAAGGGAAATCCTAGATTAAAGACCCTTGAACTCATTGCCAAAGGACTCAACAGCGAGTTGATGCTGATCCCTACAGAAAAGCTGAGCATGGTAGAAGCTATTCTAAAGAGTGACGAGTTTTCACCGTCATCGTTAGAAAACAAAGATGACAAACCCAAAGATAATAAATCCAGCGAGGAAAACGCACTCGCAAATGATCCTTGGAAAGATATACTCGACATAAATTTGCTAGAGGACGAAGAATGAACCCTCTAAATCTATCAAAGCAACAAATAAACGAAGTGATTATTCTTAAATTGTCACTGCATAACAAGCTAGTGGGATATTTGGCCGGTTTTCAAAACGGACGCAATGTTCTGAGCTTTGCAGATGAATTTAAAGATGATCCTGCACACCCGACATTCAGCCTGATTACACACCCAAAATTTCCTAATTCAGAAAAACTCATGTCAGAGCCATGGACTAAAAATCAACGACTACACCCTATTTTATCCAACCTACTCCCAGAAGGCACATTACGAGAATTGATCAGCCAAGGCTTAAAAACCCATATCGACAATGAATTTCAGATTTTCTCTTATCTCGGTCAGGATTTGCCCGGTGCCTTAGTGGCCACACCAATGGAACCCAACGATGTACCGATAAGTGTGCTGGCTACCCTTGAGCAAAATCAGGTCAAAGCCAAAGCGGTTAAATTCAAAGGCAACGATCAAGAAAATAAGTTTCTCCTGACCAAATTTTCCTTGGCAGGCATTCAAATGAAATTTTCCATGAAAGAAAAGGATGGCCGCTACAACTTAACTAAAAATGACGAACTCGGTGACTGGATTATTAAAACCCCATCCACCAAACATAAAAATGTACCTCTAAACGAATATACAGCAATGTCCTTAGCGGCTTTGGTAGGTGTCGATATCCCAGTTATTAAACTTATTGAATTGAATAAACTGGATAATCTGCCACAGATTAATCTACCGAACGAAAGATTGGCATTTGCCATCAAACGTTTTGACCGTAAAGCTGATACGAGAATTCATATGGAAGACTTTGCTCAAGTCTTAGTAAAGTACCCAATTGATAAATATAAATCAGCCAATTATGAACAAGTTGGTAAGGTCATTTATGACTATTCCGGTGATGGACTCGCCGATGCTCAGCAATTTGCCAGACGATTACTGGTGAATATATTACTTGCCAATGGCGATGCCCATTTAAAAAATTGGAGCCTTCTTTATCAAGATCAAGTTACACCAAGATTATCACCCGCATACGATATAGTAACCACTAGCGTTTATATGGATGGTGAAAAAAAATACGCCTTGAATCTGGATAAAACTAAAGAATGGTATTCAGTGACAATGGAGAATTTTGAATCGTGGGCTGATAAGTCAGGTATCCCTTGGCGCGCAATCAAACCACATATTGATGACACGATGGAAAAAGCACGCTCATTGTGGCCTGATGCATTAAAAGATTTACCCATGGATGAAGACCATAAAGCAAAGCTAAAAGCCCATTGGCTTAAGCTACAGGCTGATTTTCGAATAAAAATTGTCGCCTAATATAAATACAGTATACTAACAACCAATGGCTAAAATAAAAGACCAACAAACACATACCCCGATGATGCAGCAGTACTTGCGCATTAAAGCTGAGCACCCCGATATTTTGCTTTTTTATCGCATGGGTGATTTTTACGAGTTGTTTTTTGACGACGCGCATAAAGCAGCAAATCTTTTAGACATTACCCTTACCGCTCGCGGTCGTGCCAACGGTGAACCTATTCCGATGGCTGGCGTACCTTACCATGCTGCCGATAACTATCTGGCTAAACTGGTTAAGCAAGGGCAATCCATTGCCATTTGTGAACAAATAGGCGACCCTAAAACAAGCAAAGGCCCGGTGGCGCGTGAGGTCGTACGCATTGTGACTCCTGGCACCCTCACCGAAGATGCGTTGCTCGATGAAAAACAAATTAACTTGCTCTGTGCTGTGCATGTTGAACAACCTAAAAATAATATCCCGCACTTTGGTATCGCCAGTTTAGAACTCAGTAGCGGCCATTTTAATGTTTGTCAGGTAACCAGTTTAGATAATTTAAAAAGTGAACTCGCTCGCTTGCACCCGGCTGAAATATTACTAAATGAAACCGACCCTCTTCATTTACAACAGGCACTGCAACAAAATTACCCCATCAGTTTTAAGCAACAACATGAATGGCTATTTAATTTAAACCATGCAGAACAAACCTTAACTGAACAATTTTCAATAAACGATTTGTCCAGTTTTGCTTGCGAAGATATGCCACTTGCCACCATTGCAGCCGGTTGTATTATTGACTACCTAAAAACCACACAGCGCAGTGCCTTACCGCATATCCAACGTTTTAAGATTGATAGAAAAACCGATTACATTTTAATTGATGCCAGTACCCGCCGTAATCTGGAACTTGAATACCATTTAGGTGGGCAGCACAACCATACGTTGGCCGGTATTCTGGATTACACCGCTACGGCCATGGGTAGCCGATTACTCCGCCGTTGGATACATCAACCTTTGTGCAACAAAGAAGTGTTAACGGCGCGTCATCAACTGATTAACGAGCTGATAAAACAACAAAGTTATCCTCAAATTGACATCAACCTTAAACAAGTCACCGATGTCGAACGCATACTGACGCGCGTTGCATTAAACAGTGCCAGTCCACGTGACTTAGCTCGATTACGCGTAACGTTATTCGTATTACCCGAGTTGCAACAATCTTTAAGTAACTTAAAAGCACCTTTATTACGCCAACTGGCGCAACAAATTAGTGAACACCCTGAAACATTAAACTTACTTAATGCTGCCATTGTTGAAAACCCACCGGTTGTCATTCGCGATGGAAATTTTATAGCCAAAGGTTATGACGCTGAACTGGATGAATTAAAAAGTTTGCAGGATAACGCGAGTGACTTCTTAAGTAATTTAGAAGCACGCGAAAAACAGCGTACCGGTTTAAGTACACTTAAAGTAGGTTATAACCGTGTGCATGGTTATTACATTGAAGTGAGCCGTAATCAGTCAGACAAAATGCCTGCCGATTATCAACGTCGCCAAACCTTAAAGGCAAGCGAGCGTTACATCACACCTGAGTTAAAAGAGCTAGAAGATAAAGTGTTAAGTGCCAATGAGCGCGCACTGGCACGCGAAAAGAAATTATACGATACTATTTTAAAACAATTGAACGCTCGGTTACAGCCATTACAAAAAACTGCCCGTGCATTAGCCGAACTCGATGTGTTAAATAATTTTGCTGAGCGTGCACAAACAAATCACTACTGCATGCCGACTTTTACAAAAACGGAGTCAGATCAAAATAGTATTGATATTAAAGCAGGGCGACATCCGGTGATTGAACAGGTGCAAAGCAGCCCCTTTACCCCAAACGACATTACGCTAAACAATCAGCAACACCTGTTTATTATTACCGGCCCCAATATGGGTGGAAAATCAACTTATATGCGACAAGTTGCGCTCATCGTGATCATGGCCCACATAGGCAGCTTTGTGCCAGCCACCGAAGTGACTCTGGGGCTAACCGATCAAATCTTTACCCGTATTGGTGCGTCAGACGACTTGTCCAGTGGCCGCTCTACCTTTATGGTCGAGATGACCGAAGCGGCCAATATTCTGCACAATGCCACTGAAAACAGTTTAGTATTAATGGATGAAGTGGGACGCGGCACCGGCACCCAAGATGGAATGTCACTCGCATGGGCTAGCGCATGGTATCTTGCCGATAAATTGAAAGCCTTAACCTTGTTCGCTACCCATTATTTTCACTTAACCGAACTGCCAAATATGTTAGATGGCAGCGTGAATGTACACCTTGATGCCGTCGAGCATGGCGATAGTCTTGTTTTTTTGCATCAGGTCAAATCTGGCCCGACGGATAAAAGTTATGGTATTCAGGTTGCCGCCCTGGCGGGGCTTCCCCCTTCGGTTATCCAGCTAGCCAAACAAACACTGTCCTCGTTGATGGAAGAACAACCATCCACCTCATTAGCAACCAACCCTGCCCCCGAAGAAAAAGAAATCCCGTTACAACAGGCACTTAAAAACATTGATATAAATCAAACAACCCCTATGGAAGCCCTGAAACAGCTCGAACTGCTTAAAAAATTACTCTAAAAACTCGCAACCCGTCTCTTTTCCCATTAGAATACGCAAACAAAATATATCTTTAATTTACCATTTCAGGAGTTCCTCGCATGACCTATATCGTGACTGACAATTGCATTTTGTGTAAATACACAGACTGTGTGGAAGTTTGTCCTGTCGATTGTTTTCACGAAGGCCCTAACTTTTTAGTCATTGACCCGGATGAATGTATTGATTGCACATTATGCGAACCAGAATGCCCAGCCGGTGCTATTTTTGCAGAAGATGAAATTCCCGATGGTATGGAAAACTTCCTCCAACTTAACGAAGAACTGTCACGCGATTGGCCAGTCATTACTGAAATGAAACCGGGCCTGCCTGAAGCAGAACAATGGGATGGTAAAAAAGACAAGCTTCAATATTTAGAACGTTAGCAAAAATGACGAAAGGAACCAATGTCTGCCATTAATATTTATTTAACCGCATTTGCGGACAATCCGCTCGATACCGTTGCCCAACAAATTATAACGCAACAAAAAGAAAGTCTTCCTGAGTTAACAAATACCATCGTCTTTACCGGTCAAGCTAATATCGCTTCGGAATTACGCTTTAAATTACTCAGCTACGCGCGCCAAAACAACGTTCAGGCCCTACTCGGGCCGCAAATCATACCGATGCAACAATGGTTGCAGGCATATCAACCTCATAATATTAAAGTTGTTAACAGCACCACACAGGAGCTTGTTTTAGTTGAAGCGCTGTTACAACATCAAAACATATTTGAGTCGGCCAACCCATGGGTTTATGCCCACGGTTTACTGGAATTATTTCATGAATTAACGGCCAATAAAATTCAGCTCCCTCAAAATGAGCAGGACTTTATAAAACAAATTAGCGAAGCTTATGGAATCGATAAAAATGGAACCATTAATATAGAAGCACTTAGCCGCGAAGCCCACTTTATTTATACTTTGTGGCACGCTTGGCACCAACAACTTGATGCCTATAATGTGGTTGACTCTCAAACAGCTCTTTTACTTTGTATGCAAAATGCCATAAAAGAATTAGCGACCAATCAAATATTCCATTTTTATATTGTAGGTTACGACCGTCTCACACAAACCGAATATCAATGGTTGGAACAATTAAGCCAACAGCACACTGTTCATTATTTTCTACAGGGGCAACAACAACCTAGCATTGAATCACAAGCATACCACCCTGACACACATATAACCGATTGCATCCGGCAATTACCTGCATCAGCAATCATTAACAATAACAACCCAACACCATCAGCACGTCTCGAATTTTTGAATGCCGTTTATAACATCCATAGCGCACCACTAATTGAACGAGTACAGGCTTATCAGAATAACAATACAAACCCGCTTAAAGGTTTACATATTTTTTCTGCTAACGATGCAGAGCAGGAAGCACGCGCTATTGACATTCAGTTAAGACGCTGGCTATTAGAAGGCAAAACAAAACTAGCTATCGTCACAGAAAATCGTCGACTTGCACGGCGAGTACGGGCATTGCTTGAGCGCAGTGGTGTATATTTACAAGATGCGGCTGGCTGGGCTTTATCCACCACCCGCGCAGCCACCATTGTTGAACGTTGGTTGGAATGTATTGAACAAGACTTTGATTACCTCGCGCTCTTAGATTTATTAAAATCCCCTTTTATATTTCCAGAGTATGATCGTGACACATTACATTATGCTGTTTATCGACTTGAACAGGATATTATGCGACATGAAAATATTAGCAGCCACCTAGCAAACTATCGTAAAAGCATTATTAATCGAAAGAAACGACTCCCGAACTGGTTTGAAAGAAATCGGGATGCAGATATTCTGAATGAAGTGCTTCAAAAATTAGAAACGGCCGCCGAACCATTATTACAACTCAGTCAGCAAGAAAACATAACACCATCCCAATTTATTCAGGCTATTATTCATTCCTTTAATATTTTAGGTCTAACCGCACCACTCACAAACGATGCTGCGGGAATTAAAATTATTAACTTACTTGAAACCCTAACAATCGATTCCAATCTTGTTCAGTTAACATTTAACTGGCGCGAAGCCAGAGCATGGTTGGCATTGCAACTGGAACGTAGCCGTTTTATGCCACCGGCTAGCACAACACAAGTTCAATTAATTGGTTTATCCCAGAGCCAACTGCAAAAGTTTGATGGTTTAATTATTGCAGCCGTTGAAGAAGAGTTTTTACCGGGTTCAGGTTCACCGACTGCATTTTTCAATGACCGAGTTAAATATGAACTCGGATTACCCACCTCATTACAAGAAAAAAATGAACGCTTTTATCATTTTATGCGTTTGTTAAATTCAAGTGACACACTATTACTCAGTTATCGCAATCAAGGCGATAACGGCGAAGAAATTAAACCTAGCGCATGGCTTGCATTACTTGAACAGTTTTATCAGTTAGCTTTTAATAAAAATTTAAACGACAACACCTTACAAGAATTAGTGAACGCACCCGAAAATACCTTTACACATACCGCCCAACAACTGGCAGAACCGGCATACCAACCCACACCCTCTCTACCAGAAAATTTAATTCCAACTACAATATCTGCATCGCAGTATCAGGAACTAATAAATTGCCCCTACTTATTTTTTGCGGCACGTTGCTTAAAACTTGAGGCTACCGACGAAATTAGTCAGGCACTGTCAAAAGCTGATTATGGTGAACGCATCCACCAATGTTTAGAAGCCTTTCATCACAAAACGGATAATTTGCCAGGCCCATTCAAAACGAAAGTCACCAAACACAATCGTGACTCAGCCTCAAAATTATTAAACGATATTATAAAAAAAGTTTTTAGTGCTGATTTAGCTGAAAACCACGAACATCAAGCATGGTACTTACAAGCAAAAAAGATAGTACCTCATTATATTGAATGGCAAATAAAACATGAACAAGACTGGGATATCTTTGAGGTTGAGCAACGCGTGGCTAAAGAACTTGAAATTAACCAAACTCAAAAACCCTTACAACTCAAAGGTCGGCTCGATCGCGTTGATAAAAATCCAGAAGGTCTAGAAGTTATTGACTATAAAACTGGCGCAATCAGTTCTAATAAAGACGTAGAAGCAGGTGAGCAAGTACAACTTCCTTTCTATCATACTTTATTACAAGATGATAAACATACCGTCACCCAAGTCGAATACCTCGAAGTAAAAAGTGACAGTGTGAAAACAAGAGCCCAACTCAGTGGTGATAAACTCAACGCCATCGCCGAAGAATCTGCCGAACGCTTACGAGAAATTTTCAACCAACTCCATACAGAAACCGGCTTACCTGCATGGGGCGATGAAAAAACCTGTGGGCGATGCAATATGCAGGGACTTTGTCGTAAACAAATGTGGCAGGATTTACAGCAATAGAATTCCAGTCATACTTTACCCCCCCAATTCCCATTAATACCTTTGCAACTCAGATAATTCTCCTAAAATAACCACAGTTTCTTTTGTCAGAAGTTCTGATCGGTAAACTGATTTTTAGTTCATCTCTTATCCCGTGTTCAGGTCAATTAATCTACCTTAAATTTAGATGGTGCTGCTGGTCTTACAACACCTAATGTAGAACCAATTACCTCGTTACCATACTGATATGGCCCTGCGTTTGATCCATCTTTCATAAAACCGATTGCAGCAGAGCCAGGGAGATACGAATAATCACCTTTATCTACATCTACAAATAGTGAAGTGTATAATTTTTTAGTACTATGTTGGTCCGGATTGCTGACACCTAGTGTTAATAAATCCACATCTTGAGCAGCCTGCCACTTAGGCAGATCAGAGTAATACCGAGCAGAAACAACTTTACTATATCTATCTGCAATGATCTTGAATGAACTATCAAAAATATTGTAATCAGACGACATTATCTTTACTACTTTTGTTTCAGACAAACGCTTTAAGTTAATATCTATATCAGAACGAGCTAAAATATTCCCTTTTAAATATGCCTGAGCATTCGCGTCTAACGAAATAGAAGCCGTTCGGCTACCGCTGCTGATATAATTATTAATAAGTGTCAGGCCTTTAATATGAATATAGTTAGCATTGTGCATTTGAATACCAATTCTTTTTAACTCGCTATCTATTACCACCTTTCCTTCATTCCCTGGTGCAGCTTGAATAACTATTGGGTTTGTGGCGGTACCACTCGTATTAATGCATATACTGGCAGGATCATTATCTAACCAATAGCATTTAGAGGTATAAAGACTGCTATATGAATCTTCAGTGTATATTTCAGATGTTATAGATACAGTGTCTCCGGGCCTGGTTAAACTGATTGCCTTTTGAATTGTCAAACAGGCATCTGAATTTTTATTGGTGCAACCATTACTATCATTGCCTGATTTACTTACCCAGAATTCATTTGCAAACAAAAGAGAAGTCGTACTCAACAGCAGAATCATGCAAATAATTACATAATAAAACGTTTTGAATATTTCTTTCATCGTTACCTCTGAATAATTATAATGATAACTAATTGTAGAAGATGGCATCTACTCCTCTGTTAACCTGCACCAATAGTCTTACTCGTCATATAAGATGTAAGACCTGCTGGTTTCAGTCATTGTGCATTATTAGGAAAACAAAACATTTTATTGCACTACTAACGAAGCTGGGGCTAAAGGTACTTTCACATTGTTGGCGTTGATTCTATTGGTCGAAAATACAAAATTGTCATAGTAGATATTAGTCTCTTGATCAAAACCAGTATTTGAATACCCCATGATATACCCTTGATCAAAATAGTTGGCCACAGTTGAATGATATGCCAAGTCATATCGATACCATACTTTCAAACCATCTTTCCATACCTCAACTATGCCATCGTTACTTGTTGGAGTCGTAGCCGGTTTTAGATGAACAATCCACTCGTGCCATTTATTAAGATCTTTTGCCAGATCTACAAATGGCACGCCATCTTTGTATGGAGTGCCCCGATTACCACAGCCGGTGTCAGAACATGTTGTGAAATGGCCATAATTATATCCATCACCACCAGGGTTAAAGGTCAGGTAAGCATTCCCTGCGTTGCACCAATGTTCAAAATTTGCGGCTACATGTGCATTTGCATGACCATAAGTACCAGACCAAACAAAAAATGGCCCTTTGTTATGGTTGCTTCCGCGACAATAATAATTAGCAGGGATAAATATATCCGCTTTTAGCCAAACGTTATTGTAATTTCCGCCAAGTTTATAGCGTTGTTCAGACCATGCCTGACCACCACTGGCGGTGGCACGGAATATGAATTTAAGACTTGCATTTCCATCCTTTGCGAAGTCAGTTACGACAATTGGATTTGTTCCCATTCCATTCCACTTAAAACCATTCTCCGACTTTGATAAGTCCCCGGTTTCAAATCCATCCGTAAATGTTATAGCCATTACACTTTGAGTACTGATTGCGCTTACAATCCATACTATCCACAGTAACATGCTTCTAAATTTAACATTCCGAGCTGTGTTCATTTTTTAAAACCTCTATTTTCGTATACTAGTACTGGGCATCGCTTTGCAGACCTTGGTTATTGTCCACCACTCAATTTACAGTTAACGATTTTGGAGATAATGGACGCTTGCCGAGTTGATGTCCTCGTTGACCAACGTACGTACTATACTTTGACGTCAAATAACCTTGTGCGTCCACAATGTTGTCCGCTGCACTTCCCGTCAAATTATTTGTCACAACAACACGCGAGGGATCTTCAATCTTCCACCGCTCGATTTTTTCTGGGTATGAAGTTTCATTGACAATCACATTTTTAGACCAGTAGAAAGGTCCGTTGCTTGAAGTAGTTCGATTTTGTTGAACATCATCCATAAAGGTGTTACGGAAAATATAGACCGGTAGCCCTGACGCCATCTGATTTGAATTTATTCTAAGCTTACCGCCGCCAGTTTCAACGAGGTTGTATGATATTTCGATATCTCCAGATTGAATACCATTAGAATCTGAATACTGCAAACCAATACTATCCTGACTATTTTTATACATACGATTTGATTGAATAAACCACATCTGTGTACCTTCTTTAGGGCCAAGTGGGTGCCCTCCAATCTGATGAAGCGTATTATCCTCAACCAGAAACGGATAGTCACCCCCGATGACGGCAAGCCTGACATTATATTCGAGACCGGGATAGGCTTTATAAAAACGGTTGTTGATGTCAAGGTTTGGCTGTGGCTGGATGATCTCAAGTGGATAATTAGCTGCAAAAACTGAAGCATTGAGCAGGCTCAGCAGTACAAATGCAAAGAGGCCGTTGAAACTATAAAATCCGCTAAATAATTTATGTGTGTTCATACTATAACTCCTCGAATTTGCCAGTACATCGCGCATTAACCAAAATGTAATTTCATACCCTCAGTTAACCTGCAAGACAGGGGGTGTGGGTTTTACAATACCATTACCTTTATATCCAACATTGCCTATATTCGCGCCCATATCAGCACCTGCCCGGCCGGTACCTTTGCTGGGAGAATCTGGAGCAAGTTTAAAATCGGCAAGCTGATTCATATTTCCTGAGGAATTAATAAATTTTGTATCAGAAGCAAGCGAGCCCATACCCGGGTTACCGCCACCCATTAATTCTCCCGAGGTTTGCCATGCGGCAAGCGAGGTATAGTTACTGCCACCCGCATAGACTTTGGTCCTTATCAAAAAAGCTGCGTTACCAAACTGGTTATGGTCCGATTCGGCGAGTTGCGCATTTCTGATGCCAAAAAATTGAGTGTCCCCGGACACTTGCATGATATTGTTCCAGAATTTCCAGTTAGTGCCTAAACCATAAATCATCCCCGAGCCGGTGCCATAGACCGTATTATTGTAAACTTGCCAGTCATTGGCATGGAAAGAACCATTTGTATCTGAATACTGAAAAAAAGCGACACTTGAATTATTGACTAGCACATTATCGTAGACTCTATTCCTGTCGCTACTAATATCTGGGGTGTATGTCGCAAAAAACATGCCTTGTTCATTGTCATGGATATAGTTATATCTAAAAATACTATCGTCGGTATCGCTTTTACTGGAAAAGGCTGTGGTGGTGTTATAAACTTCACAATTCTCAACGGTCAAATGATCGTTATGATAAAATTTAATCCCGGCTATATTATCCAATCCAATAACATTAGGGGCTGCCCTAACATTAAAAATTTTACAATTTTGTATTAACGTACCTGAAGTTTTCTCCACTCTTAAAGCTTCCCGATTATCATCAGTAGGAATAAGAGTAGAGCCGCCATTGATAGTAATATTTTTTATAATGTTGCCAAGATTACGAATATCTCCATTACCTCGATCATCACCCGCTATTATCAAGCCACCCAGCTTCAGTCCATTATCAGCCTCAAAGAAAAAACCATCAAAAACGATGTAGTCTTGTTGGCTTCCAAAAGCACGACAATTGTCCTTAAATCTTGTGTCAGTATGACAATTCATAACCGGTGTTTCGCCCGGATAGGCGACAAAAGTAATGGGACTACCACTTGTTCCAGAATGGGAAGGATTTAATACCCCTTTATACCAGTAATAGCTCTCATCTATACTGAGATCATAACTCAATTCATATTGGCCCCCTCTAAAGTAGACGATGTCTCCCGCTCTGGCATTGGCCATCGAAACGACGGGAGGGCATGGGGTATTAATATTGGTACAATTATTCCAGTTAGCCGAGCCATTGGGACTCACATAGTAAGTTGCAGCAGTGGCCGTTTGCACACCCATGATGACTGAAATAATAAAAAGAGATCGGGGAAAATATTTTTTTGCTGATAAAATCATTATGTTGCCCTCATACTTTTATCTCATACCCGCAACAAGGCCAAATTACATATAAGATGGAACAATTGCATCGTTTTCATTATTGAACGATCAGGTTGCCTGGCGGCTTGGGAAGCTGCCCCGACAGACCAGCCAATGGCGAGCTATCAGAGATCGTAAAGTCATCTAATAGCCATTCGGTATCTTGAGCATACGGCGCATTTGCCCAACCCAGAATATAACCTCTCACGAATCCATTAGGCCCGGAGTCGGGTACTCGCAAAGGAACATTCAGCATTTCGTGTAATTTCGTAAAGTTACTTTCACCCGCCCAACGTCGGTAGGTCTGGATAATCCCGTCATCCGCACCATCACTAGATTCAACCTTAAGGTGCAGGATTATTTGCATCCAACGTCCTCGGTCTGCCGTTGTGATAATGGGCGTGTGTTGTTTATAACCACCACCCATTGTTTTATTTCCCTGACTATAGCCGAACCCCAATGTGGCACCGGTGTTGTTATAGGGCTCCATTCCTAGCCAGACTGTTGAGCCATACCCCTTGTTCTCATAAGCATCCATCCAGATTGCAAAAAACTTGTCATTTCTTCTGCTGCCCGTGCCATAAGTAAAATTTGTCGGTACACGTAGCCAATATCTAATCCACAATTCTCTAAGCGGTTTCCCAAGATCAAAACGTTGTTCTGTCCAGGCTTTGCCGGCACGATATCGAAACCTTAAACTGTACTTCCCTGTCTTCGCCGTCCAGTCTCTTATGCTGCCATCGGGCATGGTCGTCGGATGAATAGCGTAAATTGATTTATTCTCATAAACATTTACAGGGCCATCGTTGGGATCCTGGATAACAATGCTGGTTCTGTTATTCTGTTCCCATCTGAATCCATCAGCATTTGTTGAGGACATATCAGCAGATTCAAATGAATCTGAAAAAATATCCGCCGCCAATAGATGCAAGGATACTATGCTGAGCATTCCTATACAGATTGAAACTAATGTGCCTTTGATTTTTATGGTACTTAATCTCACACTCATTTACCTTTCGATTGTTGTTCTTACTGAACGATCAGGTTGCCTGGTGGCTTGGGAAGCTGCCCCGACAAACCAGCCAATGGCGAGCTATCAGAGATCACAAAGTCATCTAACAGCCATTCGGTATCATTTTGGTAAGGCGCATTCGCCCAACCTAGAATATAGCCTCTCACGAATCCATCAGGCCCGGAGTCAGGTACCCGCAAAGGGGCGTTAAGCATTTCGTGTAATTTCGTAAAGTTACTTTCACCCGCCCAACGTCGGTAGGTCTGGATAATCCCGTCATCTGCGCCTTCACTGGATTCAACCTTGAGGTGCAGAATGATTTGCATCCAGCGTCCCTGGTCAGCCGTTGTGATAATGGGCGTGTGCTGTTTATAACCCCCACTCGGTTTGAGTTTACCCTGACTATAACCGAACCCCAATGTGGCACCGGTGTTGTTATAGGGCTCCATGCCTAACCAGACTGTTGAACCATCCCCCTTGTTGTCATAACCGTCCATCCAGATTGAGAAAAATTTGTTATTTCTTACACCGTTCCTAACAGCTGGACCATAAGTAAAATTCATCGGTACACGCAGCCAATATCTAATCCACAATTCTCTACGCGGTTTCCCAAGATTAAACCGCTGTTCTGTCCAGAATCTGCCAGCAGCATATCTAAAACGTAATGAATATGTGCCATTTTTGGCATGCCAGTCTCTTATGCTGCCATCGGGCATAGTTGAAGGATGAATATTATATATTGGTTTATTATTGTAAACGGCGACGGGACCATCGCTGCTATCGTGAATAACAATGCTGGTATTGTTATTAGCATTCCATTTAAATCCATCAGAGGATGTAGAAGACATATCAGCTGATTCAAAAGTATCTGAAAAAATATCTGCCGCTAAAATGGGAGCAGGCACTACACTCAGCAGCATGTAAATTGGGATTAACAGGGTTCTGATTTTCACGGTATTTAACTTCTTACCCTGAGCAAGATAACAAACCTCAAACTATCTATTCTGAGGAAAGTATTTGCAACCACAAAAAATCAACCGGTAATATTTTTGCTGACGGTATTCGAATAACCACTTTCGATATTACTGCCGTTTACAGCGGTAATTGCAAAGTAATACGTGGTACCCACAGTAAGATTTGTAACATCATATGTCGTCACGTTGATATAAGTATTATCAAGTACGATACTGCTATTGAGCGCATTAAGTGAAGTACCATAGTATATTTTGTAGCCATTCAAATCGGCTAAATTGGTACCATCTGTATTTTTCGTGGGCGCAGTCCAACTCAAGTTAGCACTACCTGTGGTCGAAGCAGAACCTGAGCTACCACCTGATGGTGTTGCAGAGGAACGACCACTATCAACACTTGAACCCCCGCCGCAGGCTGCCAACAGGACAGCAAAAACAAACGTGATTATCCCCTTTTGGGTATAACGTATTAAATTATTCATATACCATTCCTCCATCCCACAATCTGCTAACACATCTAAATAGTAACCCAAAACTTAAAGTCTATTTATGCAAATCAGTCACTATCCCCTGATACCATGCTGTTATAGTAAATCAAGTACCACAAATTTTTGAGCCATTACCTTCTGAAATGTGTACTCCATCACATATTTATAAAATCAATAACTTAATAGATTTTCGATCAACTTTCAGTAAGCTAAAGACAGCAGCCTGATTGCTCATCGACTGTCTTATCGGCATCTACGCGTGGCATCCCCGGCTATCTCAAGCGTCATGGAACCCGACCATCCAGCCGAATTGACAAGCACAGCACACAGACGACTCACATTCGGTGGCTGGCATGGACAGGTACTTTGGAAATTTGAAAATGATCAACGAACGCATGAAATCGTTATCGATTAATGAAATGACGGAGATTCAATATGCAGTCGAAGCCCACCAAGGTGTCTCGGAAATACCGGCGTTTATGTTTATTTGTGCTGAAGCTCTGCAACAAGGCATATTGGTGAAAATCATACCCACATGTTGGAATTTCAGCAGATAAAGCGTGTGCCACTTCTTTAAGCGGTGAAAGAGCTGCCCACTACACACAACCGTAAATTTTTACACATGGACAGATCCCCCTTACCGGATGGAGCGGGTGAATAAAGAGCAGTATTCACCATTGCTCTGAGCCTTGGGTTTTTCGTGCAGACACTAAATTTAGTGTCCATCCATAAACATGGATAGCTCCTTATGATCAATATACCGTTAACGACTTTGGGGCTGAAGGATGCTTTCCGACCGGAAGTGCTGAAGACAACCTCAATAACCCTTGAGCTGAACTTACATGGGTGCCGGTACTTAATTGCGAAATAATCAGGCGATAGGGCAGCTCTACCGAGCCGGAAGCAACCAACCGGGCATCAAATCCAGTATTAGGCAGTAGCCCGGTAATCAGCATATCCGCAATATTTTTATTCGGTAAATTCCAACTCATATTTGAGGCTGGCTTATCACTTTTACTAAAAGCAATGATTTTCTCTTGATTCAGCAAGGCAACCGCCGCCGTCGCTGATGATAGATTCCTGGCCTTGGGAGGCAATGTAACTTGACTGTTGTCGTTAACGCTTAATACATGCAAAAAGTATTCACGCTGAGTCGGCACTGGCGCGCTAACTTCTATACGCCAGGCACCCATATCCCCCTTTGTCGCTTCGTGCACTGGATTAGGTGCAAAATTGTCAAATTGAAAGACTCCATCCCGATTTTCGTCATTCATTACCAAGAAGCGGTGGTCACCAGCAGCGTCTTGTCCACCCACTTTTGTGAGTACCGGATTTTCGGGTAGCAGCGTCTGTGCGAACAACATCCCCTGCCCATTACGGATCGTAACCGTGTTTCCACTCATACGATACTGCCCGGGTGCGATAGATACTCCTCCCCGCGGTTCAGGCTCATTGACGGTGTGCATTAAGAAACGTTTGGTTAGTGTTTCTTTGCCAGGAACCGTGGTTACCTTATCAAACACAACGGTCACCGGATGTGTCCAGTATGTTGGTTTGCGTAGGTAAATCACTTGCCGGATAAACCCGTTGTTCTGATCCAGCTTGGAACTACTGTAGGCCTTACTGGCATTGCCCATGGTGTATGTGTAGTCGGGCGAGTATTCGTATGCTGTCACACCATCAAGATGGTTGGAGCCGCCTTCCTGAATATCAGGCAATTGCGGAAAAAGATTTTTCATAAATTGCTGACCACCATCGTTTGAGCAACAAATAGGATCGCCTGCCCAGCCCCGAAGAAATCTCTCGGCAGGGTCGTACACCGTTAGCGTGTTGTGCGCGATGGTTCGTGTGAAATAGTTATGCCAGTGCTCAGTCCCATAGCTATCGTAAGATCCGGAATCAACCAGCAATGGAGCCTTGTAATAGATTGTGAACGCATTTTGGTCGAGGTGGTGATGGTTAATACTCCAAAATGAAGAAGATTTGAACTCCAGCAGGGTGGCATTGGGGTAATCCCAGGTATCGCGCATGAGAACCTGACCCGAATTACGGAACAATCGACTGAATTCTAGAGATTCGACAGGCGTCTCTGGAAGATTTGGTTGCCAATGCAGTAACTCTTCGAAGCGCGATCCCCTTCCCTTCTTCTCCGGCAGTATCCAGCGATTAAAAAAATTCTGCCCATAAGTATTACCGAAATACTGTGAACCCCAGAGCGCAAAAGCCGTCACTGTTCCGTTTAACGGTGAGATTCCAAAGGCATCACCACTGGCCGGGAAACTCATCAGATCGCCCCGCAACCCGTATATGTAACGGTTAATCAGCTTACCCTGCCAGGCATCTTTCATCACGATGTCTCGCGTCGCTGTTTCCCATATTTCGATGGAATCCAGAAAAGTGTAGGCTGCGCCATATGCCCAACCCATATAATGGCCGCCATCGATACTGGCCCAGGCACGCACGGGGTTAAATCGGTTAGTAAAATTTTCGTATTCGATGTTTAGTAACGGCTTCAGTTCCGGGTGTTCATCAATAATGGCAAATAAGCCAGCAACTATTTCTGTATTATTCTGATGGGCATGACTGCCCACGGCATCCGGTGTAGCGGGTAGAGTGGTACAATTCCAGTCGATAGTGAGCGGGTTGTCGGCGCCACAAATGGCTTGGTGAAGAAAGACGATCGTTTCCTTGATCGCACCAGCAAGTGCTTCGGTATAAGGAACGCCGCTAGCATCTGCCGTAACGCTTAGGTCGTTGTAGAGCCAATCGTAAAGGAGCCCCATCGCCTCGATACGACCCGCTTGTGTATAGTCACCTCCAACATCTCGCGGCGTCACTGCAAGCAGCTGATCAGCATAAAACTTCGCTGCGGTAAGAAACTCGTTCTCCTTTGTCACCAAGTACGCCAATCCCAGCTTACGTGAAATATCTATAATTTGGTTGGGATGGGCGGTCGTTACGTCTGTGGGTAAACCACCGTTATTCAGTATTGAAGCGATATGTTCAGCGTCATGATAAAAGTCGGTCCATGCTTCCGTTAAAACCGATTCCGCCTTCACCGAGAGTATGCCCGTCTTCCCATCCATTTGGATAACAGAATCCGTGCCGCCTTCTGAACGCGTTCCCCACGTTACACTCCGGTTAATTCTGGCATGGTGATTGTTACCGGAAATATCTGTTACGGTGAGTCCGGCGGCATCGTTCATGGGATAATCGACCATCAGTAGCCCTGTACCAGGATCATCGCTATTGTATACTCGAATATTGTCTAACTGATCCCGCCCCTTAAACAAAAAGCTTTGCCCATCAGGCCGCCAGTCAAGGGGGATATTGGTCGTCGGATCTTTACGCCAACCCATGGAGCCTGGCGGGTTAGCATCTATTTGCAAGGATGCCGTATGGGTTGTTGAGTTCCATGAAATACGTAGCGTTTGCCACTGATCAGCTGTCATGACAAAGCCTCTGGCGGCAATATAAACCTTGCCTCCTGTCGGTTGCAGTACTGCCTGCATGCACAACTTCGTGACATCAGCAGGATCACTACCACAATAAGTCAGGCCGTTGTTAGAGTTCGGATTAACCGCATCCATATGGCGAACAAAAATATGGTTACGAGTTCGATCGTAACTATCGAATAGCGGATACCAGGCCGATGAATTCGCATCTGTTCTAGCAACTGGAAAGATATCAAAGGCCAGGGTGCCGCTAGACTGTGGAAAATTTGATCCATTTAGCGGCATCGTTACTGATGCGGCGCGGCGTATCGTATCAATCCGTGCCTGATCAATAAGTACACGTGGATGACCCACCTTAATGGTGAATGGCAACTGTGCAAAACTACTCACGGGAAAAATTAGCGCGAAAAGAAACACTATTATGTTTGTGCAACGCGCCAAAGTCATTTGAAATACCCCATATTCTAATTACCGTTATTTTAAATGTCAGCAAATCCTAGAATTACCATTCTTTATTTCAGAAAAATGCTTTAACTCAATATCTATAGCTCAGAGTGAGTAAAATATTTTCTTTTAAATAAGCATGAGCATTTGCATCTAATAAAACAGAAGACGTCTGGCTGTTGCCCCCATCTAATATATTATGCTCTATTCGAATAGTACCGCTAATGCCATATGCACCTGTTAGTTCAATTTACAGTGAACGACTTTGGTGGTAAAGGGCGCTTGCCGAGTTGATATCCTCGTTGACCAACGTACGTACTATAGTTTGACGTCAAATAACCTTGTGCGTCCACAATGTTGTCCGCTGCACTTCCCGTTAAATTATT
This sequence comes from uncultured Thioalkalispiraceae bacterium, assembly GCA_964472525.1. Taxonomy (GTDB): domain Bacteria; phylum Pseudomonadota; class Gammaproteobacteria; order UBA6429; family Thiohalophilaceae; genus SZUA-37. Next base: position 89,252 of record CAYYLL010000006.1, on the reverse strand, counting down.
TGTCACGACAAGGTTTGACGCATCTTCTATGCTCTTCCGTAAAATTTTATTCGGATCCTGAATTCCGTTTATGATCACATTATCATAAAATTTGAATACTCCATTGTTTGACGTAACCTTATTCACATTAACCACATCCATAAAGGTATTACGGAAAATGTAGACAGGTAACCCCCCCGCCGTATAATTTGAGTTGATTCTAACCTTGCCGCCACCAGCCTCAACAATATTATATGAAATTTCAATATCTCCTGACTGGATGCCACCGCTATTAGAATATTGCACGTTTATGCTGTTACCGTCGTTATCGCTGTTATCATACATACGATTTGATCTAATGAACCACATTTGTGTACCTTCTTTTGGACTTACTGCATGCCCACTAAAGATTTGGTGAATTTTATTATTCTCAAATAAAACATGACTCGCACTATATCCAAGCAGTCCATAGCCCTGGAAAACATCCCAAAATTCATTATCTTGAAATGAGTAATAACTCCCAACAGTATCTCTTGTAATAAAAATAAGGGCATTATTTCCACCAGTATAACCATTTGTTATGTTGTGCAGTTTGTTCCTCCTGAATGTGGCATTGTTTGCACTGGAGTCTATGGATATCCCCATACCTCTGGCGTTACCGTTGATATTGAATTCCAGGCCATCAAAATAGGTATTAGAACCACCTGAATAAATAGACAATTGAGCACCTGCCATATCTATAACCGGTTTCTCTCCAGGATATGCGAGCCAGACCTGTGGCTTATAATCTCCAACGAGAGGAACACGAATAGCATTATCTTCCTTGTATGCATCCATAGTATAGGTGCCGGTTCGCCAGTAGAGAAACTCACCGGCATAATTCCTGGCTCTCTTTGATGCGTAGTCATATCCCTCATACATATCCTTCATACTTTTCCAGGGATTTGTAAAGACTCCTGTACCGCCATTCGCCACAGACTTACCGTTTACGGCATCGATAAAACGAAATCCGCTGCTGGTGACAGTAATCGTCCATGAGACGTTAGTAGACTTTGATTGTGCATCAGTTACCTTTGCGGTGACATTGTAAGGTGTTCCGGAGGTGACTGGATTCGCCCAGTTGATCTCGCCCCTATTATCAATGGTCATTCCCTGCGGAGCGGAAGTCAGGGCAAAACGAAATGGAAAGTCACCACCAATAACAGCGAGTCTGACATTATATTCAAGACCCGGATACGCCTTATAAAATCGATTTTTAATATCAAGGTTTGGCTGTGGCTGGATGATCTCAAGTGGATAATTAGCTGCAAAAACTGAAGCATTGAGCAGGCTCAGCAGTACAAATGCAAAGAGGCCGTTGAAACTATAAAATCCGCTAAATAATTTATGTGTGTTCATACTATAACTCCTCGAATTTGCCAGTACATCGCGCATTAACCAAAATGTAATTTCATACCCTCAGTTAACCTGCAAGACAGGGGGTGTGGGTTTTACAATACCATTACCTTTATATCCAACATTGCCTATATTCGCGCCCATATCAGCACCTGCCCGGCCGGTACCTTTGCTGGGAGAATCTGGAGCAAGTTTAAAATCGGCAAGCTGATTCATATTTCCTGAGGAATTAATAAATTTTGCATCAGAAGCAAGCGAGCCCATACCCGGGTTACCGCCACCCATTAATTCCCCAGAGGTTTGCCATGCGGCAAGCGAGGTATAGTTACTACCACCGGCATAGACTTTGGTCCTTATCAAAAAAGCTGCGTTACCAAACTGGTTATGGTCTGATTCCGCGAGTTGCGCATTTCTAACACCTAAAAATTGAGTGCCCCCGGACACTTGCATGATATTGTTCCAGAATTTCCAGTTAGCGCCTAAACCATAAGTCATCCCTGAGCCGGAGCCATAGACGGTATTATTGTAGACCTGCCAATCATTGGCATGGAAAGAACCATTTGTATCTGAATACTGAAAAAAAGCGATGCTTGAATTATTGACTAATACATTGTCGTAGACTTTATTTCTATCGCTACTGTTATCCGGGGTGTATGTCGCAAAAAACATGCCTCGTTCATTGTCATGGATATAGTTATATCTAAAAATGCTGTCGTCGGTATCCCTTTTACTTGAAAAACCAGTGGTGGTATTGTAAATCTCATTATTTTCTACAATTGCATTGGAGTTGTCATAGAATTTAATACCACTCACATTATCCCGCCCTACATTAGGTGCAGCCCTGCAATTAAATATTCTATTATTCTGTATTAAAACACCATCCGTTTGCTCAATCCTTAAAGGACTATGATTATCATCCAGTGTAATCACAGTCGAACCGCCATTAAGGACTGAATTTTTTACAATGGCCCCAACGATTCTTCCTGTAATTCCGTTTCCATCCGCTATGATACCGCCCATGTTAATGCCATTATTTGCCTGAACATGAAACCCGTCCAGAGTAATATAATTTTGATCGACAATACCGATGGCAAAATCTGCTCCCTTTGTCGTGAGTGTGACATTGAACAAAGGTACCTCACCAGAGTAAGCTCCAAAATAAATAGGCTTGCCGGGTTGCCCGGAATTCGCTGGCTCATAATAAGCATGATAGGGAGGGCTTTCGCCTACTTGATAAGTGCCACCTCTAAAGTAGACGATGTCACCCGCAACTGCATTTGCCATCGCAGCAGAAGAAGAACATGCTGTATTGATATCTGTACATTGCGACCATGTCGCCGAGCCATTGGGACTTACGTAGTAAGTCGCAGCCACGGCCGTTTGCACGCCTGTGATAAATGAAGCTGCAAAAAAAAACAGGGGGAAATATTTTTTTATTAATAAAGTCATTATATTGTCCTCGTACTATTAATTTATACTTTTATCAAAGTTACACCACCGCTTCATTTTTTTATTGCACAATCAGGTTGGCTGGCGGTTTTGGAAGCTGCCCCGACAAAGCAGCCAAAGGTGAGCTATCAGAGATCGTAAAGTCATCTAATAGCCATTCGGTATCTTGAGCATACGGCGCATTTGCCCAACCCAGAATATAGCCTCTCACAAATCCATTAGGCCCCGAGTCAGGTACTCGCAACGGGGCATTCAGCATTTCGTGTAATTTAGTAAAGTTACTTTCTCCCGCCCAACGTCGGTAGGTCTGGATAATACCGTCATCTGCACCATCAGTTGATTCAACCTCAAGATGCAGAATTATTTGCATCCAGCGTCCCCGGTCTGCTGTCGTAATAAAGGGTGTGTGTTGTTCATAACCTCCACTAGGTTCGTTTTTACCCTGACTAAAGCCGAATCCCACTGTGGCCCCCGTGTTGTTATAGGGTTCCATGCCTAGCCAGACTGTTGAACCATCCCCCTTGTTGTCATAACCGTCCATCCAGATTGAAAAAAACTTGTTATTTCTTACACCGTTCCTAACGGCTGGACCATAAGTAAAATTTGTTGGTACACGTAGCCAATATCGAATCCACAATTCTCTACGCGGTTTGCCAAGACCAAAACGTTGCTCTGTCCATGTTTTTCCAGCAGGGTATCGAAACCTTAAACTGTAATTTCCTGTTTTCGCTGTCCAGCCTCTGGGGGTACCATCGGGCATGGTTGACGGGTGAATATTATAGATTGGTTTGTTATTGTAAACGGCCACCGGACCATCGCTAGGATCCTGAATAACAACGCTGGTTTTGTTATTCTGTTCCCATTTAAACCCATCAGCATTTGTCAAAGACATATCGGCAGATTCAAATGAATCAGAAAAAATATCAGCCGCTGAAACCACAGTGAGAACTATACTAAGCAGCCCTATACAGATTGGGATTAATGTGGCTCTGATTTTCATGACACTTAACTTCTTACCGTAAAGCTCTAAAAGCCGTATTTACCACCTCAAAAAACTGGTTTGTTATATCGTTTTATTACCAACATTTGAGTAAGCACTTTCAACACCGTCACTATTGACAGCGGTAATTGCAAAGTAATACGTGGTGCCCACAGTAAGATTTGTAACCTCATATGTCGTCGCGTTGACATAAGTATTGTCCAGTACGATGCTACTATTGAGTGCATTGGGTGAAGTACCGTAATAAATTTTGTAACCATTCAAGTTGGTTAAATTTGTACCATCTGTGTTTTGTGTAGGTATTGTCCAACTTAAGGCCGCACTACCTGTAGTCGTAGAACCTGATGGCGTAACAGAGGAAGAAGCTCCGCCGCCACATGCTGCCAATAATACAGTAAAAATAAATACACTTATCACTTTTGGGGCATAACTTACTAAATTAGCCATATATCATTCCTCTATATGTACTTTAAAAAATTAACATAAAACTTAGAACATATTTGTGTAACCCGTCACAGCCTCGGGTATTAAAACGAATTAACACTATTTCCCCTAAAACTTGCAGCACCCCATTGAACAATCGTACCAACAACTTCTTCCTAGCCTGATTCCGAAATCTTGCCTGAATTGACCGGCTAGTGCCCAAACGCTAATATTTTTGGCCTTCCATTATTCATAAGCTCAAATATTAAATCGTGTACTTTTTTGGTAGAAAAACGTCATAAGCCTAACAAAGAAGAAACTGGTATCAAGTTGAGGGGTAGCCTGGTTGAAAAAGATCATAAGTGGCTGTAAAGACAAAGAACTGGCATCAAGTTGAGGGGGTAGCCTGGATGAAAAAGATCATAAGTGGCTGTAAAGATAAGAAACGGGTATCAAGTTGAGGGGGTAGTCTGGTTGAAAAAGATCATAAGTGGCTGTAAAGATAAGAAACGGGTATCAAGTTGAGGGGGTAGTCTGGTTGAAAAAGATCATAAGTGGCTGTAAAGAGCTAGAAAAACAGCCACTAAAAAAAGACGGCTCTCGCCGTCGATATTGGTAAGTCCCTTCAGGCAAATCCAGCCCGTTTTTATTCCCGCGCAGTACGGGTTATTAAGGTATATCCTGTAATATCCTTATTCTGCCTTCATCCTTCCTTTACAGGCAATCCTGCCTAAATTCACGATTCCATGTGAGAATTTCCTAAACCTAAGTCAATATTTAACGTAATGCGCGGAGTTCCTCCTCTTACACACTCGATTTTGATAAGGTATCACAAGAAGTTGTCATTACTGTAACAAGAACACAAAAATGTGACCGATAACACACTTTTAATTCCCCTTGGTTTAGTGAAGAATACCAACTGTCAATTTCGATTTAAAAACAGACAAAAATGACTCTAAAAACACAGCACATTAAAGCCCCAAATAGCAGCTTAATTATTGAAGCATCGGCAGGCAGTGGTAAAACTTACCAGCTCGTTAACCGACTTATTCAACTACTTATCCAAGGAGCCAATCCGGCTCATATTGTCGCCATTACCTTTACCCGCAAAGCGGCCGCAGAGATGCAGCTACGCCTACAAGAACGTTTATACAAGCTTGCCACGATGGATGAAAATGAACTGTTAACCGAGTTTAGTCATATTGGTATTGAGTCCAATAATGTCTCCATATCTAAAGTTCGATATTTATATGAGAGCGTGATACTCAGCTCACAAACCGTTCGCTGCACGACTTTCCATTCTTTTTGTCAGGAAATTTTAAAACGTTTCCCTTTCGAAGCCAAAGTGCCTCCTGGTTTTGAACTCAGCGAGCAGACCTATCTTTATCAACAACAAGCTTGGCATGTTCTAATGAGTGATTGTCAGCAACAACCACATTCTAATGTTTCAAAAGCTATTAGTTTTTTATTTGATGAGTTCGGACTGAGTAACACCCGCGAAATACTGGGCAGCTTTCTGGCTCAACGAAGTGACTGGTGGGCATGGACTCAAAAAGTAAATAATCCAGTCGGTTATGCCATTAGCCAGATGCAGGAACAATTGCAGGTCGACCCAAATTTTGATCCACTGCAAACCTTTTTTAAACAACCAACACTCGATAAATCACTTAACCAATTTTGTACCTCGCTAGACAAGCTTAAAGCAAAAACATACAAAACAGCATTAACGGCAATCGGCCATGGCAGAAATATTGAGCTTAGTCTTGATAAACGACTTGCACATATCAAAATAGCTTTTCTAACAAAAGAAGGTCAGCCATTAGCACGCAAAGCAACAAAAGAAATGGACAAAAATCTTGGAGGAAACGGAACAGAAGATTTTATACAGATACACTTCAATATTTGCCAACAACTCGAAGAATTGGACAATGCGCTAAACCTGCAAAACAGTTATCAGATTAACAAACAATGGTATATCGCAGGTCAAGCCTATTTGGAACACTACCAGAATATAAAATACGCTTTACGGCAACTTGATTTTACTGATCTTGAATGGCAAACCTATTGCTTACTAACTAAAAGCCAACATGCCTTGTGGGTGCAATACAAACTGGATGCAAGAATTAATCATTTATTAGTTGATGAATTTCAGGATACAAATCCAATTCAATGGCGACTGTTAAAACCACTTATTGAAGAGTTTAGCCAACAACAAGACGCTGAACTGGATGTAAATGATACCCGTAGCGTTTTACTGGTTGGCGATGTTAAACAATCCATTTATCGATTTAGGCGTGCCGAACCTGAACTATTTCCAATTGCCAGTGCATACATTGAACAAAATTTTAATAGTATACATTTACCTTTAAACGCATCTTGGCGTTCATCCCCTGCCATTATTAGTTTTGTGAATAAACTGTTTACAGAAACACCATTAGCCAAGACCATAAGCAACTTTCCAACACACACAACTATGTTAAACAATCTGCCCGGCCATGTTACCTTATTAAATTACCCTGTTGTTGCAGAACAAGCCCCCCATGATAAAACAATCTCACTTCCTTTCCGTAACCCACTAAAACAACCAAGGCAAGATAAAGACAGCCCCAACCAGTTAGAAGCCGAGTTGATTGCCAATAAAATCGCGACATTAATTCTTAAACATACGCCCGTTACAGACAAAGGGATAACGCGCAATATACAATACAAAGATATCATCATATTATTACGCAACCGAACAAATGCAGCGCATTATGAAAAGGCGTTACACCAACACGGTATTCCCTTTGTGGGTTCTGAACGAGGCACATTACTCGATTGTTTGGAAGTTAATGACATTGTAATGTTACTTAACTGGTTAATCACTCCGTTCAATAACATTGCCCTCGCCAGTATTTTACGCAGTCCTTTGTTTTCTATTTCAGACCACACACTGATACAACTGGCACAGATTCAATCAAAAGAAAATGACAACAATAACTGGTTTTATAAAATAGAAACGCTGTTAGCAGAAACAAAAGAAAACACTCAACTGGATAAGGCTTTACAACTATTAAAGCACTGGCATGACATCGCAACACAAATTCCTGTACATGATCTACTCGATGTTATTTATAGCGAAGCAGATGTTCTTGCTCAATATAGTCACGCTTACCCAACTCATTTAAAAGCAAGAGCACGGAGTAATTTAACTCGACTTATTGAATTAGCATTAGAAGTCGACAGTGGTCGTTACCCTAGCCTGCAACAGTTTATTGCCTATATTGAACAACTTAAAAACCTGACAAATGAAGCCCCCGATACCCCCGCTGCAACAAATGACTTAAACCGCGTACAAGTAATGACGATACATGCGTCAAAAGGGCTTGAAGCACCCGTCATATTTCTAGCCAATGCCGACGCAGAAGGTCAGGCAAAGTTCACCTATAAAAGTATTCTCGATTGGCCAGCAGAAAAGGAAAGCCCCAACATTATTATGTTGGCGAATAAAAGTAAATCTCGAGATACAGTAACAGAATCACTTATCAGTAAGGACACTCTTGCTGAGCAACGCGAAGCTGCAAATGTATTCTATGTTGCCATTACCCGCGCACGACAATACCTTTATATTTCAGCAGCAAAACCAACCAAAGCAGAAACCGACTGGTATTCACTGATAAAAAACTGCTATCAGGTTTCACAAACAGAACAAGACGAGTCGATTCTGGAGCAACATAAAGACGATTCACCAACATCAGAACAACAAGAAGTAAATCCACAGGCTTTAACCGCCCGTATTGATGCAAATTTAAAGAAAACGATTACCTTAAATACAACCTATCACGACATACAAGAAAGTGTATCGCCTAGCCGTATTCACAATACAATGGAAACAGACAAACAATCACAAGCAGCGCCAACAGATTCAGATGCCACGACTCGTGGTATTGTTATTCACGCCATTCTTGAGAATATAACAATCAACCCTGAGTTGTCCAAAACAGAATACCAGAATAAGTTGGCACATGACTTATCAGAAACACAATGGGATGAATACTGGAATGAAGTCTATGATGTTATCCACTTCCCTGGCTTCGATTTTGCTTTTCCAAAAAATACAACAGGCACGAATATTAAAACCTACAATGAAGTACCGATTAGCTATCTAAAAGATAATACCACCGTATTTGGAATTATTGATCGTGTTATTGTATCGACAAATACCGTGCATGTTATCGACTATAAAACGCATCAAACCGTTAACAAAAATAATATTCAAAAATATGCTGAACATTATCAGCATCAGTTAGCACATTACCAACAGGCTGCACAATTGATCTGGCCAGAACACAATATCCAGAGCTACCTACTTTTTACACATGCCAAATTATTACACCCGTATAAAATCAACTCACCTGACAATCCTCACCGTATGGCTTAAAAACCTTCGCTAGGTTAAAATACGGGATTGCACTTAATTGTATGAATAATTTAACAATCGAAATATGGGAATAAAAACATGACTGACACTGTCGTTGACGTTACTGCCGAAACATTTCAAGCACAAGTCATGGATAATTCTATGCAAAAGCTTGTATTACTGGACTTTTGGGCAACATGGTGCCAACCCTGCAAACAACTTATTCCTGTGCTAGTTAAACTTGCTGATGAATATAATGGTGAATTTTTACTTGCAAAAGTGGATATCGATCAAAATAAGCAGCTTGCAGAACATTTTTCGGTACGTAGTGTACCCACCGTTAAATTCATTCGTAACGGGCAGATTGTTGATGAATTTTCAGGGATGTTATCTGAAGCCGAAATTAAAGGCAAACTCAGCAACCATATTCAACGAGAGTCCGATACTTTATATCAACAAGCCATGGAAAAATTACAGCAAGGCGACAATAGTGCCATCGCTGAAATGCAGGAAATTTGTTTAAACGATACCGACAACCAGAAAATAGTTATCCATTTTGCGAGCATCCTCGCTCAAACTCAACAATTTGAGCAAGCAAAATCATTTATTCATGCTTTGCCTGAAATATTGCAGAATAAAGATGAAATAAAAAGTATTACTGCCCAGATTGGAATAGCAGAATCGGCGAAAGGCTTACCCGAGCCTGCAAGTATAATGAAAGCCATCGAAAAAAACCCGGATGATTTAAAAGCACGCTACCAGTTCAGTCAACAACTTGTTTTACAAGGTGACATTGCATCAGCAATGGACCAACTATTAGAAATTATAAAACGTGACCGAAAATTTGAAGATGACCTCGGCAGAAAGGAGCTACTTAAGTTGTTTGATATTGTCCGAACACAGGGTGAGCAAGGTGCAAAAATTGTTAGCGACTATCGGCGCAAGCTAGCACTTGCGCTTAATTAGTGTTTCAGTCACATCTAAAATACACGTTACTTGGCTGCATGTAGCTTTAACTGCTGATCTAAGAACTTACTTAAACGTGCTGCCGGAATATAACCGGGATATAATTGGCCATTTTCTAAAAGAATAGCAGGAGTACCACGTACACCTAATAAATTGCCCAGTGCGTAATGTTTATCTACCGGGCTATCACATTTTATACTTTTTAACTTCTCACCATTCTTTGCTCTGGTTAAAGCATCTTTCTTGTCTTTTGAACACCAGACTGTAACGGCTTTATAATAGGAGTCTGAACCAATCCCTTTTCGAGGATACGACAAATAACGTACTTGAATCCCTAGCCGATTAAATTCACCAATTTCTTTATGAAGTTTTTTGCAGTAATAACAGTCAATATCAGTAAAAACCGTGATGATATGTTTAATTTTATCTTTTGGTGGAGAGAAGATAATCATCGTATCCTTTAATGCTTCCACCGCTGCATAACGGGCAGCATTACGATAACCACTGGTAATATTTTCTCCCGTGTTAATATTAGTCATATCACCATCAATAATATAATTAGCATCTTTAGAAACATAAAAAACGCGGGGAGGTGCTATCACCATATAGAGTCCTTTAATAGGAGAAGGCTGTATTTTATATTTCCCTGCATTTTTCAGACGTTGCGAAATAACTTTTTTAATCTTTACCAGATTTTTAATTTCTTCGTTGGCTGAAATATTTGTTGAATAAAATGCGCCAAACATAAAACTCAAATAGAGAAAAGAAAGTACCATTCTTTTTGAAAATTTCATTAAAAATCCTGATTAAGAGTAACTATAAAGGACCGTATTCTACACGATATTTACAGAAATTACGGCAACACTACTTTCATATTGCCTGTATTGATAACTAGACAATATTTTTAATATTTAATTCAACTGAGAGGCTGGTATTTATAGGGCAAGATCATATTAAATTTCTGGACAAATTAGCTCGAAACGTAAAGTATCATCCCAAATCGCAAGGATAAATGTTGTTAAATACGGAAAGAGGGCTACAGGATCAAGCTCTGACGGATCCCTTCGAAATTTAGGGCTCTTGGTCTTTGCGAGGAGATACTGAAAATAAACATTTTATGGTACGGGTATTATTATCAACGATACAGGTGGCTTCAATTTCAATGATACTATTAATAAAGGCCAATGCTCACCAGTTAATTTAATGGAACTATTAACTATTGATTAAACAAGTAGGTAGCTTCTTTAAAAAAATCAGGTAGACAAACTATCCTAGAACCTGACTATCAAAAAAATAAAAGCACTTTTTCTTTGATCTACATCAACTATTTACTGCCATTTTTATTTGAATCATTGTAAATCAGCAAATATGACTTGATGAAAGTCAATCACATTCCTGTTGCACTGGTTTACTGTTTACGCATCAACCGAAACTATGCTTACAAATAATCAAATATGAGGATCAGAAATGTTATCCCTAAAACTTATTAAAACAGTACTTATAATATCGACTCTATCCATTACTACAAATTTTGCTTATGCAAAAGCTGGTACAAAGATAGAACAATCCTATGAAGGGGCTCCTTTAGGAATGAAAGCCTCCAATGCAAAAAACTTTATCGACACCAAAGGTCCAAAGATAACGGTTACAGAGTTTAATGAAGCCAAGGAAATATTTTTTGAACGTTGCGCAGGCTGTCATGGCGTACTACGCAAAGGTGCCACAGGCAAAGCATTAACCACAAATATTACACGTAAACTAGGCACTCCAGCCATAAAAGCTTTTATTACCTATGGTACCCCAGCGGGTATGCCTAACTGGGGAACATCGGGAACACTCTCCGCAAAGCAAATTGATATTTTAGCCCGTTATCTACAACACGAGCCACCGGTACCACCAGAATGGGACATGGATAAAATAAAAGCTTCATGGAAGGTGATTATACCCGTAAAAGATCGGCCGAAAAAGAAAATGAATAACTATGATATTCAAAATATCTTCTCGATAACCTTGCGTGATGCAGGCAAGATTGCATTAATTGATGGTGATAGCAAAAAAATCATTAGTACCATTAAAACCGGTTATGCCGTGCATATTTCACGTTTGTCATCATCTGGCCGTTATCTGTTTGTAATTGGTCGTGACGCTAAAGTGAATCTGATTGACCTATGGATGAAACATCCTGGCAATGTTGCCGTCATAAAAGTTGGCCTTGAAGCTCGTTCTATTGAATCATCCAAGTATAAAGGCTACGAAGACAAATACGCAATTGCTGGCGACTACTGGCCCCCACAATACGTTATTATGGATGGAGCAACTCTGAAACCACTTAAAGTTGTTTCTACTGAGGGTATGGCAGTTGGTACCGGAAAATTTGTGAAGGAAGCACGTGTAGCAGCTATTATTGCTTCACATCAGCATCCTGAGTTTATTGTCAACGTAAAAGAAACCGGCAAGGTTTTACTGGTTAATTACAGCGATGTAAAAAACCTGACAGTTACCACGATACCTGCTGCACGTTTCCTACATGATGGTGGCTGGGACAGGACCCATCGCTACTTCCTGACTGCCGCCAATAAATCGAATAAAATTGCAGTTATTGACTCTAAGAATCGGAATCTTACCGCTTTAATCGATGTAACAAAAATCCCTCATCCTGGCCGCGGTGCAAACTTTATTTCACCTAAATATGGACCGGTATGGGCAACCAGCGCAATAGGTAACGACCATATTACGCTTATTGGAACCGACCCGATCAAACATAAAAAATATGCCTGGAAAGCGGTTGAAGTCCTGCATGGTCAGGGAGGTGGTTCGCTGTTTATCAAAACCCATCCAGGTTCACATAATCTGTGGGTTGATACTCCGCTCAATCCTGACAAGAAAATAAGCCAGTCGATTGCAGTGTATGATATTCGTCATCTAGAAAAAGGCTATAAAGTCTTACCTATTGCAAAATGGGCAAACTTGGGTTCTGGTCCAAAACGGGTAGTACAGCCTGAGTATAACAAGGCAGGTGATGAAGTCTGGTTCTCGGTATGGAATGGCAAAGCACAGAAATCTGCCATTGTTGTGGTTGATGACAAAACGCGCAAGTTGAAAAAAGTTATCAAAGACAAACGTCTGATAACCCCAACTGGCAAGTTTAATGTTTATAACACCACGTACGATATTTATTAATATCACATAGCTACAAGATAGTAACTGCGGGTGGGTTGAACTGCCCGCAGTTTCATCAACTCAGATAAAACAGGATGCAGAGACAATGAAAAAAGCCGGATTTGTTTCTTTAGTCGGTGCCGGTCCAGGTGATCCAGAGCTGCTGACAATGAAAGCCTTTCACCTGTTAAAAAAAGCAGATGTTGTTATTTATGACCATCTTGTCTCAGATGAAATCCTTGATTTAATCCCCGCAAGCATTAGCCGTATTTCTGTTGCCAAATCACCCGGTAACCATTGTGTTTCACAAAAAGACATAAATGATATGATTGTTCAACTGGCCAGGTCTGGTCGTTTTGTCGTACGTTTAAAAGGTGGCGATCCTTATATGTTTGGTCGCGGTGGTGAAGAAGCGCTCAAACTAAAGCAACACGGCATAGCATTTGAAATTGTTCCCGGTATAACCTCAGCATCAGGCTGTAGTACCTACAGTGGTATTCCATTAACCCATCGTGGTATGAGTCGTGGAGTAAAATTTATTACCGGTCATTTCAGCAATAACGAGCCTCTCGATATAAACTGGAAAAGTGCAGCCGATCCAGATACAACGCTAGTTATATATATGGGTCTGGCAAATATTACAGTTATTTCTGAATCATTAATTAAAGAAGGTTTAGCCGCATCAACACCTGCTGCTGTAATTGAAAACGGCACCATGGGCAAACAACACCGAGTTATCACCAATCTTAAATCATTAGCTGATGCAGTTGCGCTAAACAATTTAAACGCACCCGTAATGATTATTATTGGCAAAGTTGTCTCGCTGGCAAAAGAGCTTGACTGGTTTCAATATAATGCTGAGGAAACAGACTATGGCAAAAATAAAATGGCTAGCCTTTAGCCTGCTATTTGTTTCCACACAAATATTGGCTGATGTATCATTATCACGTCAAGTTGAATTAAAAGACCTGATATTAGAAGACTGTGGTGCCTGCCACGGACTCACCCTAAAAGGAAGCCTTGGCCCCTCACTATTACCTGCTGCACTGTCCGGTAAATCAAAAACATTTCTGGTGTCAACCATACTAAATGGGCGCACTGGCACCGCTATGCCAGCATGGAAATATATACTCAGCCATGATGAAGTAAACTGGATTGCAGTTCAATTATTAAAAGGTATACACTGATGCGAATTATTATCTTTTTACTGTTTCTTTCAATTATTCCTGTCAGTTTCGCCCAAGGTACAGGTGACCTTGGCCTTGTCATCGAGCGTGCCACTGGCAGCGTGCAAATTATTGAAACAAGTAATAACACCAGCCTCGGTCGTATTACCGGATTGGGTGATTTATCACATGCTTCCGTGGTCTATTCACGCGATGAACAATACGCCTACATCTTTGGGCGTGACGGTGGCTTATCAAAAATTGATATGATAAATAAAAAACTGGTTAAGCGTATTATACAATCCGGCAATAGCATCGGTGGTGCAATTTCTCAGGATGGCCGGCTAATCGCTGTCTCCAATTATGTCCCCGGTGGAGTTAAAGTTTTTGATTCAAAAACTTTAACGCTGGTGGCAGATATTCCGGCTACTTACGGAAAAAAAGGCAAACGTTCAAAAGTTGTCGGTCTGGTTGATGCACCCGGTGAAAAATTTATTTTTAGCCTGTGGGATGCCGGGCAAATATGGATCGCCAATTTTTCAAAAAAATCCCTGTCGGCAACGGGAAAACCTGAAATTACCAAATTTAAAAATATTGGAAAAAATCCTTATGATGCGCTGATTACACCCAATGGTCGCTATTATATTGCAGGACTGTTTGGTGAAGATGGTATGGCATTACTCGATTTATGGCACTCTGATGCCGGTGTTAAGCGGATTCTTAACCATTATGGAAAAGGCGAAAAGAAACTACCTGTCTACAAAATGCCACACCTTGAAGGCTGGACTATAGCCGGTAATCATGCCTTTGTACCTGCGGTTGGGCATCACGAAGTACTCGTTATCAACACACAAAACTGGACTGAATCAGGTCGGATTAAAGTTCATGGTCAACCAATTTTTGTTATGGCAAGACCTGATGGTCGTTATGTCTGGGTGAATTTTGCCGTGCCTAACAATGACACCTTGCAGGTCATCGATACACAAACACTGAAAATTGTTAAAACCCTTAAGCCTGGCAAAGGCGTATTACACATGGCGTTTGAACCTCGTGGTGAAGAAGTCTGGACATCTGTGCGTGATGCTAACAAAGTAATTGTTTATGATACGGAATCCCTTGATCAGGTTACTTCTATCAGTGCAAAAAAACCCAGTGGTATTTTCCTTACCTCACGTGCTCATCGCACAGGCCTGTAGCTCATGACTGATTCGACAAATAAGTTTTCAATACTGGAACAGCGACTACTGAATGACTTTCAACGTGATTTGCCATTGTCAGCGACCCCTTATGCCGATATGGCAAAACAACTTGGTGTCAGTGAAGATAAAGTTATTCAGTCAATACAATCTTTACAACAACGCGGCGTTATCAGCCGTGTTGGTCCAGTTTTCAGACCGAATAAAATTGGTGTTAGCACATTAGCAGCTATGTCTATACCCCACCAGGATCTGGAGGGCATTGCTCGCATCATTAGTGCATTTCCTGAAGTTAACCATAACTACGAGCGTGAACATGAGTACAATCTCTGGTTTGTTGTCACTGCATCGAGTGAAGAACATCTTGAGATTGTATTACACGAAATTGAAATACATACTGAATACCCATTAATGTCATTACCTATGCAGGATGATTACTTTATTGATCTTGGCTTTAAATTAAAATGGGCCAATTAAAAAAAGCGCGGAGCGTAATATGATGATGAATCAAAATAAAAATATTACACCTATTAGCACCAGTGACCGTACACTGATTAAAACCATCGAGCACGGTATTCCTGTTAGCAATAGACCATATGCCGAAATTGCGCATCAGTTAAAAACAACTGAACGGGATATAATATCGCGACTACAACGGCTGATAGACAATGGTATTATCAAAAGATATGGCGTTGTCGTTCGCCACAAAGAACTCGGCTACACCGCAAACGGTATGGTGGTATGGAATATCCCTGATAATAAAGTTGATGAACTCGGGATCTGTATTGGAAAATATGCCTGCGTCACCCTCAGTTATCGTCGCCCTCGCCGCCTGCCAGAATGGCCCTACAATTTATTCACTATGATACACGGTAGCAGCAGAGATGAAGTCAGGCAAAAAGTTAAAGAAATAGTTGAAAAATGTGACCTGCAAACTATAAACCATACTATTTTATTCAGCACCCGTCGCTTTAAACAACGCGGTGCCAAATACCTCCAGACCAGCAACAGTCAGGCAGATGACCATCAGGAAAATTACAATCAGCCTGGCAATACAGCAGGAAAGAGTATCAAAAATCCTCATCCAGCAAACAAATTACGACTACTTAAGTGAGTAAAACTGATGCATCTAACAGAACTTGAGCGTAATTTCATTAATCACTTCCAAGGAAATTTTCCACTACAGGCGCGCGCTTTTTATAGTGCAGCGCAACAGCTCAACTGTGACGAATCTGAATTAATAGAAAGCATCCATAAACTCAAAGCTAAAAAGTTACTGACCCGGTTCGGACCTTTATTTGATGCAAGCCGCCTAGGGGGGGGGCTAACCCTAGCCGCCCTATCCGTACCTGATGACAGATATGATATTGTTACTGAACAGGTCAATAGCTATCCTGAGGTCGCACATAATTACCGTCGTGAACATCAACTGAATATGTGGTTTGTATTAGCCACAGAAACAACAGCAGAAATTGAAAAGATACTGGCTTCGATCGAACAAATAACCGGGCTTAAAGTTTACAACTTTCCAAAATTACACGAATTTTATATCGGTCTGTGGTTACACCTGTCGGCAACGGGTCAAAGTCACACCATTCCTGTACCTGATAAATCAAATGACAGTCAACGCTTACAGACTGCCCGTTATTTAATGGATGAAACGGATAGAAAACTTATTCGTGCAACCCAAAGGGGCCTGCCTGTTGAACAATATCCCTATCTGGCAATCGCAAAAAATATCAGTATTACTGAAACAGAAGTTTTACTGCGGCTAAAAAAAATGCTTGCTTGTGGTTTTATCAGACGCATTGGTGCTGTCCCCAATCATTATAAGCTTGGCCTTATTGCCAACGGTATGACAGTCTGGAATGTTCGTGACGATGCGCTTATCGAAATGGGAAATATTGTTGGCAAACTGAATTTTGTTAGCCACTGTTACCAACGTCCACGACATTTACCGCTATGGCCTTATAATTTATTCGCGATGGTACATGGACATTCACGTGGCGAAGTAGAGGATAAAGTACAACAGATTAAAGCCCTATTGGCTGCTGACTGTCGAGCGCATGAAACATTGTACAGTTCTGCCATTCTGAAAAAAACCGGTATGCGATTAGTCGCATAATATTAACTAACTGATTAATTTTGTTACAGGATTAGTAGTATGTTTCGATTAAGCC
Source organism: uncultured Thioalkalispiraceae bacterium (assembly GCA_964472525.1). GTDB lineage: Bacteria > Pseudomonadota > Gammaproteobacteria > UBA6429 > Thiohalophilaceae > SZUA-37. The sequence goes on along the minus strand of CAYYLL010000006.1, from coordinate 71,940 downwards.
AATATTTATATAACCTGAATAGTGATATTACCACTACAGGATCAGTCAGCTCAATTGCAGCGGAAAAAAAACCACGCACAGGTCCGGTGGTTATCTGGAATCTGATTCGACGCTGCAACCTTACCTGCAAACACTGTTATGCCACTTCCGCCGATAAAGATTTCCCCGGTGAGCTGAACACAACTGAGGTTTTCGAGGTGATGGATAACCTGAAATCTTTTGCTGTCCCCGTACTGATACTTTCAGGTGGCGAACCACTAATGCGTCCAGACATATTCGAAATATCGCATCGTGCCAAAGACATGGGATTTTATGTTGGCCTGTCCTCAAATGGAACACTTATCAATGAAAATAATATCGAAAGCATTGTCAATGTTGGTTATAACTATGTTGGTATAAGCATCGACGGTATGCGTGAAACGCATGATAAATTCCGCCGCAAACAGGGAGCATTTGATGAAGCCCTGCGAGGCATACGCTTGTGCCGTGATGCAGGTATCAAAGTTGGTTTACGTTTCACCCTGACACAAGATAATCAACAGGATTTACCCGATTTACTTCAATTAATGGATGAAGAAAAAATCGATAAATTTTATCTGTCACACCTTAATTATGCTGGCCGTGGTAATAAAAATAGAGGGGATGACTTACACCACAGCATGACTCGCGCCGCTATGGATCTTTTATTTACCACCTGCTGGAACGATGTAATTCAGGTTAATAATGGCACGGGAAAACGTCGTGAGTTTGTTACTGGAAATAATGATGCAGATGGTGTTTATCTGTTGCTATGGGCTAAAAAACACTTACCGGACTATGCTGATAAAATTGAAATCATGCTAAAGCAATGGGGCGGAAATGCTTCGGGGGTTAATATTTCCAATATCGACAATATAGGTAATGTCCACCCAGATACGATGTGGTGGGATTACACTATCGGCAGTATAAAAGAACGCCTGTTCTCAGATATCTGGATGGATACTTCTGACCCGTTAATGGCTGGGCTAAAACTTAAATCACGACCAGTTGAAGGCCGTTGCAGCAACTGCCAGTACCGCAACATTTGCGGTGGAAATTCACGCACACGCGCTTGGCAACTAAGTGATAATTTCTGGGCAGAGGATCCCGGTTGCTACTTATCAAATCAGGAAATTGGGGTTGATGGTAAGCAGGATCGTTTGTTAGTCACACCTTGGTCACGTACAACAGGAAATAACACATCAACATCAAAAAAGCCCATTTCAATATGCTAAAAAAATTACGCTTATTTATTGCCATTATAATAGTTTGCAACCTATCTGTTGTTTTTGCAAAAACATCCAGCAAGAATTTATCGGTCAATAAATTATTTACTCAGCATTGTGCCAGTTGCCATGGCAAAGACCGTCTTGGAAACATTGGGCCTGCACTATTACCGGAAAACCTTAAACGTCTAAGAAAAAATAACGCCGCAGCAGTTATTAAAAATGGTCGCATTGCAACACAAATGCCAGCATTTGCCAGTAAACTAAATAATAAGGAGATTCAATCACTGGTCAAGCTTATCTACACCCCACCCAATACCTTTCCAGTCTGGGGTGCAAAAGAAATTAAACACAGTCATATCATCTATAAAGATGCCTTTAAGAGAAGTAACGCAAAAAATGTAAAACCGGTCTATTCTGCCGACCCGTTAAACCTGTTTCTAGTTGTAGAAAGTGGCGACCACCATGTCACGGTGCTTGATGGCGATAAAATGGAGCCCATTAAGCGTTTTGAATCACGATTCGCCCTACACGGTGGCCCAAAATTTTCATCCACCGGACGTTATGTGTATTTCGCCTCTCGTGATGGCTGGATCAGCAAGTTTGATATGTATACACTAGAAACTGTCGCTGAAATTCGTGCCGGTATCAATACCCGTAATGCTGCCGTCTCTGCGGACGACCGTTATGTTCTGGTCGGTAATACTCTACCGCATACTCTGGTCATTCTTGATGCAAAAGATTTAAGTCTGATAAAAGTTATTGACGTAAAAGATGACTCTGGTCATTCATCTCGTATAAGTGCCGTTTATACCGCACCACCACGAAACAGCTTTATTGTGGCATTAAAAGATATTAAAGAGGTATGGGAAATCAATTACACTGATAACCCACCAAAAATTTATAAGGGCTATGTACACGATTATAAAATGGGGGAAGGTCTTGCCGAAAAAGGTAAGTTTCCTGTTCGGCGTATCAAACTGAATGACTATCTCGATGATTTCTTTTTTGACCAATCCTATGAATATCTCATTGGCGCTTCTCGTGCGGGCAAAAAAGGCCAGGTCGTCGATCTAATTGTTGGTAAAAAAATTGCAGATATTGACCTGCTCGGTATGCCCCATTTAGGCTCTGGCATTACTTGGAAGTATAAAAATACTACCGTGCTTGCAACACCTAACCTACGTAAGGGCCTAGTTACCATTATTGATATGCACACATGGAAAACCATTAAAAAGATCAAAACAGATGGCCCCGGTTTTTTTATGCGCAGCCACGAAAACTCACCCTATGCATGGGTAGATGTGTTTGTTGGCCCACATAAAGATGAAATGCATATTATCGATAAAAAGACACTTAAAATTGTTAAAACACTAACACCCGATCCGGGCAAGACCTCTGGACATATTGAGTTTAATCGGGATGGAAGTCGCGCACTACTTAGCATCTGGGAGAATAACGGCGAAATTATTGTTTACGATAGTAAAACACTTAAAATTGTCAAACGTCTACCAATGAACAAACCAGTGGGTAAATACAATGTTTATAACAAGATTCATCGTTCGGAAGGCACCAGTCATTAACCATATCGATAATTAATGGATAACCTGAGATCAATTTAAGAACATCGCAAAGCACATTTTTGCAACTTAGCGAGACAATACTTTTTAACCTTTAATTCAACCACGAGGGTAATATTTGGGGTAAATATTCTCAAGCTCGCCAAAGCGATATAAGATTATTTACATAGATAACCAATCAATACTATCTGTCATATAATCAGTTCAGACTAAGTTTGCATTCATTCCAAGCTCATGTTCAAGCAACCACGTTTTCGCGTTAATATTGCTGCCCTCACGTTGCCCCGCAAAACCACCCAATCCTGATTTTGACACGACTCGATGACAAGGGACAATAATAGGCGTCGGATTTGCCCGGCAGGCATTGCCAACCGCACGTGCTGAACTACCAAGTTGTTCAGCAACATCACTGTAGGTTAGCGTTTCACCCTGTTTTATCGTACTGATTATCCGCCATACCGATTTCTGATAATCCGTCCCCTGCACGGCTAAATCAACCGTAAAACTGACTAAGGAACCTTCAAAATAACGATCCATTTGATTTTTGATATTACTGCCAAAGCGACTGATTAATCCATTTGTAACATTAACGTGCTGTTGCACACTCTTTTTATTATCCATACCCAAATTAACATCGGTTACTTTGTTATCCATACAGGATATTTGCAATCGACCTATCGGCGTTTGTATGCAAAAGGATTCTATTGGCATTAGTGGTATTCTCGTTTACCTATGATGTTGAAAAAAATCTATAACTGCTTGTTTTATAAAAATAAACTACACTATATTATATCCTGTGACTGCAATTAAAGTTTTTTAAGTACAAACCGATAGTATATACAGAATGTTATTGCTACTTATATAGAGGATTTAGCGTGAAAACAAGACTAATGAACAAACTATTTATTTTTATATTCATTTTCAGTCTGCAACAGCTTGCACACGCATCTGCGGAAGGTGGTGGTGCATCTTCAAAATATTTTTCAATCTCACCCGCCATGGTGTTCAATGTAACCGATCAAGGGCGTGTGAGACACCTTCAGATTTCGATTCAACTACGCCTAGACAATCCCGCTGATTCAGGTCTACTACAGGAACATAAACCAGCCATTCAAAATGAGCTCGTTATGCTATTAAGCGGCCGTGAGGCAAAAGATATACGTTCATCAAAAGGGAAAAAGGAATTACGAATTGAAGCAACGAAATCAATCAGAAAAGTACTCAAAAAAAATACCGGAAAGCCACTGATCAGTGCTGTCTATTTCACCGCGTTTGTTATTCAATAACCCTTCGATGCGTATATTGAATGACCGAAGCTTATTTTTTAATGATCTTTGTTCTCTAACAATCTCAGTTGTTGAAGCTCATGCTGTAAAACTTTCCGTCGGGTTTCCTCTTTAGTTGTATCAAGAAGCTGACTATAAAGTGCGCGGGCATCCTCAAGCAATCCCGCTTTTGCTAAATTATTAGCCGCTTGATAGCGTGCGGTTTGTCCCCAAGGATCTAACCCCTCACCTTCGGGCAACATTGCAGACTTTAAATATAATCTAGCCGCCGCTGCATATTGTTTTTGTGCCTTTTTAGAATCAGCCATCCAGTAATATATTTCTCGCTGACGTTTAATATTATCTAAAGGCTCAGTATCATCTGGCTTAACATCATCCCGATATTTGTTATTACTCATATGTTTTAGAATAATGTTAAATACATCGTAAGCATACTGATGTGCATTGACTGTTTGTAAATCAAAAACGACTTGCATCAATTTATCAATGTCATTCCCGCTTAATTTCTGTTGTTGATTAAGCAGTTGAATAAGAGCCTGCGCACTTTCTTTTGCCTTACCCCCCATCACCAGAACACGTGCACGTCGCAATGACCACATAAATTTATCGGCACCTTGTGGCGAGGTTTTAATACTGGCCATTAGCTCAGAAGCCAAACGAATATTGCCTTTACGTAGCAGGTAATCGACCAGAAAATGACGCACATCAATCGGTATCATACCCCTGGCTTTAAAGTTCTTTGATTTCAAGAAAAGCTGTTCAACCAGTTCCGAACTATTTTTATTTTTCCCCCAATTATTTTTTGACAACGACTCAAGAAACAATCTAGCCGCTTGGTCTTTTATATTTTTATCCTGACCGCGCAAAATTAACAAAGCATACAACGAACGTGCGTTAATAGGCCGCACAGCTTCAGTTGCCTGTGCTGCGTTCAGCCAAACAGCATCATCGCCCATTAAATATTGTGCTTTGTTTCCGATAATAATGGCATTATCAATATATGCCTTCCATAGATCATCAATATTAAGTTTAAACAACCCTTCCGGTAATTTCTGGCTATTACTATCGGCTAAAACAAATTCCATCGCCTTAATGGCCGACAAACGATCTTCACTACGCTGTGCCGCTTCAGCAACAATAGACCATAAATAAATTTTTAATTCAGGATGAACCCACTCACCCTGCATTTGCCTTAAACCTGCCTGTAAAACCTTACGTGGTGAACGTTTGTCTCGTCTAAGCTGTGCGAGTAGATGCAACATACCTGCTTCAGGGTTGCTCGTATAAGCCGATAATAAATTCAAGGCTTCATCAGCCAGATTATTCATTAACAGGACACGCGCATATAAAATAATGTCGTTAATATCGCCCTGTCCATAATCCTGCCTAAAACGTGTGATAGCAATATGTGCATCATTAAATAAGCGTTCATTTAAGTAACTATGGATAATCATACGACGCCAATGCGGCAACCAGCGATTATTAAATTCAGAATCAGAACCTCTGTTAGCCCAGATAACCGAACTTAATACCTGCCGTGCTTTTTCATATTGGTGCAGCTTAAGATAAGCCGATGCCTGTTGCGTTTTAGCCCAATATAAAAACGATCCTTTAATATCGGTTGGTAAAATACTTAAACGCTTAACTAGAACAGCATATTGTTCAGTTAAATTTAATAATCGGATACGTTCACGCTCCCATTTTAACCAGCGCATTGAATTATTTTTATAGTCAGGCTGTTGCTTATCTAAGGTTAATAACGCCAGATGTAAGGCTCCGATTTGGGCAATTGACTGAATATTATCTAGCGCTGTATCCTGAAAGATTTTTATTTCGGGCGATTTTTCTGCAACAGGATTCGGTAACGATGTTTTATCGTTTCCAAGTGTCTTATCCTTTACATCGACTGACGGTTGCTTAATATTTGAAACGGAGGGTGATATTTGTTTTGGCTGCGCGGCCACAGTCGATGACTCTGCCGACACAATAAACACGAAACTAAAAATAAAATACAATAAAAAGCGAGTAACACTCGTAAGTATTACTCGCCTCAAATTTGTCGAACTCTGGTCGATAGCTGCTATCCCTTGCAACACGCTATTGCTAGCCAAGTTTTTCCTTAATACGTGCAGATCTACCAGAACGCTCACGCAAATAATAAAGTTTTGCACGACGTACATCACCACGACGCTTCACTGTAACTGAATCAATCATCGGGCTATGTGATTGAAATACACGTTCAACACCTTCACCGTGTGAAATTTTACGAACAGTGAAAGAAGAATTTAAGCCATCATTGTTTTTAGCAATAACCACACCTTCATAAGCCTGTAAACGCTCACGACTGCCTTCTTTTACTTTTACCTGAACAATCACTGTATCACCCGGGCTAAACTCAGGGATTTCTTTTAACTGTTCTGCTTCTAATTCATTAATGATGTTACTCATAACACTAGCTCCAACGCTTAAAGTCTCATTTAATCAGTACACTGCTCACGAATAAATTCATCGAGCAAGCACTGTTGTTCTTCGTCCAGTTTTATTTTTTCTAATAAATCTGGACGTCTTAACCAAGTTCGTCCTAAGGCCTGTTTCTTTCGCCAACGATCAATTTTTTTATGATCACCGCTTAACAAAACACCTGGTACCGTTAACTCACCCTTATTTATTTCAGAATCGATACTTTCAAGTATTAATTCAGGCCGAGTATAATGTGGATAATCTAACAAACCATCCACAAACGAATCCTGTTGTGCTGAATCGGCATGCCCAAGAGCATCGGGTAATAATCGAATAATACCATCAATCATTACCATCGCGGCCAACTCACCACCACTGAGTACGTAATCACCTACCGACCATTCTTCGTCGACTTCGCTTTGTATCAGGCGTTCATCAATGCCTTCATAGCGACCACATACTAAAATTAAATCCTGTCTTGCTGCCAGTGTTTGCAAACCTTGTTGATCCAGTTTGCGCCCCTGTGGCGACAAATAAGCGACCTTTACATCGTTACCACATTTAGCACGTGCGGCTTGAATCGCTTTTTTTAACGGCGGGTGCATCATCACCATACCGGGGCCGCCGCCATAAGGCCGGTCGTCCACTGTGTTATTTCTATCCTCAGCAAAATCTCTTGGATTCACTGTCGCCAATGTAGCGATTTGTTTTTGAATGGCCCGACCGGTTATGCCGTAGTCACTCAATGCCGCAAACATTTGCGGGAATAAGGTAATGACTTCTATATGCACTGAGTCAATCCTTATCCATCCATCATTGTGAATCTATATCATTTAGATAATCAGGTTCCCAGTCAACCTCAATCAAGCCTGCATCGAGATCTACTTTTAAAATAACGCTATCCCATATATATGGAATTAAAAATTCCATCGGTTTGGGCTTTGCCTTACTTTTTTTATTCACTTCTTTTAATGTTTCAGAGTGAATAACCAATACGTCATTGGCACCTGTTTCTAAAATATCGACCACTTGGCCAAATTCGTAGCCTGCCTGATTTAAAACCTGACAGCCTTTTAAATCACGCCAGTAAAATTCATTTTCAGCTGTTGCCGGTAATTGCGATGCATTAATGGCAATTCGAGCTCGTCTTAATGCTTCTGCCTGATCGCGATCATTCACACCTTCTAACTGTGCAATAATAGCTTTACCGTGCTTTTTACCGTTTACCAGTTTAAACGCCTGCCATTGCTTGTTAACTTCGACAAACCAAGGCGAATAACTCAGTATATTCTCCAGAGGATCGGTTTCTGAAAAGACCTTGACCCAGCCTTTCACACCAAATACTCCTGAGATCCCCCCCAATACCAGCTTTTCGCTATCGCCTGAGGGAGTGTTTGAGTTTTTAGACATACTTACGATGCCCTATCAATACTGAAGCTCAAACTTAAGTGCCAACTATTTTAAGCAGCTACACTTTCTTTAATAAGTGTATTAACACGGTCACTGGCTTTTGCGCCTAATTTAACCCAATGCTCAATACGATCACTGTTTAAATTTAAACGAACTTCCTGACCAGTGGCACTTGGATTGAAAAAACCAAGACGCTCAATATAACGACCATCACGTTTGTTACGGCTATCAGTAACAACAATATGATAAAAAGGACGTTTCTTTTGACCGCCACGTGCTAAACGAATGACTACCATTCTTCTACCTCGATTTTAAAACAAAAATGGAAAATCCTTGCGCAGACCACATCTCTACACAATAGAATTTTCGAACAGGTGCGCATTGTACTTGAAATTAGCGAAAAGTGAAGGGGTTTTGGGTTAAAAACAGGATAAAAAAGACGAAACCACTAAGAAAATAAAAGGGGGAAATCTGTCTTTGCGAGCGATAGCGAAGCAATCTTCTTGGGGCGGAGGGACTTAGCTACTAAATTCTTCGCTATCGCTCGCAACAACGGGAACCATTTTTAAATTACGTCATAGCACAAAACTACCACGGATAACGAGAAGCTCGAGTGCAAGGCAGAATCCGACGCAGAAAACACCATAAGTGCCAGTAAGAATAAAGAAACTGGCACTAAAAAAAGCGGAGCTTACACTAGTAAGTGAGCATTTTTGAGTAGGCTTTTAACGCCGTAATCTAGCTTCTCGCTATTCGTGACTAGAACATGCCGGGAGGCATTTGTCCCTTCATCCCCCGCATCATCTTCGCCATCCCGCCTTTACCCATTTTCTTCATCATTTTCTGCATTTGGGTAAATTGCTTGAGCATCCGATTCACATCCTGCACCTGAACACCAGAACCCGCAGCAATACGACGCTTACGCGAGCCTTTGATAACCGCAGGGAAGTGGCGCTCATGCGGGGTCATCGAATTAACAATGGCTATCATGCGGTTAATATTTTTAGGGTCGACCTGACTCTTGGCCGCAGCCGGGAGTTTGCCCATACCAGGCAGTTTATCCATTAAACCGGCAATACCACCCATATTGTTCATCTGCTCAAATTGGTCTCTAAAATCTTCTAAATCGAAGCCTTTGCCTTTTTTAATCTTTTTGGCAAGTTTTTCGGCTTTAGTCACGTCGATATTCTTTTGAACATCTTCAACCAAGCTGACCACATCGCCCATATCGAGTATGCGCGAAGCCACTCGGTCGGGGTGGAACACTTCAAGCGCGTTAGTCTTTTCACCCACACCCATAAATTTAATCGGTTTGCCGGTGATCTGGCGAATCGACAGCGCCGCACCACCACGGGCATCACCGTCGGTTTTGGTGAGTACTACGCCCGTTAACGGTAAGGCTTCGTCAAAGGCTTTGGCCGTATTGGCGGCATCCTGACCGGTCATGCTGTCCACAACAAAGAGGGTTTCGGCCGGGTTCGCTGCTTTGTGGATGGCTTTAATCTCGTCCATCATTTCGGCATCGACGTGTAAACGACCGGCGGTATCCACAATCACTACATCAAGTTGTTTTCGTGCCGCTTCTTTGATGGCTCCTTTTACAATATCAACCGGTTTTTGTTTTTCGTTACTGGGGAAGAAGGTCGCGCCTACTTCGGTGGCGACCGTTTCTAACTGCTTGATTGCCGCAGGGCGATAAATATCGGCACTCACCACCAAGGTGGATTTTTTCTGATTTTCTTTAAGCCAATATGCAAGCTTTGCAACGGTGGTTGTTTTACCCGCCCCTTGCAAACCGGCCATTAAAATAACCGCCGGTGGCTGCACGTTAAGTTCCAAACCCGTACTGACTTCACCCATCATGGCAACGAGTTCATCGTTCACCACTTTGACAAAAGCCTGCCCCGGGGTAAGACTTTTTAGAACCGTGTCCCCCATGGCCTGTTCACGCACATGCTCGATAAACTGGCGCACCACCGGCAAGGCTACATCTGCCTCGAGTAACGCCATACGCACTTCGCGCAAGGTGTCTTGAATATTGTCTTCTGTGATTCGGCCAACACCACGTACATTACGCAGTGTTTGACCTAAGCGTTCCGTTAAACTGTCAAACATAATGCTCTACAACTTATATTGAATTAAGAATTTGAAAGGAAATTATAACCTAATTAGATGCTAAAGGTCTTCTGCCCTTGCAGAGGATAAACGGTGTGGGAAGTAATGGCTTGCTTGCACTCGTCTAAAATAACACTTTCAGAACCGGGTTTATTGTGGGTTAAATAAACTTTAGGCCTATGTTTTAATTTTTTAATATCGGTAGCAAGCAATTCAGCACAATAGTGGCCGGCAATCTTGCAAAGTTCTTTATCGGTATTTGTAAAGGCGGCTTCAACGATAAGTAAATCCAACGAGTCATGTTTATTCAAGGCATCCCAGAAAGTATCATTTGTGGTGGTGTCACCACTGAAGGCAAACACACCTTGGTCACCCTGAACACGATAACCGACACCGGCCACCACATGATTAACGGCAATCATTTCAATCTCACGACCCTTAATATTAACGCTTTCCCCCGGTTCCATCAGTTGATATTTTAGAACAGGTGCTTCCGTTGGCAGGCGTGAAAAATCTGGCCAGATGGTGTTATTAAAAATATGGGTTTGCAGGGCATTGAGTGTTTCAGATTGCGCATGGATGACCACGGGTTCTTTGATGCGCTCAAAAATGGTATCAATAAATAAAGGGATACCAGCAATATGATCTAAATGAGAATGGGTGACGAAGATATGTCTCACGTTCGCCATTTCGTCTAGGGTTAAATCACCTAGGCCCGTTCCTGCATCAATTAAAATATCTGAATCTATCAGCAAGGTTGTCGTTCGTAGATCAACGCCCACACCTCCACTGCACCCCAACACCCTCAAATCCATCGAGTTTTCCTAATCTTTATTAATTTATTTAACCCAGTATAAAACATATTTTACTGATGTCAGTCTTTACGCTTAATTTGTATAATAAATAAACAATTATTGGTATAAAACCCACCTAATCCCCTAATAAACTTACATTTTTAGCATAATTCTAGCTTATTATACTGCCGACTTGTTCACAACACTCTCGAATCAAACGACTGGTGACAAACCTAAACGCTATCTAGCGCTAAATCTACTTTCATTTTCTCGTCAAGCTATGCGATGATAACCCAATTAATTCATACTATTAAGATTACACAGATCCTACAAAAATGACTTTAAGTATTATCGGCATCCTTCTTTATTTAGTTGCAACTATAGTGTTGCTTAAACATAGTCGTCACAAGAAAAATGAAACTGAAGCGACCTCTAAATATAAGCTGTTATTACCCGGTTTAATTGCCGTTTCATTTCATGGCTTTATATTTTTTCAATATACGCTTTATACCCCACAAGGTCTGGACTTAAGTGTTTTCACTATACTGTCTTTAGTCAGTTGGATTACCTCAGCCTTTATTATTCTGGCAGCTTTACGCCAACCTGTAGAATGCCTAGGGGTAGTTGTTTTTCCTTTTGCAGCCATTACCCTATTACTCCGACTAAGCAGCGACTACCACTACCATATAAACCAGTTATCGCGTGGCCTCGAAACACATATTCTACTATCCGTTATTGCCTATAGCGTTTTAAGCATTGCCGCGGTACAAAGCCTTTTACTTTATATACAAGATTACCATATACATAACAAGCAACCCGGCGGGTTTATTAGTGCGCTACCCTCCCTCGAAACCATGGAAAACCTGCTGTTTAAAATGATCAGCCTAGGCTTTATTCTGCTAACTATTTCGCTTATAAGCGGTATCCCTTACCTTGAAGACATTAAACAACAGCACCTAGGCCATAAAATTATCCTATCAACCATTGCTTGGTTTATTTTTGCGACGTTACTCTGGGGACGCTGGAAATTTGGTTGGCGAGGTCAAGTCGCTATTCGGTGGACCTTAGGCGGCTTTGTGCTGTTAATGTTGGCCTATTTTGGCAGTAATATCGTATTGCAGATTATTTTGCAGCGTGCTTAATACCCTATCTTCTACTTGACAGCCCGGTATAAATTCCTAAAACTTAACTTATCTCAATTACATAGGTCATAACCTCCTTGGATACGCTTCCATTAAGTGTGCTATTTGGCATACTGGTATTTCTCATTCTTGCATCCGGTTTCTTCTCGGGTTCAGAAACGGGTTTAATGAGTTTAAACCGCTACCGCCTTCGTAATCTGGCCAATAAAAAACACAAGGGTGCGCAAAAAGCACTGCGCCTACTCGAAAAGCCGGAACGGATTATCGGGATGATTTTATTAGGCAATAACTTTGTTAATATTCTTGCCGCAACCATTGCCTCTATTATTGGTATTCGTTTATTAGACGATGCCGGTCCTTGGGTTTCTACCTTTGTATTAACGGGCGTTATCCTTATCTTTGCCGAAGTGACGCCCAAAACACTGGCTGCCCTCCACCCAGAAAAATATGCCTTACCATCTGCTTATATACTCGAACCACTGCTTAAATTACTTACCCCATTCGTCTGGCTGATTAACAAAATTACCCGGGGACTATTGAACTTAATCGGCATATCGGCTCAGCAACAATCGACCACTAGCCTGAGCAGTGACGAAATACGTATTGTGGTGAATGAAGCCAGTTCCATGATCCCACAGCAACATCAACGGATGTTGCTAAGTATTCTGGATTTGGAGAAAGTATCCGTTGAAGACATCATGGTGCCGCGTAATGAAGTAACCGGTATCGATATAGAAGATGACTGGGAAATCATTAAGAAACAACTTTCGAACAGTCAACATACCCGGCTGCCCGTTTATGCCGGTGATATCGACCATATTATTGGTATTATCCATACCCGTAATGTCATTAATTTATTTCAAGCTGAAGATAACAGCAAAGATAGCTTGCGCAGTATTATCCGCGAAGCCTACTTTGTACCTATTTCAACTCAACTGCATACCCAGTTACTCAATTTCCAAAAGGAAAAGCGTCGTATTGCGCTAGTAGTCAATGAATATGGCGACATTCAAGGTTTAGTCACGTTGGAAGATATTCTGGAAGAAATCGTCGGTGAATTTACAAGTGATCCTGCGGCGAGTATTAAAGACGTACACCAAATGGAGGATGGCACCTTTTTAGTCAATGGCAGTGCATCTATTCGTGACCTCAACAAGTTACTCAACTGGGAGCTACCCACAGACGGGCCCAAAACCATCAATGGTTTGATCATTGAATACCTTGAGCATATTCCCGAACCCGGCACCAGTATGCTGATTGCTGAACATCCCATGGAAATCGTCCATACCACCCGCAATACGGTAAAAACAGTGCATATTGACCCCAACTGGAAGACAAATGATGCAAACAAAAACGATGCAAACATGGCAGAGGAATAAAAGGTAGTAAAATTCTGCTGAAAGGTCGCCAAAGTATGTCAGAAATCTGAAATGCAGGCTATAATCCATAAGAATACTTACTATAATCATACAATTAGCAAAATTTAGGAGTTATTAGTGTCGAAACTGACGCTTTCATTTAAAGGGCAACTACTCAAAGTCTTTCCCGTTCGCCCCGGCAGCATGATCATTGGGAGTGACCCTGCATCCGATATCCATATCGACAGTTTGGCCATCGAACCGCAGCATATCCAGCTTGATACCGAACAACAAACGTCTCGTATCAAAGCCTTGTCGCAGGAAAATGGTACCTTTGTTAATCAGGAAAAAATCGAAACCCATCAGCTAAAAGATGGTGATACGATTCGGCTTGGTAAGCATACGCTGTCATATACTTTTGAAGAAATATCAGAAGAAGAAATGTTACAGGCCATTAATAATCATGTGGATGTAACATTGGATGACACACCACAACCTTCGACTCAGGCTATCGCAGAACCGAAAGAAGCACTCGAACCTGTCCCAACAAAACAACGTGATGGCTGGCTACAAATTATGTCCGGGCAGAACTTGGGTAAAACACTTAGCCTGCATCGCGCCATGACTAATTTGGGTAAACCCGGTTTGGCAACGGCCGTTATTGCACATCGTGAAAGCGGCTATTTTATTTCGCATCTGGAAGGCAAAATGCCTTTACAAATAAACTCGCAACCGACCGATCAAACGACTAAACTTAATCCAGACGATATTATTCAGATTGGTAATATCAAAATGCAATTCTATTTAGAATAGTCTGTGCGTTCATTGATTCTATTCCACTCTATGCTGTTTAAATCTATATAGGTATCCACGTATGGAGCATCGACGATTTACCCGCATTCCCTTTGACGTTGAAGCCCGAGTCTACGATCCACAAACTCAAAAAATATGGAACAGTGAACTCATCGATATCTCACTCAAAGGAGTAAAATTATCGCGCCCGCATAAATGGAAAGATACCGACCACGCACATTTTGAAGTTACTCTGATTCTTGCAAAACACGATGTTGAGATAAAAATTCAGGCCATGCTTAAGCACCATGACGAAGCCGTGTTAGGCTTTCAAACTATTCATATCGATGTTGACAGCGCCAGCCATTTACATCGACTGCTTGAATTAAATTTAGGTGACAGTAAATTATTAGACCGGGAATATACCGAGTTAATATCGCCCGAATTGTCTTAAATTTTAAAATTAAAATAAAACAGCAACACGGCATTAAATACATCTTACCTTCGTTTGTTTTATGGTATCGTTCCTATCATTTTTTCGGGATACATTCATGACACAAAATACCCTCTACTGGCACGATTACGAAACCTTTGGCATCGACCCGGCGCGAGACCGCCCCGTGCAATTTGCCGGTGTGCGCACCGATGAAGATCTCAATATCATCGGCGAACCATTGAATATTTTTTGCCGTCCCTCTCCCGATACACTGCCACACCCTATCTCATCATTGATTACCGGCATCACCCCGCAATACGCATTGGAACACGGTATACCAGAAACTGAATTTATCGAACGTATTCTGGGGGAACTAATGCAACCGGGTACTTGTGGGGTTGGTTATAACTCACTGCGTTTTGATGACGAGGTTACCCGCAATACCCTCTACCGTAATCTGTTTGACCCTTATAGCCGCGAATGGCAAAACGGCAATAGCCGCTGGGATCTTATTGACATGGTACGTGCCTGCCGTGATCTGCGCCCGGATGGCATCGTCTGGCCAATGCGCGAAGACGTTGAACGCAGCAGCTTTAAACTTGAAGAACTCACCGTTGCTAACGGCATTGCACATACTCAGGCACACGATGCACTTTCTGATGTTTACGCCACCCTTGCGATGGCAAAATTAATTAAAGACAAACAACCCAAGCTTTACGATTTTATCTATCAACTACGGCGTAAAAATGCCGTCATTAAACATATCGACCTCAAGGAAATGACGCCACTGCTGCATACCTCAGGCATGTACGGCAGTGACCACGGCAACACTCGGATGGTCGCTCCCATTGCCAACCACCCAACCAATAAAAACAGCATAATTATGTTTGACCTGGGTCAGGAACCCACCATACTGCTTGAACTCGGTGCGAAGAAGCTACGCGAACTGCTTTATACCTCGGTTGCGGATTTACCCGAAGGCGCCGAACGCCCGGCACTAAAACAGCTACTTGTTAACAAATGTCCCGTCATTGCTCCCACGTCCACCCTAACGGGCGATACCGCCAAGCGACTCAATATTGATCTAATGAATTGCATGAAAAACCGGCAGGCATTAATTAACTCACGCAAGGAAATTCAACAAAAAATAGCCAAAATCTTCGAGCCCCGAGAGTATGAACCCGTCACCGATCCCGACTTAATGATTTATGCTGGTGGGTTCTTTTCTCAGCAAGACAAAACGCAAATGCAAACCATCCACAACACCATGCCCGATGAGCTAGGTACGCAAACCTGGAGTTTTGATGACAAGCGTCTGCCTGAAATGCTATTTCGTTATCGGGCGCGCAATCATCCAGAAACATTAAACGAAGATGAACTGGCACAATGGATGGAACATTGCCGAAATCGACTAGTCGAAGGCGATTCCGGCCACCTTAATTTTAAAAATTTTTATGCCGAGCTTGAGCAACTAAGAACCGAAACAGAACTGGATGACAGTAAAATAAAAGTCCTTAACAAGGTAGAAGAGTTTGGGCGAGAGCTTGAAGCTTATCTGGCACAAAATGTCTGAGCAAAGACCCCAAATATTTTTTAGCCCCTGTAAATAAATTTATATAACTGTTCATATTAAAATTTAAACATGCTCACTTAAACAGTCTTTAAATAGATAAAAGACAAATGTTAATCCGTATTTATTTTGATGAGGTCGTCTCATTAGGATGCACACCATTTGACAGCAATCCACCTGCATAGGCCATCATTCGTGCAATACTATAATTAACAAAATTATTGTGCACACCACTTCCTCGGCCATTCCCAAAGTTTCTAAATCCTGCTTCTGCCAATACATCTGCTGCGAAATGTGAGCAGTTTGCACAATCAAAATCAAAAGGTTCAGGAAGAGTACCGTTTGTTCTATCGGATGCGTATTCCATTGCCCGTGCAGCGTTACGCGCAGATACTCTGATATACGAATATTCAAATGGCCTAACACCTTGCCTTATTGCGGCGACATAAATATCCGGTAGGCCTGTTTCCTGATTAAAACTGGCTATCAATGATCTATCGGGTGCTCTTTGCGCATTTTTTTCAAAAAATATAAAACCGGATTCAGGATCTTCAAGCACAACAGCGACGTGCCCCTCTGCATCACCTGGCGGTAACCCACGAGAAAATCCAATACCCACTCTACGCCCACCCAAAACTGGTGGTAAAAAGTTTCTTGCTGCATTGCCAATTAAAGGGAAACGACCAACTCTGGTACTCCAAGGTATTGCCGGTCCCATACCACGCGCCTGCCCAACCAGTGAGCCACGTCCAAATGTAGAAGTTCTAACACCTTTAAAACCAAACGGTACTAACGAAGTGGCAATATCAAAGGCACCCGTTGCATAATTTCCCTGAGCAATTCCTGCAATACCATTACCCACGCCATAGGCTGCCAACGGAATGGCCAGCTCAGGTGCAACCACTAACAATGGCCCTGCAACGGCCCCAATACCAACTGACACACCAAATTGTCCCCAGTCCCAGCCTTCTTGCGAGCCTTCAGAAATAGCAATACCTTGCCGTACGGCATTGATTCCACCTGACACCACGGCACCAACAATCGCAGCAATAAGTAAACCAGCCAGAAATGCAAATTCACCATCGGGGTCAATAAGATCAATAGGATTTTGCCCTACATACACATACAGCGATGGCGAATTAACATAACCCAATGAATCAGCTGATAAAAATAAGCCATTCTCAGGGTTCATCAATCTTCTTTTAGAAAGATACAGACCATTGGATGACAAATAACGTTGCCCACCAAATACAGGCTCAACCCCAAACGCAGAAACCGCTATCTTATTGCCGGTTGCATCAAATATTTCTGGTGAGCCAAAAGGTTTATAGCGATACCTTTCTATAACATTTCCACTGGTATCACATAAACCAATAAGATTATAACGATTATCAAAAAGTGGAAAATAGCTGGCTGGGGCGGCGTGATAAGCGAGAGGAAGCCCCGACACAGGATGTGTCGTAATTTGCCGAGAAGCGATACCGTTTTCATTTTCCTGTTCGACAAAGGCGCCCAGATAATTAAATGAACGCACCGGCTTACCCGCCTCTTTAATAATACTGGGACGACCTAATGCATCATACTCCAGCTTGAATACACTGCTTGTGCCAGACTTAGCTTCAATAATACGCCCCAACGCATCGACTTCAAAACTGAACAGACCATCACTTTTTAAAGAACCATTCGCATGGTGGGTATATGTATTTGTGCCATCACTCTGAATTCGATGTCCAGCCAAATAAGTATAGTTCTTTGTCGGTTTACCGGATTCAGAAAATTTTATTCGATCATCTGTTTGATTATATTCAAATTCCTGTTGATGTGTCGCGGCAGCCGAAGCTGTTTGCACCACCGTAATGGCTGCATCGTGCTCGGCCTGAGTTATGGCATCGGTAATGGATGAGATGAAATCATCTTTTGTTTTTGTGAGTCTGTACTTGTTATCAAACGTATAAAAATTCAGCGCAGGATTAGTTCCTGAAATAGACTCAACCCGTTTTCTGTTTGCAATGTCATATCGGTACTTTATTTTTTCATCAACACCAACCGAACTACTTATGGCCATTTCAGTTAAACGTTTTCTTTCATCATACGCATTAACAACATTAAGCTCACCACGATAAGAAATTTCCCCAGGGTAGGATTGGCCACTTGGCTTTATGTCGGCAATCAAACCGGGACCTTCCCCTAACGAACCATTAGTCATTTCCTTAATTTGAATTAATGCACCATTTAAATCATATACTTGTTTTTCAGTACGACCATCAGGCCATTCTTTTTCAATATCACCAAACGCATCACTATACCGACACTGCATAGTGTTACTTAATGTTTGTTCAGACAATAATCGACTCATACTGTCATACTGACGAACTATCTCATTGCCACCAACTTTAGCCGTTACAAGCCGATCTAATCCATCATATGCAAAGTGATGAGTTTGAACTGGAACAATCGATGCGGGAACATTTGTATTTTTAATACTGACCAAACGACTTGCTACATCATAGCCAAACTCAAATTTAACACCAGTATTTAATGTTTCTTCTACAACCAGACCTTGTTCATTAAATAAACGTGTACTTGAAAAACCATTCGGGTATTCTGTTTTGTAGAGTCGTCCAATGCCATCAAAATAATAATGTGATACCTCGCTTTTTGGGTCGATATAGGACGTAATTCTTGACATACTGTCAAGAATCCACTTGTGCACAATATTCAATCCCGTTGGATCATATATCTCTTCAAGTTTGTTGCCGAATGAGTCATGTTTAATTTCTGTAATGACACCAGAATAATCTTTGCGACTTATCAATAAGTTCCTGTCGTCATACTCAAAGCTGAATTCTGCCCCATCGGGTTCGATATTTTTAATTAACCGGTTTCGTTGATCATAAGCAAAGTTTTTTTCAAGAATAGAAACCGAGCCATCAGGTTCGATATGGTGACTTTTTTGTTGTAGTGTATTTCCGTTATTATCATAACTGTAATGTTCTTCATTACCGAGAGGGTCAACTTTTTTAATAACACGCCCAACACCGTCATAACCAAATGTACTTATACCACCCCGGTTATCAACAATTTTTTCAATCCGATCCATTTTATCGTAATAAAAAGTAGATGAAACCTCATCAAAGACAGCAGGATTATCTTTAAATGATTTAACAGTCTCACGAACTTTTCGCCCCCTCGCATCATAAGCGTAGGATGAAAGTGTTAATGTTCGATTACCACCATGCCCATCGTCACCAATAATTTCTAATGACTCGAGCAAATCGCCTTTTAACCATGTGTATTTAAGTTCTGAATTATTTGAAAGGCTTATACTATGAAGACGTTCAAAACCATCATACCGGTATTTAACCGTTTGCCCTGTTGAATGAGTTTCCTGAACAAGCTTGCCTGTTTTATTGTATACCTTTTTTGATGTTATAAAACTCGAATCAAGTCCTGAAACATCTTCTCTTATGGATATACCTCGCTCATCATATACTCTTTTAACCTTGCTACCATCAGGGTTAAGCGTTTCAACAGGTAAACCCCTGTAATCAGAACAGACTTCTATATTTTTTTTATTATCGGTATTACTACTAAGCAGATACTTCTCAGGATAACCCAGAATATTTCTTTCAAACTGATCAACAATAGTATTATCAACAAGTGTTGCATCTGCATACTGTCCTTTAGGTCGTTCAAAAGATATTAATTTTTTGTCATTGTTATAATGATAACGAAATTCCGCAGAACCACTCGCTACTGCAGGCAAGATTACTTTTTCAACCTGACCAAGTGAGTTAATCGTTCTTTTCGTAACATTCCCATTCGCACTAATACTCTCATCTTCAAAACCAAAGGCATTATAATTAAACTGTATTTCAATATTTAGTCCCGTAACATCAAATACCTTTTTAACTAACCTGTTATTGTTATCAGCTGAATTTCCGTAGTGCATTTCGTATCGCGTACCATCAGGTTGCACAACAGCGGTTCGTTGCCCTTTGCTATTATGTTCATAGCGAACAATACTATTTTGTACCGTACCGTCTGGCAGTGTTACACCAGGGTAATGAACTTCGCTCAACCTTCCTGAGTTAGCAGGATCAACGGGATTTATATTAAAATCATATTTGTATTGTGTAGTACTCCCTGTTTCATTTTTTTCCTCAACCATCAACTGGTAAACAGGTTCATATTTTGCTCTCCAGATAATGCGGCTTGGCGATGGGAATCCTGCTGCTGCACGCATTTCTTTCTGTAACAAATTTCCTCGCATACGTGGGTTGGAATTATCAAAATCATAAGTATTAATAATCTGGCCACCGTCCGGCTTTGTCAATACGGATAGATTTGCTTGCACATCAAACTGATACTGCCAGGCAACAACGCGGAATGATTTATCTTTTACTAATCGGTAACGTCTATCCAGCAAGTTTCCTCGGTAGTTAAAAGTATAGGTTTCCAGGCCAAAATCCGGTGTTAGCACCTCGACTCTAACCGCTGCGATATTGCTGTAGAGTGAGTTGGCAGGTACCCATTGTAATTGGGTATATCTAAACTGATACAAAAAGCCACCATATAATTGCTCGGTTATCCTCCCATAGTGCCAGGCAGCTGGATCCTGTTCATATTTATTTTCCAGATAAATATTACTGTTGGAATCCTCTATTCGAACAATGTTATGTCTTAATCTGGCAGGAAAATATGGCTTATCATAATGAAAAATTCTGCTAATACCGTCAGCATGATCTGCAGTGGCCGGGCTAGATGTGCATACAAGGTGCTGTATTTCATCGTTATACCCATAGCTGTATTTACGGCCTGCATGATCGGTTACAGCAGACATTAAACCACATTGGTTATACTCAAATTGTAAAAAGCGATTTTCCTCATTTCTAACTTCAACCAGGGTGTCATTTGTTCCATAAGAATAAGTTAACCGATTACCATGCCTGTCTGCTATCCAGACAAGTGGAATTCGCTCAACATCAATCCAGCCGGCAGGACGTTCAAAATGTAACGTTAAACCACCTGCACCGAATAAATCAAAAACCTGTACACCATCTGTCAGTCGAACAAGTTTTTCAAACCGGCCTGTTGGTGGTTCAAATCCTTCTCCATCAAACTTGAAAATCTCTTCACGCAAACTTCGCCATAAAGCAACATCTCCAGTTTTTAATTCACGAATAAAAAAATTATGATTATGATCCCACCCCCAACCCAGTGGCCCATACGTTGCTACACCACTTCGATAAAATCTTGAAAAATGTAAAGGAAGAATACTGTTTGGTATTTCTAAATCTGTTTCAGAAAGGTATAACGCCCCGTTAAAAATATCGACAGGATCACCTGCATCCGTTTGTTCATCAGTTTGCTCATCACTATGCGTTGGATGGCGCTCACCTGCATCCGGGCGGGGTTGTTCCTCCGTATCAGCCACAACTGAATCAGTTGAAGGCGTTCTTTGTCCATTTACCGTCCCGGAATCCGGGGGCGGTGGTGCACCTTGTTGATCGGCTCTATCACCACCGGGAGTAACCGGATTTGCACCAGGTGTCGTTGTTGCTGCAGATGGCCGAGGTGGCGCTGCCGTTTGGGCCTGACAAGCATCGTCGACACTCTGCCAAAATCCCTCGGTTACATCAGCACGACCAAGTTCTGGATTCTCACTTCGTGCTGCATTATAAAAAGAAAGTGCATCGCAAGGATTATCCGTTTCATAAATACTGCCACCATCAAATGTTGTACCTGCATGTTCAAATTCGTTTACACCATCTGGAACATTTAATTTATACCTTCCCATAAAATCCTCACATTATGCTATTGCAACAACAACTGCTTTAGAACCATCCCAGACTACGTCACCATTGTTAATATTTATTTCAGGTTTTTCCGGAATACACGTTGCTGCCTTGGTTAAAAACGTTGTTATTTCATTTTCTATCTGATTTACTTCATTCGTTGTAAACAATTTTCCAAGGACTGAAGTAATTCTCGCGGGGTTATCTTTGTCTGTTAAAAATCGTTCGACTAATAACAATTCAGATGTGTTGCTTGCTTTACTTTTTCTGGAATGAATTTCGAATGAATTCTCAATCCATTCTGTTCTTGATATCACAACAGGAAAAGGTAGTAATGTGTCAGTTAACGTGTCGATATCAAACACCCTGGCAAGGTGAAGCGTGGGAAATTTGTCCCCAATAACCCTCATCTTCCCTGAACTTATCAGCAATTTTTCACTGGCAACATTATCTCTGGCAACATTGAGAATAAATGTTTCTGCTTCACTATTAGGTACAATATTGATTTTCCAGACACTGGAAATATGACCTTCTTTAATATTCCAGATATCACAGTACGAAATATTCTCAAGAGCAGAAATTTCAAGGTGTCGCTCAAGATATAGCCTGATACAACTAACAGACTGGCTAAAAGAAAGCACCTTGCACAAAGATGCAAACTCCTTGAGCACCAATAGTTCTTGTGTCTTGAGGGAACTGTCAACATCACCCTTCTCCAAAAGATGCCCATTACGATGCCATACTTCATTTGACATGTTTTTTTCTATTAGCTTATTACGTAACCCCAGACTTATAATTCCATGAAATGGTTTGATTGATGCATCATCAATCAAACCATCCTCACGAAATACAAAGGGTGTTTTATCTGGTCCAAAATAATAGTTAAAGTCCATGATAATTAACCTGACACCCTATTTAGCAGCCTTGCCTTTCTTTGTTTTTGCAGAACCTTTATCCTTATTAAACACAACACCTAATGATGTCAGTTTTATTTTGTTAACAAGTTCCGCATCCATGCCTAATAGTTTGCTAAGCTCTTCATTGCGTAAGGAGAGTAAATCCTGGCGCGTTATTTCCTTACAACTTTTGTTAAATACTTTTTCAAGTCTGCCAATAGCCTTTTCAGGAAGATCATCTGTTACCGATTCATTCAATAACTCACGACCTTTTTTAAACTGAACCAATTGTAATTTTAACTGCCTTGCGAAAAATTCTGTTTCTGCAAATTTCTCAAGCTTCACATTAGGATCATTCAAGCTCTTGATAGTCTCAGTTTTAATGTAATTACCAAGCTCATTAGCCTGTCGTATTGTGTATTTAGCGTTGTCACGATTATTGCGACTAACATCTTTTTCACTGCATTCCTTACACGACTTATCATCTGTATTACCAGTAGTACCTTTTTTCGAAGCCACTGATCTTGCATTAACAAACTTATCAGTTAAGTATTTTCCTGGTTTTAAATCATTGGGAACAGGTTTGATACTCACTACATACTCGTCCAGTGGTACAATAACTTTATCTTGTGGGCAACAACATAATCCACGTGTGGTAATCATCAGTGCTTCATCTTCACCTACCTGTTTAATTGGCTCTTCAGATACCAAATGAATTTCTACCTGTCTACGTGCATGACCTGCTCTTCTTTGCCATTCATCCGGGCAATCAACACAACCAAAAGTATCTTCAAAACAGTTTTTGCCATTTGCTTCGGCGTGTATTGTCAGGGTTTTTCCATTCGGTGAAATACTGACATTCGAACTTCCATGTGAGCTGCTATTCACAAGATTGGTATAACTTTCAATCACGTAACCATCGGGTGCAGTGTAGACAGTATCATCTTCGTCATGTGTTAAATAACATTTGTAATACATATCCCAGCACCAAATAGCACAGGCTTCCCCCCATTTTTCACGGCTACCCAGGGTATCATTTTTGGTTGCAATCGCGGCACTCGCCGATGCCATATCAGACACTTCTGTTTTTCGATCATATTCCATGATTGGTGTTTTAGTTAAGTGACTGGTATCAAGACGTAATGAAACACAGAAATCTTTTTGTTCTTTAGGCTGGGCAACCACCATAAAGAATTCCTGAATCCCTTCAACAGGTCGAGGACCTCTAACAAATCCTGAGGGTTCTTCCAATGTATGTGGTCTAGGTTGTACAAAGAATACCACCCGGTTTGTACCTAAATGATAACTATCAAGCAAATGATACATCTGCGATAACTGTGTTGAATATGAATAACTTTCCCGTTTTTCCTGACCTACATCGGCTGAGCGTGACGACATACTTTGATCACTATTCAAATTCTTTGTTCCCCATTGACCTTGTGAAGATGATGAAAAATTAAATCCACCGCCTGTACCAGCATAGGAACCTTGCGCCCCAAAACCAACACTCCCTCCCATATCAATGTCCAGAACCTCCATAGACTGAGTAGAACCACTGGACTTGGTAATATTAAGTGACTCTATAGAACGGGATTGTTTTTCGAGAGTATCTGTCGCCAGTTCATACAATTCACGTTTCTTGGGTTCAAAATCAAGAAAGAAAGGGTAATTATCAAGGTCAGGGGGGGTTTGTTTGTTTTTTGGCCCAACAACAACCTGCAAGATTGCCCCATGACATGGGTTATAGGAATTGAGCAAATCAGTGAGTCCCGGAATAGTTGCAATGTTAACACCATCCCAGTTTATTTCTCCCTGAATCTCCTTATCGAGAGGCTGGTAACCAGTAATTGTCGCCGTTACCTTCAAGTAAGTAATATCATAGTCAGGGAACATCTGGAACTCATCCTCAGGCTTATACTTGAAAACAGCTAACGATGTTTGCCATTTTGCAGGCAAGCGTTTATCACAAACACGCGTATCAATCATATCCTCGGTTACACAGATACGTTTCCAGGGAATATCGGTTGGAAGATTTAATTTAAAATTTGAACATGACATAGTTTTCTCCATAATTTATGGGTGAACACATCAACACCCCTTACAAGTAGACAGACAATCATCCTGAAATTTATTCAGGTATGTCATTTATCTTTGGAATAACTATATCTTTTGCTTAATTATTTTCTGCATTATTTTCCACAGTATTTTTATCTAAAAATACCATTTTATTTTTTATAACTTTAATGAATGCAAATGTATTGAGGATGTCTTTTTTAAACCATGTATCGGTATGACATTAAGAGATAAGTTGTAGTGGTCAAATTTTTTCCGCAGTATTCTATTCAATATTTTTCTTCAGCTATATTGAGAACATAAACATGGAGAATCGATGACAATCGTCCGCCAGAAATACTGTTTCGCTATCGGGCACACAATTATCCTGAAATACTAAACAAAGATGAACTGGAACAATGGATGGAGCACTGCCGTGATCGATTGGTCGAAGGCGAGTCTGGCCAATTAAACTTTAAAGAATTTTATGCCGAACTTGAATAACTACGATCTGAAACAGAACTGGATAACGGTAAAATAAAAATTCTTGATAAGGTAGAAGAGTTTGGCTGCGAACTGGAAACCTATCTGGCGCAGAATACTAAACAATAACCAACAGGCAATAAAAAACCCCGCCACAAACAGGCGGGGAAGTCATTAAAGCAATAATCTATTGCGTTATTTTACTATTGTTACCTCGGCATTGGCTTCTTTATTATGAGCAAAAACAAGATCATTGCCTGAAGCTGATTTATGACAAGAAATACAACCTTTGTTCATACCTTTCGCTACACGACCAGCTAATTTCATTCCCATGGGATTGGTAAATAATTCGCCATTTGGCTTGTACTTAACCCAAAACCAGTCATTATTATCAGCATCATAGCCTGCTTCACGTTTAGCCATTACTGTAATGGCTTTCAAATATCTGGCTCGATTTTTTGCAACCGCCCTGACAGTAATACCTTTACCACGATAATTTCTTTTAACGATAACACGTTGACCCTTTATTTTTCCTTCCAGAACTTCACGAACTTTTCCATGTGGTGGCCCACCAACATACAACGTGGCCGCCGTTGTGTTTAAACCCGCTACATTCATCTTAACCCACAGTGTTCTGGCAAAAGCAACATCGGCAGCCGTTCCAAAAGGTGCTTTCATCATCTTGCCACCTTGTTTTGTATTAGCACAACTTGCTGCACCAACAGTGACCAGTACGACTAATATAAATAACGATATTATCTTTCTCATCTCAGTATCCTCTTTCATTTATTGGAAGTAATAGAATTTTAATTATGTTGATTCCAGTATTTAAAGCATCACACCCTCCTTGAATTTTTACACAGCAAAACATTAAATGGTTATTCCTCTTGCTATTGCTGAATGAATTCCAACGGTTTTAATTACCCATTGGATGCAAGAAGACCGGAAAGGGTTACACTGAATTGAAGAAACAGGGAATTTATTTACTCCGAATGCAGATTATTCAGGGCAGGGATTGGATAGTGCACTTTTTGACCCAGGCTGTGAAACGTGAATTAGATGAATAATCTAAGGTTTGTGCGCTTTGAAAATAGCCTTGACTAAATCTTCTGGTACATCATCAGCTAATGTATTGATTGCGGTATGAACATGCGCCTAGCTTTGTTCATTAGCAATAATATTATCGGTGCTAGCAAGGTGGCGCCAAACAGATTTAGAACAACATTCATTCTCAATTTCTGTTAGTTTAACGTAGAAATTCATATCCATTAAACTAAGGAATGCTCCAACATCACTCGTTTTATCCCATTCAAAAAAGAGGAGCTCATTGATGAGCCAGTCTTATAGCACAACAATTACGTTCATTATCCTTAGCTATTTTATTATATTCTCTGCTGCTGCCGAAAAAAACATGGTTCAACAAAGACAACAACAAATGCTTTTGCAGAATATTTGTAGTGGGGAATTTATTACTTCCATTAACAATACCAATTATTATCTTTCTTCAAACGTAAAATATTTTAATGCAATCCATGAAATTACAGCATCAACTCAAATTATCAGTTACAAAACTCAGCAATACAAAAAAGAAATACTTGAACTGTTTAAAAAATCATTACTTCCGGTTCTTTTGAAGTCCAACCCAAAACAACAATTCCCCCTTATTCGTCACTACTACAATACTCAAAAATATTTTAACAAAACAGCACACTATCCTAAAGAAGATAATTTTGTAATAGCAAGGGGTGGTTCCAAGAAAGGCCAATGGATCTATTCACTGGGAAAGGAATATTCATCCCCAAAGGATGCAGTTTCAGTCTACAACAATACATCAATAGAAACAAAAAAACAAATTCAGATAAACAAAAAATAATGCCAAGAAAAACTGGCAAAAATAAACTATAAAAACAAAAAACTCATCGATAAAAAAAAGCAATATTATTTAAAAGCATCTCAACGAAAACATAGACACCAGAAAAAAATAGCAGCTATTTCTAAAAAAATAAAATCTTCTTATTCCAAGGGAATTGTTTATAAGGAAAATGCCTTTTGGGGAAATTTTTCAAATTTTTCTACAGCACGAAAAATATTTGATGGTGATTTTCACAATACAAATAATAGCGTCGTTTTTAAAGCAAATTATAATATGTTTCAAATAGCATATTCAAATAATTGTAGGGGGAATCTGCCAAAAAATTCAGTTAATCGAGGGTATATAAAGCAAAAGATATACAAAGATAACAATGGATATGAAATACGCCGCGACAAACCCATTGTTGTTGATATTTTTATTGAGCCACGCTTTATCGATAAATACGATGCCTATAAAAAACCTATAAAAACTTATGATCTCAAAAATGTATTCCAACAAATAAAAGATATGCAAACAATATTTAAAAATGGATACTTTAAAGGTAAAAAAACTTTCACGGAAGTCATATCGGATCTAAAAAATAATACAATTAAACGGTCATTAACCCTTCAATTTATGCGATTCTTACAATTGGCAACATGTAATTCAGCAACAACCTATCAAATACGTGAAAATTTCTGGCGAGCAGCTCATAAGCAGCCATCCATTCAATCAGCCAAAATATTTATACAAAATGCCAGTAAAGAGAGTGCGCCCTTAACAACCATTATTGCAGAAAAAATTACTGATGAAGAACGAGCTTTTAATCTCGACAAAATATTCAGGCAATGTGCCAATCCGCTGAGATATGGTTATAGTGAAGAACTAAAAAAATATTGCCAATGCTTTGCTCGTGGTGCATCTGAAATAATGACAAATAAAGAAATAGCCTTTTTCTCAAAGCCAACAATAAGTTTTAGAAGAGAAGTATTAGATAAACTCTCGGGTAAGCCAGCAAATCATCGATTTTGGAAACTAAACAGTATGAATAATAATTGTATCAAATAGTACAGCAGCAATTATATTTTATCCAACGCCTCATCTAATCGTGTCACAGGATAAATCGTCATGCCCTTCGGTGTTTCACGCGGTGCATTGGCTTTGGGAATAATGGCTTGTTTAAAACCATGTTTGGCCGCTTCGTATAAGCGTTCTTGGCCATTGGGAACTGGGCGAATTTCTCCGGCTAACCCCACTTCACCAAAAACAATTAAATCTTCGGAAATAGTTTTACTGCGTAAACTAGAGGTAATCGCAAGTAGTACGGCAAGGTCGGCACCGGTTTCAGTGACACGCACTCCACCAACCACATTGGCAAACACATCTTGGTCGTGCATCATAATACCAGCATGACGGCTTAATACAGCCAGTAACATTGCTAAACGGTTGGTTTCCAAACCCGTAGTTACCCGACGTGGATTACCTAAATGACTTTCATCGACTAAGGCTTGTACTTCGACTAATAAAGGCCGACTACCTTCAAGCGTGACCATCACCACAGTACCCGGCACGACTTCCTCATGGCGCGATAAAAAAATAGCCGATGGGTTAGTCACTTCGCGTAAACCTTTACCCGTCATCGCAAACACACCCAGTTCGTTAATCGCACCAAAACGATTTTTAATAGCACGTACTAAACGATAACGGCTACCACTGTCACCTTCAAAATATAAAACGGTATCCACCATATGTTCTAACACACGCGGCCCCGCTAAAGCGCCTTCTTTGGTGACATGCCCCACTAAAAACAAAGCCGTGCCGGTTTGCTTGGCATAACGTACCAGTTGCGCTGCCGACTCACGTACTTGTGCCACCCCTCCGGGAGCCGACTGAACGGCCTCGGTATACACCGCCTGAATAGAATCAATCACCATCACAGCAGGTTTTTCAAGCTGTGCTATTTTTAAAATACTTTCAACCTGTGTTTCGGTAAGTACATTTACTTTTTCAGTGTTCAGGTTAAGCCGTTGCGCACGCATACTGACTTGCTCGAGTGATTCCTCACCTGTGACATAGAGTGTTTTAGATGTTTCGGCCAATGCGACCAAGGTTTGTAACAGTAAAGTCGATTTACCTATACCCGGATCACCACCGATTAAGACCACCGAGCCCGGTACCAAACCACCACCCAATACTCGGTCAAATTCTTCGATACCACAACTATAGCGTGTGAGTTCTGTAGCTTGAACATCGGCTAGCACCTGCACCTGACCATTTTTAGCATCGCCCGAAAAACCACTGTAACGTGGCATACGCGTCGCATTCGATGCCGTCATTGCCGTTACTTCAACCAACGTATTCCATGCACCACAATCGGTACATTGTCCACCCCACTTAGGTGCCTGTGCGCCACATGCACTGCAACTGTATATTTGCTTTGCTTTTGCCATTTATATTTATTCAGGGTCCATGTATTCGAAGACAACCCGCCTAGTTACCCCGCATAAAAGTTCATAACCAATGGTACCAGCAGCCGCTGCAATTTCTTCCACCGGCAAACCTTCTCCCCATACAATAACTTCATCACCAACTTTTGCATCAGGCTGTTCGCGTAAATCAACCATGATCATATCCATTGATACTCGACCAATTAAAGTGGCTCGTTGCCCATTGACTAACACGGGTGTACCTGATGGGACATGACGTGGGTAACCGTCACCATAACCAATCGACACCACGCCCACGAGCATATCTTCAGGGCATTGCCAAGTGCTACCGTAGCCAACCTTTTCGTCTTTTAAAACTTTATTAATCGCAATCAATGACGCGGATAAAGTCATCACAGGATTTAAATCATGTTCTACTTTAACCGCACCACGTTCAGTTGAATAAACAAAAGGATTAACACCATACAACATAATACCGGGACGTACCCAGTGGCCATGTGCTGCGGGCCAACCTAAAATAGCGGCAGAGTTTGCCAAACTGGTTTCAGCTGGATTGCCCGACACAATCTGGTTAAATAATTCAATTTGTGTTTCACTTTTAGTCTCGTCAAGATCATCAGCATTGGCTAGATGGGTCATTAAACCAATCTCAGTATCCACACCCGCATTTAATAACCGTTGATACATTTTTTTAACATCGTCAGGTGCAAAACCTAGCCGGTGCATTCCGGTGTCTATTTTTAACCAACTTTTTATATTGTTCGCTTGTTCTGGGTGAAGTTCTAATAATATGACCTGACTAATATGATGAACAACGACGCTAATATTATGCTGCTGAATTAAAGTGAGATCCGTCGACGAATTAAAACCTTCCAACACAACAATAGAATGTGCAATACCCACTGCACGTAACATAACGGCTTCATCAATTGAGGCCACCGCAAAGGCATCTTGCTCGCTTAAAATTTCTTTTAAAGCCTGCGCAATACGTGCCATCCCATGCCCATAGGCATCGGCTTTAATCACCGCCATTATTTTTTGTAGAGGGGCAGCCTGTTTTACAACCGCAAGGTTATGTTTTAATGCTGCAAGGTTAATCGTAGCGCGAGTAACTCGACTCATAATTAACCCTCAAATGAAGGTGCAGCACTATTGCCAATGTAATTTTCAAACTTGGTGTACTTACCTAAGAAGGTTAAGCGTGACATACCAATAGGTCCATTCCGTTGTTTGCCGATAATAATTTCTGCTGAGCCTTTGTCGGGGCTATCTTCGTTATACACTTCATCGCGGTAGATGAAAACAATTAAATCGGCATCCTGCTCGATAGCACCCGATTCACGTAAATCTGACATCACTGGACGTTTGTTTGGTCGTTGCTCCAAAGAACGATTTAACTGCGACAAAGCAATAACCGGCACACCCAGTTCTTTTGCCAGTCCTTTTAATGAACGTGATATTTCAGATATTTCTGTTGCGCGGTTTTCACTGCTGCCACTGACTTGCATCAGTTGCAAGTAATCAATCACGATTAAACCGAGACCATGTTCTTTTTTAATTCGTCTTGAGCGGGCGCGAATTTCCATTGGCGACATGCTCGGTGTGTCGTCAATAAAGATAGGAGCTTCATTTAAAATATTCACAGCCGAAGTTAAACGAGGCCAATCGGTATCTTCTAACTTACCGGTTCTAACTTTGTTCGAATCAATACGTCCTAACGATGACAACATACGCATCACCAGTTGGTCACCGGGCATTTCCATACTGAATACAGCTACGGTTTGTTTTGCCTTAACCGCAACACTTTCCACAATATTCATCGCAAAGGATGTTTTACCCATGGAAGGTCGCCCAGCAATAATAATCAAGTCGGAAGGTTGTAGGCCGGATGTTTTTATATCGAAGTCGTCAAAGCCAGTGGGGACGCCTGTATAAGCCTCATCATTTTCAAACAAGGTTTGAATTTTTTCCAATGCATTACCCATTAATTCGGTAACCGATTTATAACCTTGATTGGTTCTTGCACCCTGCTCAGCAATTTGAAAAACCTGCCGCTCTGCTTCGTCTAGAATTTCTACACTGCTGCGACCTTCGGTATTATAAGCCGACTCGGCTATGTCGGTCGAAACACGGATAAGCTGCCGCAAAACCGAACGCTCACGCACAATAGCCGCATAGGCTTTAATATTAGCGGAGGTAGGTGTGTTCTTTGCGAGTGCGCCTAAATAACTTAAGCCCCCCACATTCTCTAATTCTTTTTGTTGCTCTAACCATTCAGATAAAGTAATAACATCTAAGGGTTGATCCTTTTCAGCTAATGCCGCAATGGCACGAAAGACCAATCGGTGATCACGTCGATAAAAATCATTTTCTGCAATCTGATCGGCCACTTGCTCCCAAGTGTTATTGTCAATCATTAAACCACCCAACACAGATTGCTCTGCCTCAATAGAATAAGGGGGTAGCTTTAATTTATCCGCTCGATCATTCGATGCGTGAGGGAATACAACTTCCTGCATGGTTTTATCGTTCTTCGTATATTTATAATGGATATATTTACGTAAATCAGGTTTATTTATGTGACATTAAAACTTACGCAGAGTACAAAAAATAATACCACACGAATTTCAAAAAGACTGTTATTTATTAAGCATCTTTTAGAAAAAAAATAATATTAAAATTAGTATTTGGTGATAAACAAACATAACCCGGCACGAAATGTGCCGGGCGGGAAGTATAGTTAGAAATGACTTTTAACTTGCAAATTAACTTTATTTGCTAAGATGTTGATTTATTCTGCTTCAACAACAACCTTAACATTTTGTGTAACATCAGAATGTACACGAATAGCAATATCATATTCACCAATAGCATGAATAGGGCCTTCTGGCATACTTACTTCTTGCTTAGAAACTTCAACACCTGCATCGGTTACGGCTTTAGCAATATCACTCACGGCAACAGAACCAAATAATTTACCTTCATCACTGGCATTAGCGACAATTGTAATCGCATCCAATGCTGCGAGTTGTTCTGCCCGTGTTTGCGCTGCTACTAATGTTTCTGCTGCTGTTTTTTCTAATTCTGCACGACGTTCTTCAAACATGGCCAAATTATCTTTTGTTGCAGGAACAGCTTTTTTATTGGGCACTAAAAAATTACGACCATAACCCGGACGAACGTTAACTTTGTCACCCAGGTTACCCAGGTTAGCCACTTTTTCTAATAAAATTACTTCCATCTTTGTTTACCTCTAGTCAATACGACCACTTCAATGGCCTCATTTTAAATTTATTTATACCGGCTTTATACGTGCCCGGTAATTTGCCCAATTGTCACTTAAACCAATAAAGGCGATTAAAAATAACTCATATGGCATTAACACTATTAACAATAAATACAACAGGTACAACCATACTGTTTTAAGTTTGCGTACAGCGGCAAGATAATGTGCAATTGCCAAGCCTTGCAGTAAAAAAAGTACCATCACAACTGCAGCACTGCCCACAAGGATTTGATGAAACAACCCACTGCGAATACTAACAGCCACAGCGATTAATAACATACTGCCAACCGCAGTACTAATACCCAAACGCAGTTTTCTAAACTCATCCCCGAATCCACCGGGATGAAAAAGTAATGCCTGCCACCAACGTGCTAAAAATAAGCTGGCACACATACTTAGCATCCAGTAGGCCGCGCCATAAGTCACAACCAACCTGCCAAGATTAAGCACAAAAGCCTTTAGCTGCTCATCCGACAAGTTCATTTTTGCATCTTTAAAGGCCGGCAATAAGTTATCAAGAACAATCTTATTCCATTGTGCCTCATAGTTAAAATACAAAGAGGCCATCACAATGGCAGCAAATATTCCAACCAACGCTGCAAAAGACACAACCAACGACAACGAAACTTGCCGTGCTAGTAATTGTGCCAGAAACCAAACGGGTACCCAGTAAAAAACAACATACTCAATACCCAAGCCTAACTGGCCAGTGATTTTGGTAATTACCAGCATAAAAACAGAAGTAATAACGGTAATCGTCAACCCCTGTTTTGCACCGTGAACCAAAGTAACTAAACCGATGGACGCGGCACTGAATAAACCCAGTGGCGTAAAAAATAATGCCAACGTGGCAAAACCAATGGTGCTTAAAATAGCTTGATTACGACCACGTAATACAAATGCGGCAATCGCCTGCATAGGGAAACCTTCGAAGGCTATTGGCTATGCGAATCTGTATACGGAATAAGCGCAAGATAACGTGCGCGCTTAACCGCCGTTGAAAGCTGACGTTGGTAACGTGCTTTGGTACCCGTAATACGGCTAGGCACAATTTTACCGCTTTCAGTAACGTTGGCTTTTAACGTTGCAATATCTTTGTAATCAATTTCTTCTACTTTATCGGCTGTAAAGCGACAAAATTTACGACGACGAAAATAACGTGACATATTCTATTCCTTCTCTTAATAATTAAGCAGCAGCTTCTGGTTTTGGTTCATCTGACGATGGCTCAACAGGCGTTGGCGTTGGTTCAGCGGCCGGTGTTTGTACAGGAGCAGGTTTTCTGTCTGCGCTTGAATCATCACGCTCGTCTTTTTTCACCATTAACGAAGGCTCGGTAATGGCTTTTTTGCGACGAATAACCATGTGGCGAATAACCGCATCATTAAAACGGAAGGTATTTGTTAATTCATCCAATGATTCCTGACCACACTCAACATTCATTAGAATATAATGTGCTTTGTGAATTTTTTGAATAGGATAAGCTAAAAGACGACGTCCCCAGTCTTCATAACGATGGATTTTGCCACCATTAGATTCAATGCCCGACTTATATTTGTCGACCATGGCAGGGACTTGTTCACTCTGATCAGGGTGAACGAGAAAAACGATTTCATAATGACGCATAAATGCTCCTCATGGTTAAAGTAGCTTCCCGGTCAACCCGATTAAATCGGGTTCCAGTGAAGCAAGGAACTTAAAAATATTTAAGGCGGCGAATTTTACTTAAAATAAGAGGTAATTGCAATGCAGGAGGGTAAAACTTATTTAATTTTACTTAAAAACAGAGAAAATACATTAAAATCAAACAATTAAGCATAATTAATATAAAAATAATACCCTGTCGTAGCAGCAATGCTCCTTGTCTAAAAATATTTCCGTCGTATATCGAACACTTCGTGGGCAGGTGGGTCATTGTGGTTAAATTACTTGCTGACAATTCTCACTCGTACTACAACCGCTGCCGTAGTGCTTCAAAAAGTACCACTCCAGTCGCTACCGACACATTCAAGCTCTCAACCGTACCATTCATTGGCAACTTCACCAGTGTGTCACAGTGTTCTTTGGTTAGCCGTCTTAAGCCCTTCCCTTCGGCTCCCATTACAACCGCCAACGGGCCGGTTAAATCCTGTTGATAGAAATTAGTGTCGGTTGCCAAATCTGTACCAATAAACCAGATACCGCGTTCTTGTAATGCCTTAATACAACGACTCAGATTGGTCACCTGAACAAAAGGTAATATCTCAGCGGCACCGGATGCAACTTTACGCACCGTGGCCGTCATCCCACAGGATTTATCTTTGGGAACCACAAGTGCATGAACACCGGCGGCTTCTGCGGTGCGGATACACGCGCCCAGATTATGTGGGTCCGTCACGCCGTCTAATAATAATAGAAAGGGAGGCACCTCAAGCGAATCAAGCAAGCGATTTAAGTCAGATTCATTCTTGGTGGAAATACTGGCCAGTTTGGCAACCACTCCTTGATGACGAGCGTCGGGTAACCATTCTTTTAGTAAGTGATGCGTTACTCGTTCACAGGTAACGGCCTTTTGTTTGGCTAAGTCAAGAATATCTTCAATACGTTGATCATGACGCTTTTGTTCAACCCATAACTCTATAATATTAGCATCGCTTTCCAGTGCCGCTTGAACAGCATGAATACCGTAGATCAAATCATCCGTTTTCATTTTTTAGCTTTCTTTTTGGACACCGTTTTTTTCTTGTTAATTTTCTTTTTGGTTACTTTTTTCTTTGATGTTTTCTTTTTAGAAATTTTCTTCTTTGATAATATTTTTTTCTTGGCTACTTTTTTCTTACTCGTTTTCTTTTTAGTTGCTTTTTTCTTTGATGCTTTCTTTTTAGAAATTTTCTTTTTCGATGTTGCTTTCCTAGTAACTTTCTTTTTGCCCGATTTTTTATTTCGAGTCGCTTGGCTGCCTGATTTTGAATTATTTATCTCATCACTGACTTGTTCTTTTTTATCAGGGGTAAACTCATTATTTGGCATATGGCGTGGCTTTTTGCGTCCAAATGCTTTTTTGTTAAACTTGTTATTTCTACGTTTCTTGTTTTCTGATTTTGACTTACCCGCGCCTTTCCTGTCTGCCCCGCTTAAAACCAAATCAAAATCAATTTTACGTTCATCCAAGTCAACCCGTGCAACACGAATAGTAATTTCATTGCCTAGGCCATATATTTTATGGCTGTTTTCACCAACTAACCGGTGTTTAACCGGATCAAAATGATAATAATCATTATCTAAACTGGTTACATGCACCAGTCCTTCAACAAAAATATCATTCAATTCAACAAATAAACCAAATCCAGTCACGGTGGTAATTTTACCTAGGTATTCATTACCTACTTTATCCAGCATAAACTCGCATTTGAGCCAATCATTTACATCACGCGTTGCCTCGTCTGCACGACGTTCATTTTGAGAACAAATATCACCAAAATGTACCATGTCTTTATGATCATACTTATAATTAGCGACAGATTGCTTGCTTAATACATGTTTAATCGCACGATGTACTAATAAGTCAGGATAGCGTCGAATAGGCGAAGTAAAATGTGCATAAGCATCATAGGCTAAGCCGAAATGCCCTATGTTATCAGGGCTATAAACAGCCTGACGCAAGCTACGCAATAAAACGGTCTGGATTAAATTAAAATCTGAACGCTCTTTTATCTGGTTAACCAGATGTGCATAATCTTTTGCGGTTGGCTTTTCACCACCGGGCACTTGCAAGCCAAACTCAGACAGGAACTTACGCAAGTCTTCCAGTTTTTCGACCGTTGGGCCTTCATGAATTCGGTATAGCGCAGGCATATTATGTTTGAGTAAAAATCGTGCAGTCGCAACATTTGCGGTAATCATGCACTCTTCAATTATTTTATGTGCATCATTTCGGTAAACCGGTACAATTTTATCTATCTTACGTTCACTACCAAATACAATTCGGACTTCGGTTGTTTCAAAATCAATTGCCCCACGCTTGCTACGTTGCACACGCATAGCTTTATACATAGCATAAAGATTTCCCAAATGTGGTAGCACTGTCTTATATTCAGTTCGTAATGCTTTATCTTGTTGTTCAAGCATGGCACCCACTTGGGTATACGTTAAGCGTGCATGTGAATACATCACTGCTTGATAAAATTTGTAGTCTTTTAATATGCCCTGTTTGCTAATTTGCATATCACAAACCATGCACAAGCGATTTACTTCCGGGTTAAGTGAACATAAGCCATTGGATAAGGCTTCGGGTAACATTGGAATAACACGTTCCGGAAAGTAAACGGAAGTTGCACGATTTTGTGCTTCTAAATCAAGCGGCAAATCTGGTTTTACATAATTAGATACATCGGCGATGGCAACCAGTAATCGCCAACCGTTTGTGTTGGGTTCACAGTAAACTGCATCATCAAAGTCACGCGCATCTTCACCATCAATAGTAACCAGAGGTAGCTTACGAATATCAACTCGACCTTCTATTTCACTGTGTAATACTTCGCTAGGTAAATTGTCGGTTTCAACGATAACTTTTTTATTCCAGTGATTAGGCAGATCATGTGAACGAATGGCAATATCAATTTCTAGCCCCGGCGCCATATGTTCGCCCATCACTTCTTTAACTCGGCCTAATGCCTGATGACGTTTGGTGGGTTGCTGAATGATTTCCAGTGAAACAATTTGCCCGTGTGTTGCACCATTAAAGTCTTCGGCGGCAACCATAATATCTTGGGTAATACGTTTATTGTCAGCAACAACAAATGCAACACCATGCTCAACAAAAAAGCGACCAACCATTAGTTCGTGTGCGCGTTCAAGCACTTCAACGATACGTCCCATGCGTCGACCACGCCGGTCTTCTCCGGCAACCCGTGCCATAACGCGATCACCATGAAAAACTTCACGCATGTCGCGTGGAGCCAAAAAGAGATCGTCGCTGTTATCATCTGGAATTAAAAAGCCAAAGCCGTCAGGATGCCCTTGCACCCGGCCACAAACCAAATCCATTTTGTGTGCCAGACCATAGCCCCCCTTGCGGGTGTAAATAATTTGTCCATCTCGTTCCATCGCACGTAAACGTTTTTTTAAGGCAAAATAATTATCGTCATCAACAAGATCAAAATATGCTGCAATCTGGTCACGGTTTAGCGGTGTCCCCACCGATTCCAGATACTCCATAATAAGTTCTCGGCTTGCGATAGGTTGTGCGTATTTTTTAGCTTCACGCTCCGCGTGTGGATCAATATTTTTTTTCTTCGACATTCTTAATTTAGGCTATGTAGTTACAAGGATTTAAGAAGTGTAGTTTAACCTGAATTTGATTCAAGCGTGCAGATATTCACCCTAATTTAGCACACAAGGGATATATTAAATTGACAGTTAATTCGCTTGTTAGTAAAGTCTACCCCGCTTAAGCCGAGGTGGTGGAATTGGTAGACACGCATGCTTCAGGTGCATGTGGGGGCAACCCCGTGGAGGTTCAAGTCCTCTTCTCGGCAGCATTAACTTACTGTAATTACTCGAATTTCCAGACATTTATCTCTTTACATATTCCATGTACTTATAAAACAAGCACAAATATTTCAGCTACACTACTTTAGTACAAACTATTTCGCTGTGGGCTCAATATTAGGTATGATTGCTCAAGCAAAGCATAAATTAAGAAAGAGGAATTCCAGTATGGTAAAGATCTATTTAAACAAATATCACCCTGTCTGCGAATAAGTTAAGATACCATTGCTGATGATGTGGGCTAAAAAAAGTTTCGCGTCCTTTATTTTAAAGCAAATATTTAACATTGCGCTTTTCAGTTGTTCGTTTTCAGTAATAGCCCAAAATAATACATTCCTCCTCACACACCAAGAGAACCAGTGGATAAAATCACACCCCAAAATTACAGTTGGCTTTGATGGTTATTTCCCACCTTTTAGCTATTTAACTGACCGAGGAGAAATACAAGGTTATACCATTGATTATTTTAAGTTGTTGGCTAAAAAGACAGAACTTAATATACAGATAGCACCCGTATATACGTGGCAATCTCTTTATAAAGCAGCGCAACAAAAAAAGATTGATGTTGTTGCAACCATGGTTAACAAACCTAAAAGACAAAAGTGGTTCTTGTTTACCTCGCCTTATATTTTTAAATCATTAGCCATTGTAACGCGTAAAGATGATCACAGAATATTAACACGTGACGATATAGCTAACAAAACGGTTGCTTTGGTTAAAGACTACCAATATGTAGAAGATATAAAAAAAACATTTCCAACACTTAAACCATATTACATTAACAATATACATGAAGGTTTAGAAGCTGTTTCTGCAGAGCAGGCTGATGCAATGATAAGCTTCACTTCTGCTATGCATTGGTACCGTAAAAAATATTTGATTAATAACGTGAAGGTCGCTGCTTTTTACGACAAGAACAGCGCTAATGAATCCATTGCTATTCGCAAAGATTGGCCAATACTACAACAAATATTGATAAAAAAGATGAATTCAATATCTCAGCAGGAATTAGAAAAATTAGCCAATAAATGGTTACCTGAATCATCTGTTGAAAAAAATTATGATGAAATTCTAAAAGTCGCCTCCCTATTTTTTGTAATTATAATATTATTATTTATATGGAATATGCTATTTCGCTTTAAAAATAAGCAAATAAAAAAAGCTCAATGGCAAACAGAACAAGCGAACTCTCAATTAACCCAACTAAAAAATTCTTTAGAACAACAAATTCAACAGCGAACTAAAGAATTATTCCAACTTTCTTATTTTGACAAAATAACTAAAATAGCCAACCGAAATTCATTTTATAAACAGGCCGAACATTTACTAAAACAAAGTACTCCAGAAGAAAGTCACCTAGCACTGATCACTATAGACGTTAATCGGTTTAAAAATATTAACGATACCTTAAGCCACAAAATTGGCAACCAAGTATTAAAAGAGATTGCTAACAGAATAACCGAAAACAGAGCAGCAAAAGATATTGTTGCACGTTACGGTGGAGATGAATTTACCTTAATATTACCTGACGTTGATTATGAAACTGCTTTACCTGATGTACGAAAATTGCTAGCACGTTTGCACCAACCTTTTTTGGTACATGAAAAGCCTTTGGGGTTGTCCTTTAATATTGGAGTAGCATTATATCCTAATGATGGTTTAACTGTTAACGAGTTATTGCAACATGCTGAAACAGCCATGTTCAAAGCTAAAGAAGAAAATTCTGGCATTGAGTTCTATCAATTACAACATTTCATTCACATTAATGATTATTTACAATTAGAACAAGCCTTATTATCTGCCATTAATGAAATAGAACAAACAGGTCAATCCACACATTTCCGTTTGCATTATCAACCTATTAAGTGGGTCAAAAAGGCTGGTATTAAAGGTTTTGAGGCACTCATTCGTTGGCAGCACCCGGATCTTGGCACAGTAGATCCTCAACAATTCATTCATCTGGCTGAAGATATTGGCAAGATAAAAGTAATTAGCCAATGGGTAATAAAAACGGCTTTAAAACAGGCTAAAATTTGGTATGAATTAGGCATTGAATTTGGACGCATATCAGTCAATATTTCAGCGATTGAGTTACAACATAATGATTTTGTTACTCAACTAAAAAAAGAAGTCACTGAAACGAATGGCCAGTTTGAATGGCTTGAAATTGAAGTAACCGAAACTGCCATTCTTAAAAATCCCCAACATGCGATCGCATTACTTAAAGAGCTTCAACAACTTGGTGCAAGTATATCCATTGATGATTTTGGAACCGGCTATTCATCATTAGTCTATTTAAAACAAATCCCATCTAATACGGTGAAAATAGATAGAGAATTTATTAAAAATTTACCACAAGCTGCGGATGATATAGCTATAAATAAATCGATCATTCAACTATGCCAAGCATTTGGAAAAACAACTGTTGCAGAAGGTGTTGAAACTTTAGAACAACTTGATTTATTGATAGAATTAGGTTGCGATGCTATTCAAGGGTATTTTATTGCTAAGCCAATGCCGCAAGAAAATGTCTGTAAAAGTAACCACTACTTTAAATTATCGATGGATGAATTTTCAAAAACATCCTAATATAGAACCCAAAATAATGCCAGTCTTGGCCGAACAAGACTTAAAATGGGCTATTCACTATTTAACCCATTTGGGGCAATCAAATATATTTAAATGAAATAACCGGGATTAAGCACCATGAGCAACCCATTCCAAGATCAATTACTTAAAACAGGTATTGTTTCCAAACAGCAAGCACATAATGCCAAGAAAGATAAAAACAAAAAGAACAAACAACAACGCGCTCAAAAGAAAGTAGGACTTGATGAAACAAAACTTAAAGTTGAACAAGCTGCACTAGAGAAAGCCAAACTCGATCGGGAATTGAATAAGAAAAAAGAAGATGCTGCCCGTGTAAAAGCGATTGCAGCTGAAGTTAATCAACTTATTACAAAAAATTGTCTTAAACGTCATGATGATTGTGACATTCCGTATAACTTCGAACATATGAATAAAGTAAAACGTGTTTATATTAATAATGAAATAAAGCAGCAAATTATACGTGGGATAGTAGGCATTGCATTCATTGATGACCATTATGAAATTATTCCAAAAGCAATCGCGGAACGAATACAACAACGTGATAAACAGCGCGTTATTCTGTTTGATAGTGATGAGCAAACGACTGACAAAAGTGATCCCTATGCAGACCACCCTATTCCGGATGATTTAATTTGGTAGCAACACATCACACCCACAGAAATTTATGTAAGGTGCTGAAATAACAGTGGTTATTCACCACTCTCGCCTTCCCTATAAAATAATACTTGAGTATTTTACTACACAATTAAATATGTGAACTAGTTCGCATAAATAACCTCATAATCCTTACACAACGTGCCGATATAACCCTTTCAGGTATACCTGTTTATTAAGGATAGATAATGCATGTAGGGGCGTTACAGATTTCAGCAGTCAACTTACAGGAAGTCGAGCAAAAAGTGCTTGATGTTGCTGTTAACATTATTTGCGATGAAAAAGGAAAGGATTATTTAATTATTGGTAATAATCCTTCTAGCGAGATTCTGGTGCTTAATGCCGATTCTGCTGATGGCTCAGAATTTTTAAATACGGCAAATGATAATCAAGTCAAAATTGTATTTTCATCTTCCACACTGAGTGGAAAGAACCTCGTTACTATACCCACACCTGTGCGTGTTATTGCGTTAAAAAATGTTTTAGCAAAAATATCTGAGCAGCTTTATACTTATATTAATAGTAGAAAGATATCTCACCTACATTCTACAAAAAAAATCACTCCGCCTTCATCAATATCCAAGATTGAAAATATTTTCCAAGAAATACTACAAAACAAGTCTGAAAATAAATGTTGTGTCATTTCATCCAGTGGATTACCAGACATATATATAGATGGAATTAACAACCGATTTATTATAGAAACCCATATTGATGATATTGAAAAATACATTGCTGTTGATTTTAATACAATCGAAGCCAAAGAAATTAATTATGAGCAGCTTAATAAAATAAGTCAGAACATGTCTGTTGCTGCTCTTAATGGTATTCTATGGCGTTGCGCATTAGCCTGTTCAAATGGAAAACTATTAGCAGGCCACTCAGCCAACACACCTGTAAAACTGACTTCATGGCCAAATTTTTCACGGCAAGGCTTTAAGCCTGATTATTTTAAACTTGCAGCTATTATGGCCAAACAATATATAAGTCTGAACGAACTTAGTGAGCAAACTCAAATACCATTAGAAGACATCATTGATTTTTACAATGCCACCTTTGCCGTTGATATTATAGAAACACAAACGACTTTATCTAGTAAACAAAAACCTGTCCCCATAAAGAATAACAAGCAACAATCGATATTGAAAAAACTCGCACAACGTTTAGGAATAAACTAAATATCATGATGCAACTAAACACTGACAAAATTATTTTTACCGGACCTGTCGGTGCTGGGAAAACAACTGCCATTTCTGCTATTAGTGATACTCCACCTATTAGTACTGATGTTGATACTTCAGGCGAAGAACGAAAATTGAAAGACTCTACAACCGTTGCCATGGATTACAGTTATATAGAAATGGATGATGGTACAAAAGTTCATTTATATGGCACTCCGGGGCAATCACGTTTTGACTTTATGTGGAAGATACTTACAAAAGGAGGACTCGGACTGGTATTACTTATAAATAATGACCATCCTGATCCCATTAAACAAATGGAATTTTATCTTGACTCATTTAGTGACTTTATAAATGAAACTGGCGTTGTTATTGGTGTAACCCGTACCAGCATAAATGACCATGCAAATATTGAAGACTATCAAGAAAAACTTTTTGAGAGAAATCAGATATTTCCGGTCTTTGAGGTTGATAGCCGCTGCGAAGACGACATAAAAATTCTTATTCAAGCCTTACTTGCAATACTTGCAAACTAATTAAGGAAAAATCATGGAAAGCATTAGCAAAATAATTGACAAGGTTAGCGATGAAAGTGCATCACACAGTAATGACGTATCACGGGTGATACAAAAAAAATTAAGTTATATCCTTAATAGTCTGATATCTGATTGCAATGAAATAACCAGTGCAATGATCAGTAGCAGTGATGGTATTGCATGGGCATCCCACCTCAACGAAGGATTAGATCAACATCGCTTTGCAGCAATGAGCAGTGCTTTATTGGCATTAAGTGACAACCTTGTTACCGAAACAAATAAAGGTAAAACAAAAAATGTCATTCTTGAAAGCACAGACAGTAACGTATTTGTAATGCATGCAGGTAGCAACCTGTTATTAACCGTATTTACAAAATCCGATGCAAACCTTGGTATGCCACTAGCACATGCTAAAAAAGCATCAGAAGAAATCGAAACACTGGATATAAGTATCTTATAGCCTAAAGTAAATTATTTTTATTCGTAAACAGGAGATAACATAATGGCGAGTATAAACGAAGTATGTAAAACAGTAGTTAATAATGTTGATGACGCAATAGCAGTCGGTGTCGTAGACCTTTCAACCGGTTTATTATTAGGTGTACACCATAATGTACC
Source organism: uncultured Thioalkalispiraceae bacterium (assembly GCA_964472525.1). Taxonomy (GTDB): domain Bacteria; phylum Pseudomonadota; class Gammaproteobacteria; order UBA6429; family Thiohalophilaceae; genus SZUA-37. The sequence continues at coordinate 27,811 of CAYYLL010000006.1, read as the reverse complement.
CTACTTTACCCAAAGTTATCTGGATGCTGTTGCGGCAGCAGCAGTCGAAATGTTCCGAGGCCGGGGTGTAACCGGTGTTGAAAAAAGATTATCGGAATCCAGAGGCGAAGAAGTTAAAAATACAATGGAAGAAATCCAGATGACAACACCTAAAACCTACCACTTTATGCAAGTAATTCCCGGTAAGCCCAATGCCCTTGCTGTGCTTATTACCGGAAAAAATGCAAACCTTGGTATGGGGTGGGCGGGTTTAAGAGCATCAATCAACGATCTAGCACCATTATGCCCATAAAGTTACTTTGACACTTAAATAGGGGTAATATTTTTACCCCTTTATATTCTTTAAATACGGAATTATTTTCCCTGCGTTAGTCGTTCTCCAAGAGCAGAAGGAAAATGGTATGATTTCATTGCTGCAATCGTTTTATCGACATTATAAGGTAGACGTTGGAACTCAAGTTCTAACGTTTCGGTATTAATAATAGCAAATTCCACCCCTGCTTTGCCATTTCGAGGTTGACCAATTGAGCCAGGGCAGATTAATGCATGTTGAGCTGACTTTATAACGTTAGTTTCTTCTTCTGTCATTAAATCATTACCTTTTATACGATAATATATTTTTTGAATATGTGTATGACCATGGAAACACAGTGGAATATTTCTGCTCTGCAATTCATCCAAGTTTTCTTTATACGTCATTTGGTATACGTAACCATTGAAGAATGTTTTATCACGTGGAGAACCATGTACCGCTAACCAGTTGTCCTGCTTTAAATAGGATGGTAATCCATCTAACCACTCACGATATTCATCACCTATATTATTTTGCGTCCAGTTAAGAGCCCATCCCGCAATCGAGTTTGAACCCGATACCTTTTTCCCGGTCACCACCGCATGGTCATGATTACCTCTGATAATAGAAAAATCTTCCCGGTCGCGTAATATGTCAATACATTCCTGTGGATTCGGCCCATAGCCAACAATATCACCCAAAACAATGGCATCCGAGATACATCGTTTTTCAAGATAATTCAGGCATGTTTCTAAAGCCTCAATATTTGCATGAGGATCAGCCAATAATGCGATAATTTTAGCGGTATGCTTTGGCTGGTATATAAAAACAGTATTTCTATATAACGCATGAATTAATACTTCTCGTAACAACATTTTATTTTCAGATACAAATAAATTTCTTAATTCTTCGGCAATAACAGTAGACCAATGAGCATCATCAAAATATTTAAGCAGCAACTTTCCTGTTTCCGCTCCTAAATATTTTATAAACTCTTCCGTTAACCAGTCTTGAGTACGAATTAAATTCGCCAAAAAATGTGGTAAAAAAGAAAATTCATCCCAACGATAAAATTCATCATCAACGTAATATAAATTATTTTTTTGATCAATAGCAAAATTTGAAAGACTTAGATCTAGAGCAACCTCATTATTTTTAGCCTGACAAAGATAAGTCTCTATTATTTCTATAATCAGGTTTATATAATTTTTTTTCTTATTGTTAGCAACACTTCATCCGTTTGATGTAAAGCTTGTAACAGTGGTGAAATATTTGCAATACAGATATTTTTAGTTGAGTCCTCATGTTTTTCTGTAATTAAAAACCATGTCTTTAATGGATGATATATCTTTAGTTTTTTCTCTTTTTCAATAGCCTGTTCAATATATTTTCGTGCCTCATGTTCTGGATAATTATATTCGGTTCTTAATTTAATCAAGTCGGTACCATTAGATACCAAATTCGTTACAGGTCGGCCTGTAAATTTATGTCCATAACTCGCTGCCACTTGTTGTTGATTTAATATATTCAAGATAATATTGCTTGTATAACTTGTATTATCAGGAGCATTAATTATTTCAACATATTCTATATTTTTCATATTCATTTTATACTTCCTTGTACTTAAATTGAGAATACAATGATGTCTCTATCACACTTGATATATATTCAATTTCAAAATTGTGACTCCCAACTGTAATATTATATTTTTTAAATTGCATCAAGATACTCTGCTCAACAAGCAATCTTCCCTGTATATCACCGTGTTCACTTCTCGGAAAATATAACCCTTCATATGACTGATGATCCCCATAACAATGGCATACCACAGGTATTGCCTTTCCTATTAGGATCTCCACTCCCATTTTACAAATATCATCATCGCCTCTAACCCAGCGAATAAAGGCAACATTAAGACTAATGCTTCCTTTCTCATTCTCTATAATGATACCAATAACGTCGCCTATTATTAATTCCTGTGTAAGGATATTCTTTCTAATTTGTAGTAAATAACCGGTATCCGACTTATTGCATAATTGCCATACGTCCAGTGTGAAATTAGCTTGTTCTTCAAAATCAAGATTATTCACCATAATGCCACCTGTTTCTTCAGGCTCCATCACTTCTTTTATCTTGTCTTTATTCATAGAATAAAAATTAATAGCCGACAATCCAATGGCAACATAGCATTTATTCGTTATTATCTGGCGATCTGACTTCCTGTTCTTTTTCCCCATTAACTGTTGGGTAAGAATTTCTGAAAACCTTTGCTCCAGATTAAGTTTATTAGAACCTAAATCTCCTATAGCCTTTTTTTCTGAAATGTCTTTCCCAAAGGCTTGTACAACAGGCCATACATCAATAGTCCGATAAGATGAGGATATCAATTTTTTCTTTTCACGTTCACATAAAAGCGGGGGCATGTCTTCCATTAAATCGATGAAATATTGACCTTCTTCACCTTGGCATTCAACACCTTTCTGGATTACACAGAGATTTGCAAAATTCTCAATAAAAAAATATATCTCTATAAGCTCATTAGAATTTACACGATAAGGATCAGATGCAATTAATAACAATATTTGTTTATACAAGGAACCAATCGTTAAACAATTTTTTGACTTATTGATTTTAATCTTATTATCAAGAACTTTATGAAATTCTGCAAACATATAGAGTTGATTTATTTCTAGGTACACAAGTGGTGGAGGGGTTTCATGGGAGCGAAAAGCATATAACATTGCCTGAATAATCAGTTCCATCGATCGATATATGCTAACAAGCAAAACATTATCTTTTTTAGGATTTACATTTTTCTCAAACCCCGATTTGACAACCGACTTATAACCATTGGCTAATGACAAGTATAACCACATAATGTCATTCTTAAGATGCCTTCGTTCTTTAAGAGATATAGGCAACATGGTTATTCTCATATCATCATATGAGAATAATATTTCATCTATTACAACATAATAGGTTTCAAGTAGTTTTAAACGTTCATCATTTGATAGCTGGATTTCATTAAATGGCTCAATAGTAGTATGCAAACTTATTACTGTTTCAGTAATATCCATAATCGGCAAAGCATCCAACCACTGTTTTAACCGTTTCGCATTTAATTCAACCGCATTATTCTTTGCAGCATGATGCTCCGGTGTAGTCAGAAAAAGAAATTCCATTTTAATATCTCAACACTAAATAGATTACGAGGCTATCACTCCATGTATCATTTATTATTGCCATTATTTATAAAAATATTACATTCAAACATCATATTTAATCCCGTAAGCATTATAGTTTTAAACACTGCATATCAACTAAAGTATAGGTAAAATATTAAATTTTTCTCCTAATATAACTGAAATAATTCTTTATAATCTAACAATAATGTTATGTTTCTTTAGCTAACAAAGATTTAATTAAATTAAATAACATATTCGCCTTCATTGGCTTCTCGATATAACCACGAATACCTATTTCGCTCGCTTTTTCTTTATTAATGTTCTCACTATAACCCGTACACAGGATTACAGGAAAATCGGGCCTTAGAGCCAAATATTTTTTTGCAAGTTCTATTCCATTTAGTTCAGGCATAGTTTGATCTGTAAGCATAAGATCAAATAGTTTCGGGTTTTCAGAAAATAGTTCCAATGCATCTGATGCACTATTCATAATTGTTGTCTTATACCCCTTGCTTTCTAAAAGCTCTCCCATAAATCGCCCAACAGATTCCTCATCATCAACCACAAGTATATGCGCATAATTGGAATTATTTTTTTCAAATAACTCTCTTGACAAATTATCCGCTGCGATTACTTTACTCGTATCAATAGCTGGCAATAACAGTTGAATATTTGTTCCCTTACCTTTTGCTGACTCCACTAAAATGTGACCACCGTGGTGATGAATAATACCATGCACGATGGGTAAACCCATTCCCGACCCCTTGCCTATATCTTTAGTTGTAAAAAAAGGCTCGAAAATTTTTCGTAAAACCTCAGAATCTATCCCTCCACCACTATCATGGATAGATAGTTCAATATAATCTCCTTGTTTAATTTCATTGTGACACGCATCACAAGTTTTATGCTCCGATGCCATAATAGTTAGTTGTTTGGCTTTAATATCAATACATCCTTTTCCCTCAATAACGTCTCGTGCATTTATACATAAATTCACTATCACTTGTTGTAATTGTACCCGATCGAATTCAATATCAGATATGTCCTTATCAACCTTACCTGTTAGTTTAATACTACTTGGCAGAGTGGCCTGCAACATTTTAATACTTTCGTTAACAACAGATGAAACTGACAATACTACCGCTTTGCTTTTCCCTGTACGGCTAAAGGCTAACATTTGTTGTATTAAATTTTTCGCACGTTCCCCCGCATGAATGACTTCTGTTAAATAGTCATGTAGTTGAGATTGTTCTTTCGTTACAAATCGTTCTAAAGCAAGATTGGTAAAACCTAGAATAGATGCAAGAATATTATTAAAATCGTGAGCTATGCCACCGGTTAATAAGCCAATCGATTCCATTTTTTGTGCTTGTTGTAATTGTTGGTCCAGTTTTTTAGTTTCATCTTGTAATCGTAAACTTATAAGACCATAGGCTAAACTATCAGTTAAATCCTGAAGAAAACAAATTTCCTCGTCATCAAAAATATTTTCTTCAGCCGCATAAATATTTAATGCTCCAAACGTTTTTTCCTTATCCTTTAGAGGAAGCGCAATAGATGAACAATAACCTCTCTCCATTGCACTGTCTCGCCACATTGTATACCGTGGATCGTTCATAATATTACAGATAAAATTTACTTTTCCTGTTCTAATTGCCGTACCTGTTGGCCCTCTCCCTGCCTCGGTATCAGCCCAACTTAGTCTTAAATTTTTGAGATAATTATCTTCATAACCAGATTGGGCGACAGCTTTAACCGTCTTCATTTTATCCTGCTGACTAAAACCGACCCAAACAAGACGGTAACCTGCTACTTCGGTTATTATCATACACACTTCATCCAGTAATCTCTGTTCTGTGTCAATATGGATAACAGCTTCATTAATCAGGCTCAAAGCAAGTAATGCAGTGTTTTTCCTCTGTAGTTTATTTTCTATTATTATCCGCTCGCTAATATCATGTGAAATACCTAGCACACCAATAATATTTCCGTCGAAATCGCGTAAAGGTTGTTTGTGTGTATCAAAAACACGTACCTCCCCGTTCACATTAGCCGGATCGTTTGTGTTATGTATGACTTGTCCTGCTAATACTTTTTTATCATCCTGTTCAAATCCTTGGATATTTTTTTCAGGGTTTCCTTTAACCAATTCAGGATCCCAACCATTTTCAATATCAGTTAAACCAAACATTGATTTGGGTGTTTTACCAACAGCTGCGGCACATGCGTCATTGCACAGTATTGTTTGCAATTCATTATTTTTTACAAAAATTAAGTCTGGAGTAGAATTAAGTACATTCTCCAATAATACATTTGACTCTGCTAATGCATCTTCTGCATATTTTCGTGCTTTAATTGTTTCCAGTAAACGCTTGTTAATAATGATAAGTCCTTTATAACGCCACCACACGAAAAAAATAACAATTAAAATAATAATTGAACTCATTATGATTATAATGTGATTTACAGTTAGAAATGGTTCAGGTTTTCCATACCATTTCTCATAAATCGCATTATATTTATTAGAAGGAATAAATTTATCAATGGCCTGATTTAATTTATTTAGTAATTCAGTGTTGCCTTTTCGTACCGCAATGGCTCTTTTTATTTCTTTCAATGGTGGATTTATTATTTTTATACGATCACTCAGATTTGCCTCACGGGCAATTTTTTGCATAACGTATTTTGGATATATCAGAGCATTGACATGTCCTGCAAGCAAGCCAATGAGTGCATTTTCAGGATGTTCATAAATAATAGTACTCACATTATCCAAAGACTTGACAATATTCCCACCAATATTAAAACGTACGACACCAACATATTTCCCACTCAAGTCTTCGACTGACTGAATATTACTTTCTTCAGTACGAACAATGATAGAAATAGGAAAGGTTTCAACTGGTTTAGAGAAATCAAAATAGTTACTTCTAATTTTTAAAATGCCTAAATTTGGAATTAGATCGGCACCACCATCTTTAAGAACTTGAGCTGTTTGTGTCCAGTCATCTTTCACAATATATTTTATTCTGACATTAGCAATATTTGCCAATTCATTGATGATATCTATAGCAAAGCCTTCTGGTTCACCACTCACATCAATCGAGTAATCTGGCGGAAAATTTTTGACCACTACGGCTGTAATATAATTTATAGAAGGTTTCTTTCTGGGTTCCGATCTTGTAGACGATGTATAGATAAATAAAAATATAATACCAATAAAAAAATATATAAAGTATTCTTTCAAATAAGTTAATCGTTTAAATGGCATATTGTCTCCTTATCCTTTAGCTCTGTGTTGCACCCTACACAGCCTCCGCTCCAACTAAACCCAGTTGTTGCCTGAGTACTTCACTGGAAAAAGGTTTTGATAAACAAATTTCAGCACCCGCATTCAAAATTTCATTCACATTATCAGTAGATGGGTAGCCCGTCATTGCGATAACACGTATATTTTTAGTCGAGGAGGAAGCTTTCAGATCTTTGCAAACTTGGAAACCATTAAGACCGGGCATCATTAAATCAAGCAAAACAACATGAGGAGAAAATTCACTGACCATAATACCTGCCATAAAACCATTGCTAACAGTTTGGGTAACAACTTGGCTAGGGTAACAAGCGAGTAATTGCTCGAGATAAGTCCGTATTTGCTCATCATCGTCCACAATCAGTACACGTAATACACCACTGTCTTTCCTATTTAGGGTTAAACTACGATGCAGGGTAAACTTTTCTACGTCCTCGGGTAAAAAGCGACGATGGCCCCCTGGGGTTAATAATGCCTTCAAATCACCCTTTTCAGCCCAGTGACGAACCGTTGCAGGTGAAACCATTAATAATTCTGCAACCTGATTTGGGGTTAGGTATGATTTATTCACTTATTTAATCCTTTTTCTACGATTATTACCAATATGACGATACCATTGATATTCATGATTCTTGCGTTTTATTTTATTTCGGCTCATAAATGGAAAACTTTAGGATAATCACCTTTGTATACCAGAATAAATCCGTAAAACTAATTACTTATTAACACAGATCAATTAAAATAGATTTGTTTTTCATATGCTTAGCTCTTACTACGATATATAAAGTGAATACTTCAGTGCAAACCTATCACACGTTACAACAAAAACTCGGTTTCACGAACAATTTACCCTACACCCAAGACTGGTCGGCAGCGGCTGATTTTTTAGGACTTATTAGTAACTACTGTCTTAGCAAAAAACCCCGCACGATATTGGAATGTAGCAGTGGCTTAAGCACTATTATTCTGGCCCGTTGTTGCGAAATAAACCAATATGGTAACGTCATTAGTTTAGAAAATGGCGCAGACTATAGTGCCGATACACGCCAAAATATTAGCCAATATGCCTTAAATAACTATGCCACCATTGTTGATACACCACTGGTTAAGCAAAAAATACACGATAATGACTACCTGTGGTATGACACTGACATAAGCGCACTAACAGAAATTGACTTATTAGTGATAGATGGCCCGAATGGATATATTCAGAAAAATTCGCGTTATCCGGCACTGCCGGTTCTGCGTCCTGTTTTTGCAAAGCAATGTACGGTATTTTTAGATGATGCCGCCCGCACAGACGAACAGGCAATTATTGCGCAATGGCGACAACAATATCAGCCTAGCAGTTATGAATATGTCGATACCGAACGAGGTTGTGCGATCCTAACATTTACAACATGATAAAAAATAGTGGTTGCCGACTAGGAAGCATTGTAGGCAATATTCCATTCCGCCAGAGCCTGATTAAGGTCACCTTCGGCTTGTATTAGCTGCCAGAATTTTTTAAAGTCGCTAGGTGCATTCTCAAGATTAAAATCCATTTTGTACGTTTTATCTTTTAGAAAATATTGAATGTTTTTATTTATCGTGTTGATATAATCCATCGCAACTTCAGTAATATCTAACTGCGTATTAATATCCTGCAAAATACCCTGTTGATACGCCTGCATAATTCCATAGTCTTTTCGTTTTATAAAACTGGTTGCTATTTTATTTTTATCTCGCATAAGATGAACGTAAAAGGCAGTATCAGCATATTGTTCATCCAGTCGACCTAGGAACCAAGATAAACGATTATCTGCTTCAATATGATTACTAGGATAAAATAATCGTTTATCCCCAAGCTTATTTGTTAAACCTTCATGTCCGGCTGAATAATTAGACATATGCTGACAAGCTTTAATAAAAGTGGTTGAACCACAACGTCCTGTATTTAAAATAAAAACATTCATGATTCTAACAGTTGACTCCATAGTGTTGTTTCACTTTTATAGCTCATCAACGCATCAATAATATCTTTTATTTTAGGATTTGTGCTATTGTCATTAGTCACTAATTGATAGGGAAATGATTTCTTAGAAAAATTCAGTTCCATATTCTTAATAAAAGTATCAATATTATTTGATATATTATTATCCTTATAAGCAATATCGTTATAAATAGATTTCAATTTCTTAATGTTACCTTGTACTAGCTCCAGTTTTTTAGAATAATTCTCACCTAAAAATGATTCTTTATTCAGAACAATTTTTCTAACTTCTTCTTGATCTAAATATTTATCAGGATAACCTGCATCGATTAATTCCTCAACCGAGAACAACATAACATCCCCAAAGTACTGGCGTTCAAATTCGTCATGCAAGTTAATGCTGTTCTGATTATGTTGCACACCTGAGCGAAATTCAGACTGCCCTATATTATCAACCGTACGTTCGTGTAACATCGGTAAATTTGCAGATACAAATTTATCACCAATATTATGCTTAAGTAACCGCCCCATCGTTGGCCCAGCCATACGAAGTTTTAAATTCGCAAATGGAATGAAATATTTTAATGCTTGTTTGGATAAAGCAAAATTTCCTGTGTAAACAGTACGTGCAGTAACAATACTTTCTGCAATATTTTCATATTTATAATAACTTTTTCGAGTTAAATGCACACCATCAAAGAACTCATTTAGCTTGCTGGAAAATTTATTTAAACAATCACCATTACTATGAGGTGTCTTTATATCACAGAAATAATTAAATGCTGTATCTTTTATTTTAAATCCAAATAAATCAGCCATATCATGGTATGCCGCATCGTTTGATTCCACCATCTTATAATTTTCGTGAAAACAACAAGGAGCATCTAACTTGCAAACTGAGACAGATAATAAAAAAGAACAAACATCTTTCAGAAAGTTAGCAGCCATCACTGAAGGTGAAACAGGTGGATCACCCACCACTTTCCCTGTTAGCACTTCAATATTTCTGTGTAAAAATATTCTATCTAAATGATAAAAGTAATTAAGACTATAAGAAAGGACATCCCCATTACCTGCAACAGGATTAACTTTAAATTCCTGGTCACTATCAATAAAATAAAATATTATATTTTCAAAATTATCTTTAAGTTGATTCAACTTAAGATAGGTGATATTGCGGGTAATAGATGCACCTTTATGGCTAAAATCATCAGAATAAACATCACCTACAACACCACCAAGTTTATTCTTATCAATCAAACTTAAATGAGTTATTATTTTTTTTTGTTCATCCAGTCCAAAATAAATACTATGTAGTCCGCGCTGACTGAATGATTCTGTTATTTTTTTATTTTTGTCTCGACAGGAAGTTTTATGACTATCTTCAGCAACAAGCACAGAAACTTTATTAAAATATTGTCCTTTTCCACCATAATTAAAAGTTTCACATAAACAATAAATACTTTCTAGACAGCTGTGTAAATGCTGGGGGCGGTCAGCAACAGGAATGATCAACATAATATGATGTCGTTTATCAGGCCCTTGTGCCGCAATAAAGTCTTCCATGTCTTTAGAGAGAGTCTCATACTGCCTGATGTATTCTGGCTTTGCATCATTATCTGAAATAAGTTTTTCAGTAAGATCGAGTTCTTTATAAAAATGGCTGACTTGCATAAAGAAAAAATAATTATCGTTTTGAAGAATAAGTGGGGAAAGTATCTTTATCAATCATAATTTCAACCAGATTAATACCATTAACAAGATCCAAGTCAGAAAACAGCCCATTAAGATCATCGCTTGAAACTATTTTTTTATATTGAATACCAAATGATTTGGCAAGATAGGAGAAATCAGGGTTAATAAAATCACAGTTGATAAAACGTTTATTATATTGTTGGAATTGGTTTTTTCTAATTAACCCCATAGTCGAATTATTAAACAGAATAACATTCAGTGGAATGTCATAATTAACGGCTGTCATTATTTCCATACAGCACATTTGGAAACCACCGTCGCCTAAAATAGCAAAGGAAGGTTTATCCACAGAGAAACGTGCGCCAATTGCTGCCGGAATCGCATGCCCTAATGAGGATATTCCTGAATTAGAATAATAACGATTACCCTTTGAAACATTAAAAAAATTTTGTGCGAAAATAACATTATCATCAAATACCATAATGCCCTGCTCAAAACCTTTCTCTAATTCTATAAAGAAAGCCTCAACCAACGGAAATTTTTCTTTAAAAACCAGGAAATTATTATCTGCTGAATATTCATCTTTTTGTTTCGAAAATTTTGTATAGGGTGCTAATGTATTAACTTTAATATCTTGTTCAGCCACATCAGATAGAACATTGATTAATACTTCTTTAATATCACCCTTTATTGCAATGTCTGCGGTAAAAACTTTTTCAAGTTGTTCTTCATTATTATCTACCTGAATGATTTTTTTATTCTGGAGTAATTTATTATCCCAAAGATAGCTGGTTCTTTCATTAAAACTTGCACCAAGAAATATAAGTAAGTCGGCATTGTCTTTAATATAATCATAAGCATTGGTGTAGGATGTTACTCCCAGACTCCCTAATGACAAGGCAGAATCTTCATTAATAACCCCTTTTCCTTTCAAGCTGGTTGTAACGGGGATATTTAATTTTTTACTTAATGTTGTAACCGTATATTCTGCTCCTGCACAAATACAACCATAGCCCGCAATAATGACTGGCTTATTAGCTTCTTTAATAAGTTCAACCATTGCCGCTGCTGATTGTGTATGTGCAATTTTTGAATAATAATGCTTGCTTGTTTTTAGCTGTTCAAGAATGGAATCATCCACCCATTCTTTTTGTATATTATAAGGAAAGCTGAGTAATACCGGCCCTGAACTAGACGACAATAAAATTCTTGAAGCCTGATTTAAAACATTGACAAGATAATCGGTTCTTTCAATCACTTTGTTATAGCGGGTAATGCCTTTAAACAAAGCATATTGATCAATCGCCCCACCTTCACCCGAGCTTTCTTGCAAACCGCCCTTGCCAAAGATATGGGTGGATGTTTCGCCTGTAATCACCAATATTGGTAGCTTATCGGCATAGGCATTGGCGATACCCGTTACTAAATTAGTCGCTCCGGGCCCGGCTGTTGTAATGCAAGCAGATATTTTCCCAGATGCACGCGCGCAACCACCCGCCATAAAGGCAGCACCTTGTTCATGTTTTGCAAGAACACTTTTAACTTTAGAGTCATACAAACTATCGTAGACGGGTAATATATGTGCGCCCGGCATACCAAAAATCGTTTCAATTCCTAAACGTTCGATATATTTTACGATTAATTCACTGACTGTTATTTTCATATTATAATAATGTCGTAATGACTATCTGTATTATTGTACTGGATGCCTACCTTCGTAGGTATGACAACATAAAAAAGTATTCATTTAATACAAAAAAAGCCTGTGATTAGCAGGCTTTTCTTATTAACTTCGATCATTACCTAAATTTTATAAGGATCACGAAGTACAATTGTTTCATCTCGATCGGGGCCTGTTGAGATAATATCAATCGGCACACCAATTACTTCTTCAATTTTTTTGATATAGGCTTTTGCATTATCTGGTAACTCATCAAAGGTTTTTGCACCAACGGTAGTTTCAGTCCAACCCGGCATTTCAATATATTTGGGTTTGCATTGCTCATAAGCATCGGCACCAATCGGTGGTGCATCAATAGACGTACCGTTATGATCATAGCCTGTTGCGATACGTAAAGTTTCTATACCGTCTAAGACATCCATTTTAGTTAAACAAATACCAGTGAGCGAATTAATTTGAGCCGAACGGCGCAAACAAACTGCATCTAACCAGCCACAACGACGTGCGCGGCCGGTAGTTGCACCAAATTCATGGCCTTGTTTTGCCAAATAAGCACCAATAGGATCATTGAGATCTTCGCCATCATAAAGTTCGGTTGGGAAAGGACCTGCTCCGACTCGAGTGGTATAGGCTTTGGTAATACCGAGTACATAATCTATATCACAGGGGCCAACACCCGTACCGGTTGATGCACCACCGGCAGTTGGGTTGGATGATGTGACATAAGGATAAGTACCATGATCAATATCCAACAGCGTACCTTGCGCCCCTTCAAACATAATATTTTTACCTTCGGCTCGCATTTTATGTAATTCGCCCGTCACATCAGTAACCATTGGACGAATACGTTCGGCTACTTCCAAGCCAAAATCTAACACTTCCTGAAAATCAACCGTATCTGTTTTAAAATAATTTTTGAGTGTGAAGTTATGGTAGTCAAGCACCTCGCCTAAGCGTGCTGCAAAACGTTCACGATGTAACATGTCTCCCACTTTTAAACCACGACGTGAAATTTTATCCTCATAAGCCGGACCAATACCACGGCCCGTTGTACCAATGGCTTTTTTACCACGCGCAATTTCACGCGCTTGATCCAGTGCAATATGGTACGGCAGAATTAAGGTACAGGCTTCACTGATAAATAAACGGCCATCTGTACTCACACCACTTTTTTCTAGCATATCAAGTTCAGTTATGAGTGCATCAGGAGCTAATACCACTCCATTACCAATCATACATTTTACATTATCGCGCAAGATACCGGATGGAATAAGGTGTAAGACTGTCTTTTTACCATCAATAACCAGGGTATGACCTGCATTGTGGCCACCCTGAAAACGCACAACCGCATCGGCTGTTTCTGTTAACAGATCAACAACTTTGCCCTTACCTTCGTCGCCCCATTGTGTACCGACGACTACAACATTCTTACCCATGACTATCCAACCTGTATTTAAATTATATAAAAGTTATAAAGTATTAAATTTCTTTTACTGCCCAATTATTACCGTCTTTAACAATAATCCTGTCACACTGCATGGCTTTTGCATCCCCTTGTTGTTCGGGCAAGGCCATCACAACACGTTCACCGTGTGCGCGTAATTTAGCAATAAATTCAAAGAGTGTAGGTTCGTGACTTTCAGCAGAAAATATACCTTGTTGTTGCTTACCACGAAGACCACTTAAGGAAACCAGTGTTTTTAAATCCGCACTGAATCCGGTTGCTGGACGTGCGACACCAAAATCTTTACCAATGTCATCATAACGACCACCTTGTGCAATTGCCTGACCTTGCCCCGGCGTATACGCTGCAAAAATAACACCGGTATGATAATTATAACCGCGTAATTCTGACAAATCGTAATGTAACTTAATGTCCGAAACTCTCGCTTTAAACTGTGTAGCAATTTCTTGCAAGTTTTTAATTGCGCTTAAAACATCTTTATCTGCTTTCGCAAAAATGCTGGCGGCATGTTGAAAAACTTCTTCGCCACCGTTTAAATCGGGTAAACTGGTTAACATATCTGCAATTGTTTTATTGAGCTTCCATTCCACCATTAACGCAGCTAATTCAGGCTTTGCTTTACGTTGTAAAACATCAAATAATTGATTTTCCTGTTCACTGGACAACCCAGCCTGATTAACTAACGCTCTGAAAATACCGGCATGGCCAAGATCAATATAAAAAGTATCCATTCCAATTAATTTGAGTGTTTCAACCATTAAACCCAGAATTTCAACATCGCTTTGCTCGCCTTTATGCCCATACAACTCCGCACCAATTTGTAAAGGGCTACGTGAAGCAGAAAACCCTTGTGGACGCGTATGTAAAACGGTTCCTAAATAACATAAACGTGTTGGGGTATTTTGTTTTAAATGATGCGCTTCAATACGCGCAACTTGTGGAGTCATGTCCGCACGAATACCCATCATCCGACCAGTGAGTTGATCGGTTATTTTAAAGGTTTGTAAATCCAGATCGTGGCCCGTACCGCTGAGTAACGATTCCAGATATTCGACCAGTGGGGGCATAACCAAATCATATCCCCAAGAGGTAAACATGTCGATCAGGTTACGTCGGATGTCTTCAAGCAATCTTGCTTGTGCAGGAAGAACTTCTTCGATACCTTCAGGTAAGACCCAACGATTATTTAGTGTCATTTTATTTTTCTAAATCTATTACATTAATTTTAATTTTTAAGAAGGTACAACAAAAATGTACCTAACACCATGCTGAATAAACCCCATGTTCGCACATGCCGGTTATCCATTTGCAAAAGCATAGACAATGCTTTTTTATAGCCATTCGGATTTACAGTTGGCAATAACCCTTCTATAACCAACACAAGTGAAATCGCTACAAGAAAATCTTGCCACATAATGAATCCTACACAGAAAACAATTTATTTAATATGTGGATGCCTGTTTAGTTAACAGACACCCACGCAGCGAATATTTATTTTGCTTTATTAAAATACTTAAAGAACTCGGAGTCAGGCTGTATAACCAATAAATCATTACTATTAGTAAATGAATCACGATAGGCCTTTAAGCTACGATAAAAGGAATAGAACTCTTTATCTTTAGTATATGCTTTAGCATAAATATTC
Source organism: uncultured Thioalkalispiraceae bacterium (assembly GCA_964472525.1). Lineage (GTDB taxonomy): Bacteria > Pseudomonadota > Gammaproteobacteria > UBA6429 > Thiohalophilaceae > SZUA-37. The sequence continues at coordinate 12,569 of CAYYLL010000006.1, read as the reverse complement.
GCAGACTTCGCATCACCATCACCACGTGCATTCTGAGCAGTTCGATAAGCTTCTGCTAATAAAACTGTCCGTTGACGATCGGCATTGGCTTTAATACGTTCAGCAGCTTCCGCACCTTTTGAACGAAATTCCTTAGCCACTCGTGTTCTTTCAGCAACCATTCGGCGATAGATTGAAGCACTGATTGATTGCTCATAGTCGATTCGTTTTACCCGTACATCAATAATGTCAATACCAAATTTATTAACACTAATGTTGGCAAGTTCCTTGGTTTTATTCATTAATGCACTACGTTCGCCGGAAATGACTTCTTTAACCGTGCGACTGCTTATTTCTGAACGTAGGCCGTCATTTGCGATGGTATAAATACGATTACGCGCTGTACTTACACTGCCATTCATTGACTTGTAAAATATTTCAACATTGCTGATACGCCATTTTACAAAAAAATCAACCAGAACATTTTTCTTTTCTTTGGTTAAGTACCGAGCTGGACGCGCATCCAGAGTTAAAATACGCTTATCATATATACGTACGTTATTCACAAACGGAACTTTAAAATGTAAACCAGGCTTATAATCTGATTTTACAATTTCACCCAGACGAAATTTAATCGCCAGTTCTGTTTCTGAAACAACAAATAAAGAACCGGATGCAATAAATAAACTAATCCCGATAAATACAGCAACTAAAATTGAACGTGGACTCATTAGCGCACCTCCCGACTACGTGAACGACTACCAGAACGTGATGATGGTAAAGGGTTAGATGTTGCTCCATCATTAATGTCTATAGTTGATTCTACCGCTGTCGGCTTTGAACGCCGTTGACTAATAATTTTATCAATCGGTAAATACATTAAACTATTTCCCTTTTTAACATCGATCAACACCTTATTGCTGCGTTGATACACTTCTTCCATTGTTTCCAGATACAAACGTTCACGAGTTACTTTGGGTGCTTTTTTATATGCACCTAATAATTTAGTAAATCGTTTCGCATCACCTTCTGCTCTTGCAATGACTTGATCACGATAAGCCAGGGCGTCTTGCTCAATCCGTGCACCTTTACCACGTGCTCTTGGTAATATGTCGTTTGAATAGGCTTCTGCTTCATTAATTTTTCGCTGTTTATCTTCGCGCGCTTTAATGGCATCGTCAAAAGCATATTGTACCTGTTCGGGTGGCTGTGCATTTTGCATATTCAAATTGGTAATCATGATACCCGTCTTGTAGCGATCTAGAATTTTTTGAATAAGCTTTTCGGTATCAGCTGCAATTTCCAAACGACCATCTTTAATAACCGAATCCATCGTTGCCTGACCCACATTTTCACGCATCGCACTTTCTGTGGCTTGAACAACCGTGGTATTGGGATCTTTTACATTAAATAAGTAATTTTTTGCATTTTTAATTTTGTATTGAACCGTAAACTCAACATCGACAATATTTTCATCTTTTGTCAGCATCAAGGCTTCTGATGATTTCCGGCCTAAAACAACTTCCCGTACATTTTCGACATTCACCACCGTAACCGATTGTATAAACCGTGGGAACCAATGCGGACCCGGTTCTGCCGTGTTTTCATATTTGCCAAACTGAAGCACAACACCTTCTTTGCCTTCATCAACAATGTAGATGCCAGATAATGCCCAAATACTGATTAAAACAATGGCTATAAAACTGGCACCAAGGCCGCCGCCACCACTCGATTTTTTATTGGAGCCACCTTTACCGCCTCCAAATATACTGGTCACCTTATCTTGCAGTTTCTTAAAAACTTCGTCTAAATCTGGTGGCCCTTGGTTATCATTACGATTTCCCCAAGGATCTTTATTCCCAGAACCTCCCGGTTCATTCCACGCCATAATTTGCTCCAAATCTTATTAAATTAGTTGTGTAATTTCTTATAATGGGGATTCTATGGTGCTTCTTCAATGGCTGCAAGCAATGCTTTGCTTGCAGGTGTCATTTATCTCTAATGGGAGTAGAATTTTTCTATTCTGGAGGGGCAATGAACATGGCAAAACCTGAAAAATCCAGGCGACTGACTAGAAGCGGCCTATCTTTCAATTGTGAAGATTTATTTTGTCACCACCGTGTTCACTATGTCACCGTGGTTAAAGCTATTTCCTAAACCAACTCTTCACAGTCCGTTTTTAACAAGTTTGACTGAACTAAATAGCGCTCAATTTGGTATTTTTTACACAACATATACCAATCGGCCAACGGCATGTCGACATCCACGCACCAGTTACCCCGTTCATCGTAATTTTCGTTGTTAATGCGGCCATGCTCATGTAATAACGCGTTTAAACGCCCCTCTTTATAAGGAATAAGCAGTTCAACGTGTGCAGAGGTGGGTTGCAAACGGCTCTGAATGGCCTCCATTAACCCTTCGATACCCTCACCGGTTTTCGCAGAACACCAGACTCGAGCAGGAATTTGTTGCCCAGCTTCGTCTTCGCGCATATCGACACGCGCTTCAATATTGCCTAATCGGTCAAGTTTATTAAAAACCATTAGCTGCGGTACTTCACTCGCACCTATTTCTTCTAACACCTGATTCACTTGCTCGATGGTGTCATCACGTTCTTCGGCGGTAATATCGACCACATGCAGTAATAAGTCGGCATCGTTAGTTTCTTGTAACGTTGAACGAAAAGCAGCCACTAAATCATGCGGTAAATGGCGAATAAAACCCACCGTATCGGCTAAAACCATCACTTGCGTATTTGGCAAGGCAACCCGTCTAAGAGTGGGATCGAGGGTCGCAAAGAGCTTATCGGCCACATAGACATTGGCATCTGTCAGCCGATTAAACAGGGTGGACTTGCCCGCATTGGTATAACCGACGAGCGAAACAGTGGGAATATCAGCACGTTTTCGGGAACGTCGGCCCTGATCACGCTGTTTTTGTACTTTTTTGAGTTTTTTATTCAGTTGGCGGATCCGGTCGCCAATTAAACGCCGATCGGTTTCTAGTTGGGTTTCACCCGGCCCACGCAGGCCAATACCACCTTTTTGCCGTTCCAGATGCGTCCAACCACGCACTAATCGGGTGGATAAATGCTTTAGCTGCGCCAGTTCAACTTGCAGATTGCCTTCATGGGTGCGCGCACGCTGGGCAAAAATATCTAAAATGAGTCCAGTTCTGTCTAAAACACGGCATTCACAGTGCGCTTCCAAGTTACGCTCCTGCACGGGCGTTAACACATGATTAAATAGAATAAGGTCAGCATCATTGTCGATAACTGCCTGCTTGATTTCATCTGCTTTACCTGAGCCCACAAAAAAACGCGGATGCGGCGCATGGCGCGACCCGGTAATCGTCATAAGTGGTTCAGCACCCGCCGACGTTGCCAGCTCAGTAAATTCACTGGCGGCTTCACGTTGCTGTTCAGACTGGAGTGTTAAATGGACAAGGATGGCACGTTCGCCACCCTCAGGACGCTCAAACAACCGCGTTGCTCCCTAATCCAATGATTAGCTTAGGGAACTTCCTGTAACAAAGCCCAATTCGGTAAAAACCCGCATTCAATTTAAATGTTGCCCTTTGATGTTCCGTTAGCGCCACTAGCACCGTTTTCATCAGCCATTGGCAATTTAACACTGCGCGAAGGTACGACGGTAGAAATAGCATGTTTATAAACCATTTGGCTGACGGTGTTTTTGAGTAATACTACAAAATTGTCAAATGACTCAATTTGTCCCTGTAGTTTAATTCCATTTACTAAAAATATAGATACAGGTATACGATCTTTACGAAGGGCATTTAAAAAAGGATCTTGTAGTGATTGACCTTTGCTCATCGTGAATTCTCCTTGTTGTTATTCTTATTTTGCAGACGATTCAGCAAGCTAAGACTGTGTGTATGTAAAAACCCTAGATTAATTTTTACGTAAAAATATTAAAAGATAGATAATGACCCAAGCAACTCAAATAATAGTAGCACAAGCCCCAAAAAATTAAACAAGGGTAAAATTTAAATCTTCTATGAATTTAAATAGGGATGTGAGTGAGTGATTTCAAGGCCAATTCCTTAATATTTGTCGGATTTATATCCATTTGCCCGCTATCTAACCATATGGCATCCTTTTCATTGCGTAGCCAGGTTAACTGCCTTTTTGCTAACTGCCGTGTCACCACAATACCCCGTTCAACCATGCTGTCATAGTCACGCTTATTGTCCAGATATTCCCAAACCTGCCGATAACCAACGGCTCGCATCGAGGGCATGTCCGCATTTAAATCCCCTCTATTATATAAGGACTTCACCTCGTCGATAAAACCAGCTTCAAGCATTTGATGAAAACGCTTTTCAATACGCTGATGGAGTACCGCCCGATCCTTTGGATTTACAATTAATTTTGTCACCTTATAGGCTAATTTATTTTTAAGCGTATTCTTTTTCTGTAATACCGATAGGGGTTTACCACTAATTTCATACACTTCCAATGCTCGTTGAATGCGCTGCGGATCATTGGGGTGTATTTTGCTGGCTGCAATCGGATCCACTTGTTTTAACCGGTCGTGCATAACCGGCCAACCCACTTCGGTGGCTTGTGCCTCAAGTTTTTTACGTACCACTTCATCAGCAGCAGGTAGTTCGGATAAACCATCTAGCAAGGCCCGAAAATACAACATGGTACCACCAACCAATAAAGGTATTTTCCCACGTCGAGTAATGTCCTCCATTGCCTGAAGCGCATCATGTCGAAATTCGGCAACAGAATAGGCTTGAGCCGGATCCAGAAAGTCGATTAAACAATGGGGAGCGATGCTTAATGTGGCGGCATCCGGTTTGGCAGAACCGATATTCATATCTTTATAAATTAAAACAGAATCCACACTGATAATTTCAACAGGTAAATGTTGAATAAGATGCACCGCAATATCTGTTTTACCCGAAGCCGTTGGCCCCATTAAACAGATAGCAGGGGGGTAATGATTAATTTTGTTCATTGTCATTATTCGTCAGTCAACTTTATAGACACATTTGCCTGAAACAATTTATTGACCTCAGCAATACTCAACACACGCCAAAGTTTATTTTTATACGGCAACTCAGTGCATAAGTCTGTAAATGTATTTTCAAGATGATGTAAATATTGCTGCCATTCAGGTAAGCTTTTGGACTCTATTTGTTTATCTAACTCAATAAAGCGACTGAGTAACTGGATTAACGCTATGCCATCTATTTTTTTTTCCATCTTCAAACTGGTTAATAATTGCCTTATTAGTATTTCATGCTGGCAATGTTGTAATACCGTAGGTGCTGCACGCAATAATAAACTGTTTTTTGTCTGTAAACTTAAATCAAAACCCAATGCCTGAATATTATCCTGATAATCATCCAGATTTTCACAAAGCTGCTCATCTATTTCGATACTGAGTGGAAATATAAATGGCTTTGTTTCTATTTTACTTTTATCTCTATTTTGTGCATTAAATTGTTGTGACCATTGTTGTTCAACCTGATGTTGAGCCGCCCTTAAAAGATGAATAATAACCATCCCCTGCTGTGACTGACTGATTAAATAATAAGGCTTACAAAAACCTACCACCATCCCTAACAAACCCTGTTGGGATGAATCTACCTGATGTTGAACAGAAGATGGCCGAGCATACGCGATACCATTATAAGATAAGGACGAGTCGGCTATGTTCTGTTCAGTCGCAGAATGTTTATTGACAGGTTGTTCTGTTTTATCAAAGGCGAATGCGTTATCAGTAGACAAATTATTAATGCCTGCTTTATTAACTGAATCTTGTATAACATGGTTTACAAAGTCATGAACTAATCGCATTTGTCGAAAACGTACTTCATGTTTTGTTGGGTGAACATTAACATCCACTTGCTGCGGGGCAATCTGTAAATTTAAAACATAAGCAGGAAAACGTCCCGGTGGTAGTATGGCTTGATAGACCTGCCGTAAAGCATGGCTGATAACTTTGTCTTTTACTATTCTGCCATTGACATAAAAATATTGCATGTCTGTTTGACCGCGAGAATAATCTCCATTACTCAGCCAGCCTGTCATATTTAATTGCGAAGCCTGATAAGAAACTTGCAAGGCTTGTTGAATAAATTTTTTATCTAGTAATTTCTCAATACGTTTTAGTTTTAAATCTGCCGTGGTAGCCGATGGTAAACGGTGTACTACGCGCTGGTTATGCTTTAAAACTATTTCAACATCAAAACGGCTTAATGCAATACGTTTAACAACATCTTCGATATGCCGGAATTCAGTCCGTTCACTGTGTAAAAATTTACGTCTTGCCAGCGTATTATAAAAAATATCCCGAACAACAATACTGGTGCCAATCGGATGGGAGGCAGGCTCTAAACTAGAGTCTGATTTACTCTGAGTATGAATATTTGACCATCGCCACGCCATCTCTTGTGATTCAGTACACGATGTAATTTCAAAATAACTAATGGACACAATACTCGCGAGTGCTTCACCACGAAAGCCCATGCTTTCGATTGCGCTTAAGTCATCAAAACTGGATATTTTACTGGTACAGTGTGCCTGCACAGCAAGCATCATTTCCTGTTTTGGAATACCGTGCCCATCGTCACGAATTTTTATTAGCTGCAAACCACCCTTTTGAATTTCAATTTCAATCGTTGTTGCACCTGCATCCAATGAATTTTCTATCAGTTCTTTAACAATAGAGGCCGGACGCTCAACCACTTCACCAGCGGCAATCTGGTTTGCTAATTGAGCAGAAAGTTGACGAATAGGTAAACGGATAAATTCTGTTGACTGCATAAAAACAGCTTATCATATTCAGTCGTATTATCTGAACCCGTAAACGTGATCGTTACCGCTAACGGTGACCATTATTATTTAACCTGAACTCGGGATAAGGGAATTAGTCGTTAACCATTGGAAGGTAACGCCAGAATCATTTAATAAAAACCGTCTGCCGCAAGGACGCGGCAATCGAGCGGCCAAGGATGGCGTATTTTGCGTGTTTTTATTAAATGATTCTGGCGTTGCACTCCTTGCTCTGAGCAATTTTATACAGTATTTTTCTTATCCCGAGTTCAGGTTATTTATCTTTTGATAAGAACTGAATGAGAATATTAACTACTATAAGGAATACGTAAAACCGAACCTACGCGGATGCGATCAGTGGCTAATTTATTTACACTTCGGATCGTCGCAATGCTCACACGATAACGGCTGGCAATGGCAGATAAGGTTTCACCGCGTGTAACTCTATGTTTCGTATCGGGCTGTTTTGTATTTTTAAGGGCAAGCAAACTACCCGGTGGTGGATTTGCATGAAAGTAATTACGTACGCCTTTTAAAATTGCTACGGCAATACGTTGTTGATGCTTACCACTACGCAATTTACGTTCTTCTGCCGGATTCGATATAAAAGCCGTTTCAACTAATATAGAAGGGATATCCGGTGCTTTTAAAACCCGAAAACCTGCCTGCTCAACATTCTTTTTATGTAAATGCGCGACTTTACCTAAATTACTCAGTACAGAACTGGCAATCTGATGACTGCTTTCCATAGTAGAATTTTTAACCATGTCCACTAGCACCAGTTTTAATAAGGCGTCATCAATTTCTTCAAAATCAATGCCACCAATCAGATCAGACTGGTTTTCTTTTTCAGCCAGAAAACGTGCCGCCTCACTACTGGCTCCCCGATCGGATACCACAAAAACAGAAGTGCCTCTTGCCTTCGCATTTCTAAAGGCATCGGCATGAATAGAAATAAAAATATCGGCCTGTTGACGACGTGCTAACTTAACCCGCTTCTTCAAGCCTACATAATAGTCACCCTTGCGGATCATGACCGGGCGCATACCACGTTCACGTTTCACTAATTTTTCCAAGCGTCGGGCAATGGCCATTACCACTGTTTTTTCGCGCGTACCATGACGGCCAATGGCACCAGGATCATCACCACCATGCCCCGCATCAATCGCAACAATAATGTCACGCTGGCGATTCTTGTATTTTAGTCTATTCGTAGATTTTCTTTTTTTAACCGCCTGTTTACCAACAAGGTCGATCACCAAACGGTGGCCATATTCACGATTAGGCTTTAGCAAAAAACTTTTTGGGCGAACATTCGAGCGTAGATCCAATACAATACGTAAATCGTTACGATTACGTGAAGCATAACGAATATCCTTCACTAAACCATTGGCAAAATCTAAATGTGAGGGTTTACTTCGCATTCGCGCATGACTGAGGTCAATCACGACTCGATTCGGTGATTTTAAGGTAAACAGAGAATGGCTGATTGGCGCACTTAAATCAAAAACCAGACGTGTGCTATCGGGTGCCGGCCACATACGAATAGTCTTTACTTCCGCGATAGTACTCGCAGACATAACCGGCATGGCAATGCTTAGCAGTGCCACAACAGCCCAAAAACTGCATACATACGTTATCAATCGAGCTTGTGCAAGCCTTAACATCGTTACACCCATTATGTGTATTTAACCCTATCGCTAACTCTGGCAAAAATTAGTGCAAATTACAAGCAAAAAGTCTATAATTTTTAATAGGATAGAGACTTTATTTAGAATTTTTCTAGATTAGTTCACAAAATAGCCTCCTATTTTACATCCTTAACCCAGTAAAACACTCAGTCTTTATCAATAATTATGGACTTTATTGCACCGCACACTTATTCTTTAAGTTCTTTATCTCAAAATAATGGCATGGACTTCTATCTGAAAGAAGCATCCGATCACCCAATAATAAAAAAGGAAGATGCAAAGCATGAATGCCGAAAATAGAATAACCGTAAAGAACCAACCTTTTGAATTTACCGGTAAAGCAGCCGAATACTTTTCAATTTGGATTGTGAATGTTGCGCTCACTATTTTAACCTTGGGAATTTATTCTGCCTGGGCAAAAGTGAGAACCAAACAATATTTTTATGGAAACACGCTGCTTGATGGCGCGTCCTTCCGTTATACCGCTAAACCAAAACAAATTCTTAAAGGTCGGATTGTCGCTTTTATTGTCTTTTTGGCTTATTACTTCGCCTCCATGGCCAACCCAATTGTTGCCGGTGTTATCTTGTTTTTTATTATGTTGATGGTGCCCGCCTTTGTGGTAATGTCGATGGCCTTCCGTTTAAGAAATTCAATGTACCGTAATGTGCGGTTTAATTTCGACAAAAATTTTTCTCAAGCCTACAAAGTATTTTTAATTCCCGTTATTTTTGCAGGCACTTATTTATTTTTAGTTGGCCAACTTGAACACTTACAACCCGCCGACGCAAAGGATAACGTTATACTACCCATCATAGTTATAGCGGTACTACTCGGTATTTTTTTAATGATACCTTGGTGGGAATATATCATTACACGATTTAAGGTTGTCCATGCGAAATACGGTGATGCTGATTTCTCTTTTGCCGCAAGCACAAAAAACTATTATGGTATGTATATTAAAGCTTACTTATTATCGATTCTTATTTTTGGTGTTATCGGTCTGCTTATCGGTGTCACGATGGCCGCCATTGTATCGGATAAGCCCAGCGCCATGGTAAATTTTATTTTCCTACTGTTTTTACCTGCTTATTTATGGCTATTTGCCTATTTCCAAACCAAACGTACTAATTTAGTATACGGCAATCTGAATATTAACGACCACAAGATAAAGTCTGAGTTAAAAACAGCTTACATGCTCTATCTTTATGTTAGCAATACTCTGGCGATTATGTTCACCCTGGGGTTATTAATGCCCTGGGCGAAAATTCGTACGATGAAATATAAAGTATCGGTTATTTCAATGGATGTGGCCGGCGACTTGAGCCAATTTATTTCTACTCAAGAACAATATCAATCCGCAGTCGGTGAAGAAATAGGTGAGATGTTTGATTTGGATCTTGGTTTTTAGCTCGCCATATTAAATCGCACTCTTATTCTATGATTAAAGGTATTTACTATAACGGCAAGACATCCGAAAAAAAGGATGCCTTACTCTATTGCAACCATAAGGACATGATTGGTTTTACTGACATTGATACCGATGAAACCCCTTTCGACCTAGTTGATATTTCTTCACGCATTGGCAACACACCCCGTTATTTAAACTTCCCCAATAGTTCACAATTTGAAACCAATGATAATGATGCCATCGATGAAATCGTTACTCTATTTTCACATAATTCGTTTTCGGGGCTTATTCATAAACTGGAAAAAGCCAAATCTTTTGTTGTTTTTACTGTTGTCAGCATTATTGTTTTTGGTTGGCTATTTATCCAATACGGTATTCCTTTTATTAGCAAAGAAATTGCTCAACGCTTACCTGAAAAAGCATCTCAGTATATGGGGCAAGGCGTACTCGACATTATGGACAAACAATGGTTTTCCAAAACCAGACTGTCGAAGAAAAAACAGCTTGAACTACAGCAAGTGTTTAACAACTTAAAAACAAATATCAAAGGTAGCCAGCATTACAAACTTGTTTTTAGAGATGGCGGCCCCATTGGCGCAAACGCATTTGCCTTGCCGGATGGCACCGTGGTGTTTACCGATGAACTGATTAATTTAACAAACAACAATCTGGATATTGCCTCCATTATGTTGCATGAGATAGGCCACTTAAAACACCACCACAGTTTACGTGCAACCATTCAACAGTCTGGACTGGCTATTTTTATTATTGCAGTCAGCGGAGACGTTTCGACTAGCAGCTCAGTGATAACGGCCATCCCCTTTATGCTGGTTAAATCGGGGTTTTCACAAGATATGGAAACAGAAGCCGATAGTTACGCATTAAACTACATGCAAAAATACAATATAAACCCTAGGCATTTCGTCACCATGATGGAAAAGCTTGAGGCCAGTTTTACCGATAAATATAGCGATTGCATTAAGAAACATAAAAAACCTAGCGCTAACATTAAATGTATTAACATGGCCGTAAAGGAAAATAAAAACAAAGATCGCAAACAAGGCAAGAACTTACTGGATTATTTTTCGACTCATCCGGGCTCGAAAGAACGAATGGATAAATTTCGTAACCTGAAATAGTCCCCGATAATGAACCAATAATAAGACTTATTGGAATATCTTTATTTTATAAGCGAATGCTCAATAAGTTTGGCAAGTTCAAAATCCTTAGCCGATAACCCACCCACTTCATGTGTGCTTAAATCAATCTCAACCTTGTTATAAACGTTAAACCACTCTGGATGGTGGTTCAACTTTTCTGCATGTATGGCAATTTTAGTCATAAACCCAAATGCCCCAACAAAATCAGAAAGAATAAATATTTTATTCAACTTACCTTCTTTTATTACCCAAGGTACGTCATTGTTTTTGTTTAATTCTGCTAACTTATCCTTGACCTCGGACAGGGTATACTTATTTTTGTCAGGCTTTACCACCGTTTAGTAACACTGATACCGTAGGTTCCATTACTTGCGACTGGCGTAATCACAAAACCTTTATAGGGATCTGTAAAATAAAAACTGCTCGCAATTCCGATAGCTGCACCGGCAAGAACATCTTCAACATAATGGTTTTTTGACTCAACCCGACTATAGCCCACAAAAATAGCTCCAATATAAGCGGGAATCGAAGCTGTAAATCCATAACGTTTATGAATAAAAGCGGCACCCTGAAACGCTGCTGACGTATGTCCGGACGGGAAAGATTTATCCGATCCATTGGGTCGTTTTTTATTAACGATATTTTTTAATCCGTGAGTAACTAACACGGTAGCCGCAAAAGATTTATAAAATTGTGTTCGTCCGTCCGAATCATCTAAATAAAAAGTAGTACCATAGGCAATAGCCGGGATTAAAATTTGAATAATATCACCGGATTGTTCAACTGTACCGGCTGCTTTTACTGATTGCAGTAAAAATACACTGCTAAAACTCAGAAATATAAAAATTATATTTCGTAATCTACTTTGCTCTGTACTGTTTGCCATTATATTTAGTTTCTTTTGTTACATTATCGAGAAATATCTTAATTAATTCGGAATATTTTCTTTCTATCCATCAATGTGTCTAACAACCTAAAAGGGAATATAGTTAAAAATTTTATGCCCCATATAAAAAAATAGAAACAGTGCGATAAGTACCATCATAAATGACAAAGCCAAGTTAGTTTTTTTAACACTATATGGAATGGATTTATCCGATTCTATTGCATCTTTATAAATAAAAAATCGGAAGGTCGCCGTTATAATAATAAGCGTACCAACCAAAAAAAGGCCAAGGCCGACTAACTCTACGGACATTGATGGTTGAAAGTTATTTACATCGCCAAGCTTATTCCCTATATATGAAACAAAGAGATCAAATTTTTCAATCAAAAAACCAAATGCCATAATGGCAATCGCTGTACGTATCCATGCTAGATAGGTTCTTTCATTAGCTGAATGGTCGGTGTATCTTTTGATCATAATTTAGGGGTACCTTATAATGATAGAATAACGAGCGACTTAGGTGCTAGTCACTACTTTACCATAATATGGCTACTAATATTGGCCAACAAGCCAATGTAACAGGGCAAGAGCATATTAAATCACTGGACAAATTAACTCAGAGCGTAAAATATCA
>CAYYLL010000005.1:0-133446 GCA_964472525.1 uncultured Thioalkalispiraceae bacterium | reverse complement strand
TATTAATAATGAATACGCGGGGGATTTATGAGGAAATTCGTGGGGATCCGTCAGGTTCTGCCCCCACTTACATGCATGTTCTGGCCCACGTGTTCTCATCATGGGACACTTTTTTAAGGCTTTTTACCTCAGATTAAAAGTATCCGTCAAACTAAGGGATGTACACACCGCCCCCTTTTTCGCTTTTTTACGGCTTAAACAAGGAGGTGGGAACTGGATAAACTTCAGTGAAGTCGTAAATATTCTGTCTTTTTCACTCTTATAATTTAAAGTATTTATCTGGTGGCCGCTATAAGTATAGATGTTTCTGAAGAAAGACGAGTAATAGCAGGTTATGGTTGAAATCAGAAAGTGGGAAATTGCTGGTTTTCTGATTTTAGTCAATGAAGATAAAAGGGGGGTAGATGGTTAAAACGTCCCCCCTGACCAGGGTAAATCGAAAACCTGGCTGTGTCATCATGAAAGTGGTGAAATAAATAGCTTTAAATAAATAAATAAAGAAGATAAGTAACTTGCATAACATATTCAATAAAAAATCACGCTGCAAAGGCATGAATAAGATTTTGTTGATGACCTTTGTTTTCATAATAGCGATTAGCCTGATATTGCTATTGTATTCTTATAAAAGCTATGAAGATTTTAAATCATATCAACGTGATATTGCAGTTCAATCTACCTTGGGCACGTCGAATAATATTGCTATTTTCATGAGTAGCTTGAAAACATCACTTGCCATATTTGTGGCAGGTCATCAGAAGTCCTTGTCACAGTTACAGCAATCTCCTGATAACTCTTCTGCATACAGTCACATTAACAATAAATTATCTCAATATTTTTCAGATTATTATGCCTTCACCATTGCAGATAACACAGGCAAACTTCTTTATGATGATTTTGGAGAACAAATTGGAGATCTCTGCAGGTCGGATATCCATCAGTTTGCTTTATCCCATGCCAAGGTTGATACTTATATTCACCCTGGCCCGGAACAGTATCATTTTGATATTATGTTGAACTGGCGTCAGAGCAATAAAAATGAAATATTTTTTGCCAGTTTTAGAACTAAACATCTGTCTCACTTATTATATAATGCGCAACTACCTGGACATAAGCTTGTCTTATTACGAAATGACCGTCCTGACCTCATTGAGATCATGGCCACGGGCAATCGCTCAAATACCCGGGAAAAAACACATCTCACGCAACAGCAGCATGAACGCATCTTATCTCTCATACCTGTTTCTGGTACTCGTTGGGTATTGGCTGACATTGCAAACGAATCTCTTTTTTCTAACTATATTGGCAGCTTATTAGCAGAAGTTGCTGTCATTTTTATTATTTTTATTCTAATTGCGGGTATTCTGCTTCGCCGTATCGCAATGGAGGAGCGAAAACGACAAATAATTGAGCAAAATTTACAGGAATCGCATTTGCAACTTGAAGAACGAGTTGAAGAACGTACGGCAGAGCTAAAAATGACGATTGATAATCTCAAGTTTGAGATTGAAAAGAGCTTTAAACTTTCCAGTGCCATTGAACAAACGGATGACATTATTGCAATCACTAATAGCAAAGGTATTATTGAATATGTGAATCCGTCTTTTGAGCGTGTAACAGGCTATCTGTTAAAAGAAATTGTTGGCGGAACTTTAGACATTCTAAAATCAGGTAAACAAAATTCTGACTTTTATAGAAGAATGTGGCATAGACTTAAAAATGGTTATGTTTTTCACAGTGTTTTTGTCAATCGCTGTAAAGATGGTCATTTTTATCATGAAGAAAAAACTATCAGTCCATTACGCAATCAAAATGGTGAGATCACTCATTATGTTGCTACGGGAAAAGATATTTCTGAAAAAGTTCGCACTGAACAACGTATTCAGCATCTTGCATATCACGACATACTAACCGAATTACCTAATCGTTTATTATTTCATGATCGTCTTGAACATGCTTTATCACAGGCGACACGTAATGAATCTATTCTTGCAATTTTATTTATTGATCTTGACCGTTTTAAAATAATTAATGACAGTCTTGGGCATGCCATGGGCGATAATGTACTTCAAGTGGTCGCTGAGCGCCTGATACACTTACTGCGCGAAAGCGACACGATTGCCCGACTCGGTGGCGATGAGTTTGCTTTAATTTTGGAGAACGTGACGAATGTTGCTGAAATTATTTCAACAACTCAGCGAATACTTGATGATATCGCCAGGCCTTTTCATTCTGGTAAGCAGGCATTACATACGACAGCCAGTATCGGAATTACCATTTATCCTTTTGAAAATACAAATATTGATAATTTGCTAAAGCAGGCAGATATCGCTATGTATCAGGCAAAAGCCAACGGTGGCAATAGTTTTCAATTTTATTCAATAACGATGGGCGAAAGTGCAACCCGACGTATGACTCTGGAAAATAAATTGAATGGTGCTTTGGAGCGTAATGAATTTATTCTTAATTATCAGCCACGAATTGATTTAATGAATGGACGGGTAACAGGAGCCGAAGCATTATTACGCTGGCATAGCCCTGAATTCGGGATTATCTCACCAATAGAATTCATTCCACTTCTGGAAGAATCAGGCCTGATTCTTGAAGTTGGAAAATGGGTTATCCATCAAGCCTGTAGTGACTTTATTGGATTGCCTGAAAACTATAGGCTTGCTGTTAACTTATCAACCAAACAATTCAGTGATTCTGAGTTGGAAAAGGATATTGCCAATATATTGTCTAAAACCGGCTTTAATCCAATACGCCTGGATATAGAGATAACCGAGAGCCTCCTTGCAGTTGATCGTGACAGGGTATTTAATGTATTACAAACATTACATAATGCGGGTATCCATATCTCTATTGATGATTTTGGTACGGGATACTCATCGCTCAGTTATTTAAAAGACTTCCCAATAGACTGCATTAAAATTGATCGCTCTTTCGTTATTAATCTGGAGAAAGAACCGGAAAATATAAAACTCATAAATGCAATTATTTCGATGGCACATAGCCTCAATATGTCTGTCGTCACTGAAGGTATTGAAACAATGGAACAACTCTCTATATTAATAGATAAAGGAAGTGACGAAGGTCAGGGATATCTATTTTCCAAGCCATTGCCTTATACTGACTTTCTTGACTGGTTGGATTTATTTAATAAAAAAGAATCTGCTTTTGATTTTCTCAAAAATTTTTGAAAACATAAGTAAAACCAGATATGACGAGGGCTGGCTCCGTATATAGTATCGAACTGATACAATGAAGTAGTAAATAAATTCAGAATAAAGCCTTCAGGGATATTTGAATAAATATTTAGAGTCAGAGTAAAATTACGATAAGGTAACAGATATAATACGTGGCCAACGGTTATGCACCGCATCTTCAAGTTCCGGTGTTACGGTCACCACATAAATACGTTGTTCGTGTTTATCTCTGGCAACCAGCCCTTGAATACATTGCCCCTTAGTAATATCAAACCAATGGCTTTGGTTCATAATATCTTTTTCCATAAAACTTTTAATGGGTAACTTAACAGGGGTGGGGAACCATTTATCCCATCGACCTGCATAAATTGAATCGAGTCTTGCCCAGCCACCAAGGGGCAGCTGACCGGCCTGTTCTTTTCGTCGTCCCCATGGTAGCAAGTCAACTTTATTTCTTTTTAAACTAACCGGTAACATCGCTTTCGGATTTGGAAAGTAAACCAGAATGTCTTGCCCGTTAATTGTGTAATAAACGCCGCCGCACATTTAAATGGTTTTCCGATGACCGAAAGGCTTCCATGCGGGGGCGATGACATTGGGCATAGTGGAGCGGTTTAATAAACGTGCAGGGGCTAAGGTAAACTCACCGTATTGGTTATTAATGCAGTCCATGACTTTATTACATTCATCTTGCAGTGGATCAGTTTGTTCAAACATTTCATATTGATGCTGACTGGGGAGGGGGTTTAAAGCGGTAACTTGTACTTGCCGAATTCCTTGGTGTTGCCAGTGATGGTCTAAAACATTTACACATAAATTATAAATGGTTTTGCCATTATTGGAGGGCGTGGCTATTTTGTATTTTCCACCGATCCATTCGTCGGATGCGAGTAAGCCAATAAAAAAATGTTTGGCCTTCATGTCATGTTTACGTAATCGTGCGGCGACTTTTTCACTCATGTGTAAAAGATACGTTCGTAATGTGTTTTTATCGGTGGTATTAGGGGGCACCACTTTGCCATGGCCAATGGATTTAGGCGGGGCGATATTAGTGATGATGTCATCGGGATCTTTTCCCTGGCACATAGACCAAATACGCCGCCCTGGATTACCAAAACGTTTGGCAAGTACATTAATGGGTAGCGCTGCCATATCACCACACACATGTACGCCACGTTCGGCAAGAAATTTTCCAATACCTTTTCCAATACCACAAAGCTCAGTAACAGGCACTTGTTTTAATATGGCCTCGGCTTCCCATGGCGGGATCACTGTTAAGCCATCGGGCTTGTTTAATTTAGCGGCATACTTCGCCGTTGTTTTATCACCGCTGATACCGACTGAACACAATATGCCGGAGGCTTCATACACAATGTTTTTAGTTAACGCACCCATTTGTTCAGGGCTGCCCAATAAGTGTTGGCAACGGGTGACATCCAGAAAGGCTTCATCGACTGAAAACACTTCAATATCCGGTGTAATACTTTGCAGGGCAGACATAATATTGGTCGATACTTCTGCATAGCGTTCGGGGCGGGCAGGGCATTGAATTAAATCGCGGCAAAGTCGGCGAGCGGCTTTTAAGCGCATACCCGTTTTTATGCCATAGGCTCGGGCTTCATAGGAGGAGGTAATAATACAGGTACCCACTTCGCCATTAGTAATGGCAATGGGGAGTCCACGCCATTCGGGGCGGTCGAATTGTTCTACTGATGCAAAAAAAGCATTCATATCAACAAGAATAATGGCGCGTGACCAAGGCATTTTGAGCAGTTCTCACAGCAGTTTATGGGATCTAAAGAATAGAGAACATTTGGAGAACTTTCAAGCGGTATGTGGCATGAGATTTGTTCTCAGTGCAAAGTATTTATAAGTGAGCCTGTGTTTAAATATGTATTGTAACTAATTGATAATTAATAGTATTTACAATATATATTGTTGCATGTTGCTTCCCTATAACATGCAATAAGGCAACATCACTCAAGCCTCCCTGATTCTCTTGTGTTCTTTGCCTGGCGGCTTATTGCGGATCTATTTAAGTTAAGCTCTTTAGCAATATCTGCCTGAGAAATTCCATCATTTTATTTGTCATTTCTTTATGGTAAGTATTCCCTTTCTAAATGTAAGTCCTTTGTAAGGTTAGTCATTTGATTATTGTTCATAGTTAAAGAAGATGATGTTTATGCCGCTAAGCTATTAGGTACTTTTCACAAGGAGGCCACGTAACATGTATATCTTTTGTGGTCTTTTAGAATGAGTGATTCAAGTATCGAACTCTTTCGCCAAATTATGAACAATGCCGCTGATGGCATTGTGACGATCAATGATGTTGGTCAAATTAATTCCTTCAATCTCGCTGCAGAAAAAATGTTTGGTTATTCCGCTAAAGAATTAATTGGGAAAAATGTTAAATGCCTTATGCCGAGTGCTGAGAGTCAGCAACATGATGGTTATCTCAAACGGTATAAAGAAACCGGTAAGGGACATATTATCGGTGTTGGTTCACGTGAAGTTATTTCGTTACGAAGTGATGGTAGTACTTTTCCAATGGATTTGGCCATTAGTGAAATGTGTCAGGCGGATGGGCAGATGTTATATATTGGTATTTTACGAGATATTACTCGGAGAAAAATAAATGAAGCGGAGTTGCGTAACAGTGAACAGCGTTTTGAATTAATTTCTCGTGGAACCAATGACGGTATATGGGATTGGGATCTAATAAGAGGAAAAATTTATTTCTCTCCACGTTGGAAGAGCATGCTTGATTATGATGAAGATGACATTGAGGATAACTTTCTGGCTTTACAAAAATTGATACATCCTGATGATCTTGGGGAAGCGCTGGAGAAGTGGATATGCTGCATGGATGGTGAAATGGATTTCTTTAATGTCGAATATCGACTCAGAAATAAACATGAAAGTTATACATGGATCCAGTGCCGTGGTACGGCATTACATGATGAGAATGGACATCCAATTCGCATGGCTGGTTCTCATACAGATATCTCAGACAGGAAACAGGCTTTTGCGGTAATGGAACATATGCATCGCAAGTCACAGGAAAAAGCAGATGCATTAGAAAAAAGTCACCGAGAACTGCAAACTAGTCATCAGCAGTTATTGCAATCAGAAAAATTAGCTTCTATTGGACAACTTGCTGCAGGTGTTGCTCATGAAATTAACAATCCCGTTGGGTATGTTTACTCCAATTTAAGCACTTTGCAGAATTATATAAATGACTTGTGCCAGATGTTGGAAGGTTATGAACACCTTGAAAGCCTGGTTGTAGGGGATCAGGCAGCTTTAAAAGAAATTAAAAGTTTAAAGAAAAAACTTGATGTTGAATACCTTAAGAGTGATTTACACGATCTGGTGAAAGAATCAATGGAAGGAATCTCTCGTGTTAAAGGTATTGTGCAGGATCTGAAAGACTTTTCGCATGTTGATGAAGCCGAGTGGCAGTGGACAAATTTGCAGCAAGGTCTGAATAGCACATTAAACATTGTTAACAATGAAATAAAGTATAAGGCTAAGGTGGTTAAAGAATATGGATACATGCCTGATGTTGAATGTTTAGCGTCACAAATCAATCAGGTGTTTATGAACTTATTGGTTAATGCCGCACATTCAATTGAAAAAGACGGCGTTATTACTATTCGTACAGGGCATGAAAAGGAAATGGTATGGATTGAAATCAGCGACACAGGTTCAGGTATTACAACAGAGAATTTAAAAAAGATTTTTGATCCGTTTTTTACGACTAAACCGGTTGGCACGGGTACAGGACTCGGCTTATCACTATCGTACAGCATTATGAAAAAACATGGTGGAGATATAAAGGTAACGAGCGTAGTAGGTAAGGGGACGACGTTTACTATCTGTTTGCCGATAAAACAACCGGAGGAAAAGGCAGCCGCAAAAGATGAGGTGATACAGTGACTCTGGAGCGTATTAGTGAACAGTTGCCAGTAACCGAGAAGGGTCAGGTTTCAACATTATTATTTGTTGATGACGAAGCCAATATCCTGGCAGCCCTGAAACGCCTTTTTCGTAAAGAAGGATATAACATCCTCCTTGCAGAGAGTGGGCAAGATGCCCTGGAACTTATGGCGCAACAATCGGTTGATCTGATTATTTCTGATATGCGAATGCCGGGAATGGATGGGGCTGAATTTTTAAAACAAGTCGCTTCGAAATGGCCAGATACGATACGTATTTTGCTTACAGGTTATGCTGATCTGACTTCGACTATCAAAGCCGTGAATGCCGGAAAAATCTACCGGTATATCAGTAAACCCTGGGAAGAAAATGACATAAAGACAAATGTTAAACACGCGCTAGTGCAACGAAACCTTAAAATTGAGCGCGATTGCTTATTGGCATTAACCAATAGCCAGAATGAAGAACTTAAACAACTTAATAGCGGTCTGGAAGAGAAAGTGCTCGCGCGTACCAGTGAACTTCAGCAAACAGTCAGTTTTCTGGAACTCGCACATGAGTCACTTGATGCCAGTTACAGAACAACCGTCGAGGTATTTTCTAATTTAATAGAAATGCGTGAACAACATACGGTACAGACTCGTCAGCTTGCCGAACAAGCAGTGCAACTTGGCCAGCTATGTGGTCTTGATGACGTTGAATTACGTAATCTTCGCTACGCAGGTTTATTACGCAATATCGGTAAAGTGGGGTTGAGTGATAAGTTGCTGGGTAAATCAGTTAATAGTATGAATGATGTTGAGTATAAAAAATTCATTCATCACCCTGTTATTGGTGAAGGTGTTTTAATGGCACTTGAACCTTTGCATGATGCAGCCTATTTAATTCGTCATCAATACGAGCAATTTAATGGAAAAGGTTGTCCTGATCATCTCAAAGCTGAAGATATGCCCATTGCAGTACGTATTTTAAAGGTAGTTGGTGACTACTATGATTTACAACATGGCCTGATTGTAACGGCTCACCATAGTACCTCTGAAGCTTGCAAATACCTGAGTGAAAATAGTGGCAGTCATTATGATCCTGAGATTGTTATTTTATTTAAGTCACTACTTGGTCGAAAAAAACAACCAACTAAAGATATATCTGAAAGACGTGTTAAATCGAATGGCTTGCAGGCAGGGATGGTGTTATCACGTGATCTGGTATTGAGCGATAAAATATTGTTGCTATCAAAAGGACATGTATTAACTGACAATATTATTGAACGCATTCACAACATGGAAGAATCCATAGGTGATGATATGGATACTTATATTTTTAGCGATGGGGTGAACTAGTATGCACAGACTAATGATGATTGATGATGAATTAAATGTTCTTAATGCATTGCTTCGTCAATGTAGAAAAAAGAAAGACTGGGATATTGAAACTTTTAGTAACCCAGAAGAGGCATTAGAGCGAGCGAATACTGCCAATTTTGATTTATTTCTTAGCGATTATCGTATGCCACATATGGATGGTGTGCAATTCCTGTGTGCGGTAAAAGAAATTCAGCCTCATGCCATGCGAGTAATGTTAAGTGGGCAAACAGACCGTGGTGGCTTGTTAAAAGCAGTTAATGATGCCGGGATTTACAGGTTTATAGATAAACCCTGGCAAGATTATGATTTGCTTGCAACATTGCAGCAAGCATTGGATTTTCATGATGTGTTACTTGAGAATCATCTCTTTGCTAATCTGATTCGTGAACAACAACAGGAGCTGGAGCAACGTAAATTCGCATTAGAAAAATATAAAAATGAACACCCGGATTTATTTCAAATAGATTGGGCTGCAGACGGTTCAATTATTTTAGATGAAAACTAGCGAACGTAAATTCTGAAGATGTAATCGTGGAACGCACTTTACTTCTGGTTGATGATGAGCCCAATGTGCTTAAAGCGCTTCAACGGCTACTGCGTCGAAATGATTATAAAATTCTGGTTGCAAACAGTGGTGCAGAAGGTTTGCAAAAGCTAGCAGAGCATAAAGTCAACGTTATTATTTCCGATCAACGTATGCCTAATATGACAGGTGTTGAGTTTTTAACTGCGGTGCATCAATACTGGCCAGACACAGTGCGGATTGTGTTATCAGGCTATGCTGATTTTTCAGCTGTAACCAGTGCTATAAATAACGGAGCAATCTATAAATTTTTTACAAAGCCATGGGATGATAAGCAGATGCAAGCTAATATCCATGAAGCTTTTCGTCATGCTGAGTTAAACGAAAAGAACGATCAACTCACACGTATATTTGAGAGTACCATTGAAGGGATTCTTATTACCGATACAGAAGGTATGATTCAGTCAGTCAATCCTGCATTTTCTCTTATAACCGGTTACAGTGCGATAGAAACAATCGGTCAAACTCCTGCAATGTTAAAATCTGATCGTCATGATGCAGATTTTTATCATGCCATGTGGCAAAAACTCGTTGATAAGGGGCAATGGGAAGGTGAGGTATGGAATCGACGCAAGAATGGTGAAATTTACCCGCAATGGCTAACGTTGACAGCGATTAATGATAAAGAAGGTAACACAAGTCAGTATGTTGGTTTATTTAATGACATCACCGAGCAAAAAAAGAATGAAGAGCAGATCCGTCATCAGGCTTATCATGATTTTTTGACTGGATTGCCAAACCGTTTATTGTTTAATGATCGGTTAAAGCAAGCAATGGCCCTGTCTCAGCGTATGAATGAGCAGTTGGCTATTATGTTTATTGATTTGGATCGTTTCAAAAATATAAATGACAGTCTTGGGCATGGTGTTGGGGATCAGTTATTACAGGCGATGGCGAAACGGCTTAAATTATGCACACGTGAAGAAGATAGTGTGGCGCGTATGGGGGGTGATGAATTTACGGTTATGTTACCGCGTATTAACCATTTATCTGATGTTGCGCAAGTTGCCCGCAAAGTACTGGATGGATTAAGCCAACCCTTTAATATTAAAGGGCATGAACTGGTGGTTACGGCAAGCATTGGTATCAGTCTTTATCCTGTAGATGGGAAATTACCCGAAGTTTTAATGAAAAATTCTGACAGTGCCATGTACCGTGCTAAAGAATTGGGTAAAAACAAATATCAATTTTACAGTGCAGAAATGAATGCAGATGCTGTTGCGCATTTAACCCTTGAAACAGAACTAAGACACGCACTGGAACATAATGAATTTTGTCTGCACTACCAGCCACAAATAGACATTAGCAGCGGGAATTTAGTTGGTTTTGAATCACTCATTCGATGGCAACATCCAGATCATGGATTAATACCACCAGGTAAATTCATTCCTATGTTGGAAGAAACAGGGCTTATTGTTCCTGTTGGTGAATGGGTTCTGCATGAAGCTTGTCAACAAAATCAGCATTGGCGCCAGTCGGGTTTATTGCCTGTTCGTATCGCAGTGAATTTCTCCAGCCACCAATTTCGTGAAAAAAATATTCATCAATTAGTTGCAACAGCATTAGCAGACACAGGTTTGTCAGCAGATGGGCTTGAAGCCGAAATTACAGAAGGTGTACTAATGGACGATGTGGATGCAAGTCGTCACACCCTGGAGCAGTTACAGGATATGGGGGTTGCAATTGCTATTGATGACTTTGGTACAGGTTATTCTTCATTGAGTTATTTAAAACAGTTTACTGTGGATATGCTTAAAATCGATCAGTCATTTGTTAGAGATATCACCTGTAACCCTCAGGATGTAGAAATTGTTACATCTATTATCACTATGGCGCATGGACTGGAGCTGGGTGTTATTGCTGAAGGTGTCGAGACAGACGAACAATTACAATGCTTAACCGATCTTGGTTGTGATCAGGTGCAAGGATACCTGACAGGAAGGCCACTTGAAAAACATCAAGCTGAAAAATTATTAGAAGAATTTACCCAAAAATCAAAGTTAACCGCTAATGAATAATTTATAACATCAGGTGTTTCTTTATGGAAAACAAACGCACAATCCTGCTAGTTGATGATGAAGAGAATATTTTGCACTCGTTGCACAGGGTATTACGTAAGGATGGTTACAGTATCCTTAAAGCTGACAGTGGCGCACAAGCACTTGAGTTACTCAAAGCACATCCTGAAACGGGAGTTATTCTATCCGATCAGCGTATGCCTCATATGACAGGAATAGAATTTTTATCACAAGCACGTAAAATGTGTCCTGAAACAGTTCGTATGGTGTTATCAGGATACACTGATTTAAAAACAGTGACTGAATCAATTAATCAGGGTGAAATATTCAAATTTCTTACCAAGCCTTGGGAAGATGATTTGCTGCGGGTTAATGTTAAGGAAGCTTTTGAATACAACGAACTCCGATTAGAAAACGGGTGTCTGGCTAACGAGCTACAACAAATTAATCTTGAATTAGAGCAGCGTGTCGAAGATAAAACGCGTGAAATACGTATGAATGTACATGCACTCAAGATTTCTCAAGAAGTATTGGAATTTCTGCCTGTTGCTGTGTTAGGTATTGACGAGGAAGGAATGCTGGTTGTCGCAAATCAACAGGCGAGTGAATGGCTAGGTTTTCGTCATGGCGAACTTATAGGCCAACAAGTTAAAGATGCACTACCTGATGCACTGTGTCAATTAATTACACAAACGTTAAAAGAACAGCTGAGTGGACATAAAAATATTCAATTAGAAAATATTTCACTACAAGTTTATAGCGATTGTCCCGGCAACAACTCATCAATACATGGCGTCGTTGTAGTTATGGTTAAAGACAATGCGAATTGAAAAAATAATTACACTTGAGCAGGCAACGATAGGCCAGGTATTGGCTAAGGATGTATATGATGCACAAGAAAATTGTCTTATTGCAGCAGGTGTTATTCTTAACAATGTACATCTTTCACAGCTAAAGGAAAGAAACATTGAATATTTAACAGTGTGTCAGGAATATTTTTTTAGTGAGGAGGAGCTAGCTGAACATCACACATTGATTAAAAAAAAGTTGGCGCAACGGTTTCGTCATGTAAACGATAATCCTGATATGTGCCATTTGTACAATCTTCTATTGGCATTCAGAACAGAGACACTTTATGAAGCCGATAAACAGGATGCAAAAAAAGACGAATGTTAGCACTAACAAAAAAAAATCTGGATAAGCATATAGAACAATTACCGTCACTCTCAGTCATTGTGACAAGGCTACTCGCATTATTGCAACGTGATAATGTGGCTATGTCTGAAATTATGTTAGAGCTGGGTAAAGATCAAGGATTAACAACACGTGTTTTACGTATCGCTAACTCACCTTTTTATGGGCTTGCTTCAAAAGTTAGCAATATTAAACATGCTGGTACACTTCTTGGAATACATACTTTACATGGCATCATTACTGCTGCGGGTATTATTGATCATTTCCCCCCGATAGCAAAAGAACAGAGGTTTGATAGAAATTCTTTCTGGCTGCATTCTATTGGAACAGGCATTGCAGCACAGGTACTGGCACGGCGTTGTGGGCATGATCCCGAACAAGCTTTTACAGCCGGATTATTACATGATGTGGGAAAGCTGGTACTTGCTGTTTACTTTGAACAGGATTTTACCAATGTCTTGCTGTATCGAGATAAGTACGATTGCCTGATTAGAGAAGCAGAAGAACAAGTGCTGGGATTTGATCATACTGAAATTGGTTCAAGAGTTGCTAGACACTGGAAGTTACCAACCGCGCTAATTTCTGCAATTCGTTTTCATCATAACTTGTCAGAGCATACCAGTGTTCTGGCTGAACTGGTTCACGTGGCTGACATACTCTGCCGTGGTCTCGATATAGGTCATGGTGGTGATAATTTAATTCCAATTCTGGACGAAAATGTTTTAGCACGGTTAGGTTTTGACTGGGGAGATTTAAAAACAGCTCTACCTGAAATTGAATGCCTTAATACCAGTGCCAGTATGCTGCTGGATGAAAGCTAGTTGTGGAGAATTTGAAAATGAAAAGTATTAAAATTTATACATTAACCGGACTCCTGATTTTATTTGTACCGACAATCTTTGCATCAGAAGTATCTGTAACGTCACAACCTAATGTCACCATTATCTTTGGTGTTGTACCACAACAGGCTGCCAGTAAACTGGCTAGAAAATGGGGGCCATTGTTAGCACGATTGAGTACAAAAACAGGTTATAATTTCAAATTCAGTACTGCTAAAGATATTCCTGCTTTTGAGAAAAGACTCGCAGCCGGTGAATATGACATGGCATACATGAATCCTTACCACTACACGGTATTTCATCACTCACCCGGTTACATTGCGTTTGCCAAAGAAAAAAACAAACGGATCAAGGGTATTATTGTGGTGCGTAAAGATACTACCATTAAATCCCTCGACGAATTAAAAGGAATGACGCTGGCTTTTCCTGCTCCCGCAGCATTTGCTGCGAGTGTCTTACCTCGTGCAGCACTAAAAAATCGTGCCATACCCATCACACCAAAATATGTTTCATCACATGACTCGGTTTATCGCACCGTAGCAAAAGGACTCTACAATGCTGGAGGAGGGGTTATACGCACTTTCCGTAATATGACCCCCGATATAAAAGATCAGTTAAAAATTCTCTGGACTACAAAAGCCTATACACCTCATGCCATCGCTGCACACCCAAGGCTTGATAAAAAAGTGATATTACATGTGCAAAAAGCGATGCAAGAACTTGAATCAAACACACAGGACAAACAGTTATTGTCCAACTTAAATTTTAAGGGCATTGATGATGCGCATGATGCGGAATGGGATGATGTTCGTGCTTTAGGTATCGACCTGCTTGAATCGTTAATTCACGAGAAAAATTAATCAGGAGTGTATTTGCGTACTATGTCTTTCCGTCTTAAAACTATTCTGGGCATTGCAGCTATTGAAGCACTTCTATTGCTGATTCTGGTTTGGAATAGTCTATTATTTTTAGCTGCCTCGAATGAAGAGCAGTTAATAAAGCGTGCGGACACAACGGTTACTCTTTTTGCAACCACAACAAAAAATGCTGTATTAGCAACTGATCTTGCTTCTCTTGAAGAATTTGTTGAAGAGGTATTAAAAAATCCGGGGATTGTTTATGCAAGAGTGATTGGCGCAACAGGTGTCCTGGCACAAGATGGAGATGAATCTGCATTGAAGCGTCCTTTTATTAAAGATACGCAATTTGATGCTGTTGATGATGGGGTATTTGATGTCTCGGCAATTATTGATGAGGGTAACATAGAATTTGGTCGTGTTGAACTGGGTATCTCTATTGCAAGTATCCAACAGATACTTGGTGAGGCTCAGGAAAAAATTTCTTTAATTGCGATATTAGAAATGGTATTAACAGCCATGTTTTCTTTTGTATTGGGTACCATATTGACGCGCCGCATATTAAATCTTAAAGAGGCATCTGAAAAAGTTGCAGCGGGTGATTTATCTGCGCATTTATCAATAAAAGGTAAAGACGAAATTGCGGTTGTTGGTATGGCATTCAATAGTATGTTGGATAAGCTTCATCTTGCAGCTGAAACCCGGCAGCAATATCAGCAGCAACTGGAAGCAATGAATGTTGGTCTGGAAGAAAGAGTCGCCAAACGAACAACGGAACTTGAATCGACTAACAAAGCACTGACGTTGGCGATGCAACAGCTGGAAGCAGAAAAAAAAGAACAACAGGTTCTAATCGAAAAAATTCAACAGACACAAAGCCGGTTATTACAGTCAGAAAAAATGGCTTCACTTGGACAATTGGCCGCAGGTGTGGCACATGAAATTAATAATCCTGTCGGCTTTATTAGCTCAAATATTTCAACACTAAACGAATACGTTACGAACATGGTGAAGTTGCTCAATCTTTATGAGCAAAGTGAAGAAAAAATCAGCGATCCCGAGGTTCGTCAAGCACTGCAAACAATGCGGAATAAAATAGATTTTGATTTTATACGTAAAGATATCCGGGATTTGATCAGCGAGTCACTTGATGGTACAAAGCGGGTTAAAGGCATTGTTAAAGATCTTAGAGAGTTTTCACATGTTGATGAAAGTGAATGGCAATATGTTGATATACACAATGGACTGGATAGCACACTTAACCTTGTTAATAATGAAATCAGGTATAAAGCTGAGGTTGTAAAAGAATATGGTGATTTACCTAAAATTGAATGCCTTGCTTCAGAGCTAAATCAGGTATTTTTAAATTTACTTGTTAATGCTGCTCAGGCAATAGAAGATCGCGGTATCATCACTGTTCGTACAGCCCTTGAAGACGAACAACATATTAAAGTTGAGATAGAAGATACTGGAACGGGTATTTCTAAAGATGATATTACGCGTATTTTTGATCCATTTTATACCAGTAAACCCATTGGCTCTGGTACAGGGCTAGGTCTGTCACTTTCCTACAGTATAATTCAGAGGCATAACGGCCACATAGAGGTAGAGAGCAAAGAAGGTCTGGGCACGAAATTCATCATAGTATTGCCAGTTAAAAATCACACATAAGCTTATTCTGCTCATCGAAAATAACCATTGTGTCCACCATTCGACATGAATTTTGTTATTAACGGTGTTCTTGACTTGTACACGGATACCACTGTCGGTTCCGTCATCCCACTTAAGTTGTGTAATGCCATCCCTTAATAGAGATACAAGCTCGAATTTAAGAATGGGTTTATACGTAAATTATTATGACTAACTTTTAACGTTGTATAAAACACAAGCCTGCAGATTTTGGCAGGTTTGTATTTTTTTATGTTTAGAATTTACAATTTTTATTTTAAGATGGGCTTGTTTAGCGGAATACCATTACTAACAGAAATATATATTTCTGTGGACG
Organism: uncultured Thioalkalispiraceae bacterium; assembly: GCA_964472525.1. Classification (GTDB taxonomy): domain Bacteria; phylum Pseudomonadota; class Gammaproteobacteria; order UBA6429; family Thiohalophilaceae; genus SZUA-37. The sequence goes on along the minus strand of CAYYLL010000005.1, from coordinate 117,444 downwards.
TGGTGTCACATTCAGAACAGCTACTACCACAGGATGGTGTTGCTTTTTGTTGTAATATTTTACCCTTACGGATCCATATGTTCAGCATACCGCGCACCGCTTCGGGTTCTGCATCAAAGTGTAATACGATATCGGCAAGGCTGGCTTGGCCCTGTTTTTCAATATATTTTTGTATGTCAGACAGGATCATGATTTTGCCTGTGCAACTTTAATTTTCTCGGGTGTGCTTGTACGCTGTCCCCAGCGGCGTAAGCCAAACAGGATTGCGACAAGCAGGCTTGCAAAACCGCTTATCCAGGCTAGTGAGGAGCTGGGGTGTTCACTCCATGTGGCGATTTGGTAAAAACTGGAAGCCGTTACATAGGCAATGGTTGTGGTCCATGCAGCGACAAATAATGCCCAGGGTCGGCCGGCTTCACGCTTAATAGCACCAATGGTGGCAACACAAGGGAAATACAGCAGTACAAACAGCAGATAGGCAAAGGCGCCAGCCTGTCCGTCAAAACGGCTGTTCATTGCACCAAACACGGCTTGTTTAACGCCTTGTTGTTCGGCTGCGGCTTCGGTATTGGCAACATCACCAATATCAATCCCTAATGGATCAAGCAGGTTTTCACTTAATGCTGACAGGTTGTTGGGGATGGTTGCCAGTGCACCTTGTATGCGGGCCCAAAAATTAAATTTCGTTTGTTCAGTTTTACCCGCCAGATCACTATAGAGGTTATCTAACGTGCCCACCACAACTTCTTTGGCCAGTATACCGGAGATAACGCCCACCACGGCTGGCCAGTTGTCATCTCTGATTCCCATTGGAGCAAACAGGGGAATCATTAACTGGCTGGTTGCACTGAGAACTGACTTGTCACTGTCTTTATTTCCAAAACTGCCATCGGTACTAATTGAATTTAGCAGATTTAAAACCAGTACCATCACGATAATAATTTGGCCGGCTTCTTTAACAAACACTTTTACTCGGTCCCATGCGCGCAGTGAAATGCCCTTTAATGTGGGTAGATGGTAGGGGGGCAGCTCCATCATAAAACCACTGCTGTTACCCGGTAGCAAAGTATGTTTCATAATTAAGCCAGTACCAATCGCAACTGCAATACCAATTAGATAGAGCGAAAAAACAATGTTCTGCCCTGAGTGCGGAAAGAAAGCTGCGGCAAATAAGGCATAAACCGGCAAGCGTGCACCACAGGACATAAACGGGTTCATAAGAATAGTTAGTTTGCGTTCGCGTTCATTTTCCAGTGTGCGGGTCGCCATAATAGCCGGGACATTACACCCAAAGCCTACAATTAATGGTACAAAAGCTTTACCGGGCAGGCCGATTGCCCGCATGGAACGATCCATTACAAAGGCGGCACGCGCCATATACCCCGAGTCTTCAAGAAAAGACAAAAATAAATACAGTGCTGCGATAATAGGGATAAACGTTGAAACAATCTGAATACCACCCCCCACACCGTCGGCCAGAACGACACGAAGCCAGTTGGGTATACCCATCGTACTAAGCAATTCACCAAACCCGGAAACAAACAGTGTATTGGCCAGACTGTCAAAAAAGTCGACGAAGGCGCCACCAATATTAATGGTAAACATAAACATCAGATACATAATCAGAAGAAAAAATGGTATGCCACTCCATTTATTCAATACCAGTGCATCAATACGGTCACTTGCAGTTCGAGTTATTTTGCCGTGTATACGCATTACCGATTGCACCATTGCATGGGCATGACCAAAGCGTGTGTCGGCAATTAAAATATCGGCATCTTCACCGGCGCGTTGCTGTATTTGCTCACGCCAGTATGCAATCTTTTCATGGGCGGTATCTTCCAGACCACTGTCACTGTGGTCACTTTCCAGTAGTTTAATGGTTAACCAGCGGCGATTTTCTGCTGGCAGGTCGATAAGCAGTTCTTCCATGTCGGCAACGGCTTGTTCTACCACTTCGTCCAGTGCGAGAGGGAAACCACCACCTTGCTGTTTGTCGGCAACGGCTAGCATACGTGCTTTTAATTCGGTTGTGCCTTCACCGGTGGTTGCTACAATCGGTACAACCGGACAACCCAGTTTTTCCGACAATGCCTGTGTGTCGATTTCAATACCGCGCTTGCGGGCGACATCCATCATATTCAAGACTAGAACTAGCGGGACGGCCATTTCAAGTAATTGCACGGTTAAATAGAGGTTACGCTCCAGATTTGAAGCATCAACAATATTGACAATTAAGTCGGCATCGCGTGACAGTAAATAGTCACGTGTTACTTCTTCATCAAGTGAATTAGCGTCAAGAGAATAGATGCCGGGCAGGTCAATAACGGAAACTTTGCGCCCATCGAGGTTAAACTGACCTTCTTTGCGGTCAACGGTAACACCAGGCCAATTGCCAGTTTTTTGTCTGATACCGGTTAATGCATTGAAAAGAGCTGTTTTACCACAGTTGGGGTTACCGGCCAGCGCCATTTTCAGTGAAGAGCCAGTTATCTTGGCCGATTGGTTGTCACAACATCCTGCCATTAGTCAATTTTCGTTGCTTGTACTTTCTCGGCAATGCCGGAACCGAGAGCAACCCTGTTTCCTTGCTTAGCCACGACTACACCGCGTCCACGGTGGTGTAGAATTTCAACTTCAGAACCTAATGTCAATCCAAGTGAAATTAATCGCCGGGTTAAAGTGCGGTCATTGCTTTCGATAGAAACCAGACGGACTTTTTCACCAATTGCGATGTCACTTAGGGGTTGCAAAAACATTGTATACATATTTCCAAATAGTAATGATTCTCAATTATATCTGGAAAAAACATATAAGTAAATACTGAATCATTTAGTCGTGCCAAAAAGTCACGAAACAGATCGGTATAAGCAGTTTAAGGGGGTAAAAGTGCTGGTTTGGGAAAGCAGACAACGATAGTATTAAGCTCTAATTCCCTAAAATTTATAGGCTATTTGTACCTAGGCAACGGCTGGGTTCATATATAAGGAGATTAACCTGTGAAGCATGCCAATTTAAACCTGATATGGATTTTTTCGGTCTTAATGAGCGGTTGTGACTTTGTTGCAGATGACTGGCAAAAGGCCACCGCCACTAATACAGCGGAAGCTTATCGCGCCTTTGTGAGAAAACACCCACAAAGTGAATATACTAAAGATGCACGGTCCAAAGGTGAGGGGTTGGCATGGAGTAAGGCGGTAAAAGAAAAAACAATTGCTGGTTATACTGAGTATTTAAAATATTATCCTGACAACACACATACAAGTGAAATGTATGTGCCTTTTAGTAAGGACTGGTTTTTACCCCCTGGCAATACTGAACATCTGAAAAACGCAAAATTTAAATTCTACCCCATGCGCATAAAGGGCTCAGGCCCCGAAAAAACGGTTAAGAACGATAAGAACCGGTATGTATTTATGCCGGTTAAAGGTTACGTTGTAAGCGGGGAGTTAAAAACGTCGCTGGGCTTGATAACTAAAAAAGCAAAATTTGGGTCATGGCAGTATGTTTATACAGATAGCAGTAAAGCAAAAATTATTGACTATGCTACTTGTGTGGTAAGCGGTGAAATGATTTTACCGATGGATTTTATTGCAATGCCATTTCCCGCGAATGGCCATGTCGATAATAAATTTACAGCAAAATTATTAAATGATAGTTCGGTATTATTAACCTTTACGAGCAGTAAAACTGATAAATTATGTTTTATTACATTCAGGAACAGTTTATCGACTGTCGCGACGGTGCATTATGACGGAACTATTATTTCAACTGGCAAAGGTGTGTTTACCCGCGTAAAAGGCGAGTGGAGTTTTTCACGGTAAATAAATACGGGATGTATGCTGATTAAAACTGCTATGCAGTGATTATACTAAGGATGGTGAATATGAAAGAACAACAATTATTGCATATAAAATTTTCGAAGTGGAATCCAGACTGGGCATCACAATGGTCTGATGGCTTGCAACGGCAACCGAACTCAACAGCAGATTATAATTTAAATAAACGTTGTGATAAAACTGAATTTAAAATTTCAGCCGAGCACCTTGAAAGTCATGAGGAAAATTTAAAATGGGAGTTTGAGCAGACAAGTCAAAGTTTAAACGAAATACGGAAACGTAAATTTATTGCTATAAATGCATCAATGGTAATGTTCCCCGGTTTGGTTGGGGCATTGGCTGCAATAACGACAATGAATGAACTTTCACTATTTACTGAAAGCATGCAATGGGTTGCTGTATTAATAGTTTCAATTTTTATTGGTCTCGCTAACATGATAGCTATTAAATATATTGCTGCCTTCAAGTCACAATCAACGCTGGCTATTCGGCAAATTAACTGTTTAAGGCAAGCTTTGGATTCAATAACTTATTTCAAGTTTGAAGGAAAATTCCCGATTCATTTAAAAGCACTTGCCGAGGGGAGTATTTACTTTAAAACATTTGGCAAGCATCGTAAGTTCCCTGTTGGTAATGAAGGTTTTCGCAACAGGTTTATTGATTCATTTTCTGTTTCTGCAGACAAATCCTTAATTGGCTTTTTATATCTGACATCTGTTTTATTAGTAGGCGCACCGTTTATTTACTGGATTGCTGTTTCGTATACACGCCGAGACAGTCTTTTTGCTTCATTGTCTGGATATAGCCATGTATTTATTGCCTTAACTTTATTTATTTTTATAGTTGGTGTGTTCGCCTTTGTTTTTGCGCATTGGACAGATTTTAAATACCTTGGTAAAGATGAAGAAGAGGAAGTTCGAAAAAATCAGAAAGAGTTACCTTTTGATATATTATTTTGTTTTAATAAATTTGACTGCATCCCGATTGCGTTGTTTGCAATAACGGGCTTATTCTGGGTTGTTGTAGGGTTATCACAAAGCAAAACTATTTTTAGTATTATTATTCTAAGTTTAACGGTGGTGAGTACGGTTATTTTGATTGCAAGCGTGCATAAAGTGTTTTTTGATTCACTAAACCGTATTAATAAATCGTTAATTACAAAGTCATGTTTTAAATCCTAATCGTGATAGTAAACCTTTTTTGCTTATGAGCTACAGCTAACACTCAGGGCATTCGCCCAGTTGGGTGGCAGGTCTGCGTAATGTTGCATTTCAGCATAATCATGCTCGTGTTCTGCTTTTTCGATCGCAATTTGTGCCATGTAGTTGCGTAAAATAAACTTAGGGTTTATTTTACGCATCTTTTTTTGTTGTTCTGCAAGGGATAATGAAAGGGACTGCATATGCTGGTTATAGTCTGTTAACCAGCTGTCAAACTGGTTGCCGTTAATAAACATGTCGCGCAGTGATTTAGTGTGTTTTGATTTGGTTGATGACGGGGTGCAGCTCAGCTGGCGAAAGAACAGGGTGTAGTCCACATGACCTTGTTGCATTTGTTCTAACAGATTTTCTTGTAGTGCAATAACGGTATTATCACTCTCCCTAAAACCAAGTTTTTGTGCCATTAGTGTATTGTAGTAGTCGGTATAAATACCTTGATAGGTTGCTAAAGCGGCTTGCGCCAATTCAACATCAAGCAGTGGCAATAAGGCCTGTGCAAAACAACTGAGGTTAAATAAACCAATTTGTGGTTGTTGTTCAAAAGTGTAACGTTCTTCGTAGTCGGAGTGATTACAAATAGATTTGCAATCGTAGGCATCTAGAAAACCAAAGGGACCATAGTCCAGTGTAAGCCCAAGCACCGACATATTGTCGGTATTCATTACACCATGCGCAAAACCAACGGCTTGCCATTGTGTAATTAGCTTAGCTGTTTTATCAATAACAGTATTTAGTAGCTCCAGATAAGGATTGCTGGTATTTTTTAGTTCAGGATAATGATGCTGGATAACAAAATCAGCCAGTGTTTTTACCCATTCAATTTGGTTGCGATAAAAAAATGTTTCGAAACTATCAAAACGAATATGTGATGGTGCAAGACGGGTAACGATTGCTGCTGTTTCAATCTGCTCACGATAAATTTCATCATTATTACCAATTAAACATAAAGTACGGGTTGTTGGAATACCAAGGCCGTGCATGAATAAAGCATGGCAATGGGCATGGCATTGACGGGTAATTGTTTGCCACTGAATACGTTAATAAAATCAGCTTTTTTATGTTCTTCCGGATCCAGGTCAAGCAATGCTGCTGCTTGCAGATTAAAACAGTTTCACCGTTATGTAATTACGTATATATTTTACTTAATAACTCTTTAGATAACCCGTTTAAAAATATAGCGAGCTTGTCTCAAGATGGTTTAGTTTTACATAATGAAGAAATATCTGAATGGTTAGAATTTTTATTAGATGATTATTTATAAAATTAAAATTATTATGAGCATGGTGAAACGAGTTGTCTGAACTCAAATGGAATTGGAGTTGTATAAATATTTTTAAGTGATATTTTAGATAACGATATTTTAATCTTGCTCCATGCCTGACAGATAAAATGGTTTGTATCTACAATTAAAGTGCTTAATCAATTTTTTTACACTGCTAATTGCAACCATATGGTGCAATATTAACCATTAACAACATCTATCGTATGGATATGTTCGTATTGTAAATAGACCTGCCTTGCACTCTCTTAATGTTGAACTATACTTTTGGTCGTGCCGGTATTTCAGCCGGTTTATTATATTTATGGGGAAAATTATGAAAGGTATTGTAATCGCAATCGTAGTCAATGTTCTACTATTGTCTGCACCGGTATTGGCCGAAGAACATGGGCTCCGCGAAGGTGCCAAACACGGATCTGTTACTGATAAAGTGATTGCTGAACAACGCGAAGCACTTGCGAGAAACACGAAAAATAAAGGTTTCGGTCCGCAATCACCCAGAGATATTGATTCTGCTGCCGGTACTAATAAGCGTTTGTTCAGTACTGCACCTGCATATACAGAAATGTCTCTGTGCAACATTCATTTTCATAAGAATGCTGAACACAAAGCAAAAGATTTTTCTATCTATGCCGGTAATGGCAATGGTCATGGTTACCAAAGTGGTTATAAATATAATGTTGCGTTATTAAGCAAAGCTGAATTGATGCCAACCAAAAATAAAATCTGTGATAATTCACACAGTACTTTAAAACCGGGTGATACGATTGAAGTTCATTATGTATATTCAACGGCTCAAGTGAAGCCTGGCCCAACCTTGGGTTCTTGTTTGAGTAAAGCAATTAAAAATCCGCAGCTGCGTGTGGAAACACAAGTGTATGTGTTGGTGAATGATAAGCGTGCTCTCAACTTTAAAGGCTTAACAAACTACAGAAAAACAAAAATGGGTCGCTATCAGGCTACAGGAATTCCTGATAACACCGGTACTGCTGTTCAATATGAAGGTTCTACGACAGGACCAGGTTATAATAAAAAAGGTTCTCCTTTTCAGGTTTCCTGGAGTGTTCGCCCTCATGTCGCCAAAGTTAATATTGCTTCTGTAGGCAAATGGTGCAAGAAGAATACTTTTAAAGAAGATCATGGGCACGGTGTAAGAAATCTTGTTATCAATCCGAAGCTTCTGTCTAAGATCAAGTAACCATAGATACTATTTGGTGAGTAATTTTAAAACATCAAAGCCGTCTTCTTTCTTTGAGGAGGGCGGTTTTTCTTTGCCAACAAACGCTATGAGCTTAATGATTTCTATTAATGATATAAGTAAAATATTCGTTTAGTAAAGTTAGAGATTACATGCGCCATGTGACCGATACAATGAGTGCAGAACTGATGCCTTCGTGGGCGAGTCGTTCAAATGCTTCATAGCCGAGTATTGCACCTAAATCCATTTCGAAATGGCTATTCAAATCTTGTATGGTTGTGCCTATATAGATAAAACCATCACCAATCTGATGTGGTTTTGCGCCGGTGGATTCAGTACTTAAATCAAAATTTTGGCCTGTCATTCGGGCGGGCAGATCACCATTTTTAAATGGAAAACCAAGCACTAATCTGGGAATAATGTCATAGTGATTCCAGAATTTTTTTTTAGCCTGTAACCCGAGTACGCCATAAACTAATTTATTGCTAACGCTGTAATCTATAAAGCCTGTTGCACCGGCATTGGCGCCGCCTGTTAATTGATAGTCAAATTGATAATTAATAAGTTTTAATTCTTCAAGAAGCAGGCCGCTGAATAAATCCCAATGCCAAGCTTCCCCAAAATTTATTCGGTGGGAGATTATCATACCGATGCCCGTATGTTGGAATTCCCCGCGCGGGTTTGTGAATAAGGCTGTTTCGGGTAAATCAAGCGGCACACCATTTAAAGAAAACGCGGACAGTACGTTACGGGTACTGGAACCGCTGACATTAAAGCGATCATAATAGGCAAGAAGGTCGACGGCCCATCGGTCGTTGAGTGCTTTGGATACGCCTACTGTTAATAAGCCACCGTCTGCGATGGCAAATCCCGCACTATCGCGTGCAGCGGCGATTGAAACCAGTGGTTTCCAGCCTTTGTCTTGGTAATCGCCCACCGGCCATGGCATTGCAAAGTAGCGGGCATCTTGTGCTGCTTCGGCTAGATGTTCAGCAAGAAAATTAATATCTTCTGTTGGTGGGGTTGTTGCCGCGTGAGTTGTAACAGAAAATAACAGTAACAATAGCGCAAGTGATTTTCTGTTGATTTTGATACGATGATTGAAGGTTAGTAAAATATCGTTCATCCTATTTTATTCACAATCAAAATATTGAAAATTAATGGTACTTTAGGTCTAATCCTAACATACACTGTGACGTGCGTTTTAATAGGCACACATTTTCTAGTATAATTCTTACTCATTTTATTGTATGATATGTGCTCTTAAATTCTTTCATTGATGACCTTATTCCTTATAATTTATAGCGAATAAATGCTTCGTGTAAGTGCTATCAAATTGTAGATATTACAAAAGCTAGCATAAGCCTATAAACTATAGAGCTTTATACGCACTTTATTTTGTAAAATAAGGTAGTGATAAAGCTGATGATTAGATAACCAACGTTAAATTCCTTTGTACCTTTATTAGGTACTTAATCATTTTACTTACAGGTATATTTTAAAGATGGATCCCGCAGAACTTCGACAAGCCAATGCCAGTTGGACACGTTATTTACCCTTTTTAACTTGGCTCCCAAAAATGAACCGTGACACCCTGAAGGCTGACTTTATTGCAGGCTTAACGGTTGCTCTGGTTGCCATTCCTCAATCCCTTGCTTACGCACAGCTTGCAGGTGTTCCTGCATATTATGGTTTGTATGCTTCATTGTTGCCGGTGATTGTCGGCGCACTGTTCGGGTCGTCGCCGATTTTGTCGACTGGGCCGGTTGCTATGACATCGTTATTGACCGCCGCTAGTGTGATGACGATTGCCACTTATGGCACCGATCAATTTTATATCTACGTTATTTTAATGGCATTGCTTTCAGGACTTATCCAGATAGGACTGGGGCTGAGTCGTATGGGAATGTTAATTAATTTTTTGTCCTACCCGGTATTACGTGGTTTTATTAATGCGGCAGCCATCATTATTGCGTTGTCCCAACTACCGGCCATGCTTGGTCTAACATTAAAAAACAGTACGCATTTTTTAAGTGATGTGCTGCATGTTGTTGAACACGCAAATAAGATGCACACATTATCATTTTTGTTTGGTGTGGGCGCACTGTTATTGTTGTATCTAATGAAAAAGTTCACACCAAAACTTCCGGGTGTTCTTATTGTTGTGGCACTGGGTACCTTTATTAGTTATCTTATTGGTTTTAAGGCCGACGGTGGTATCGTAGTTGGTTTGATACCGCAGGGATTACCCAGTTTTACTATACCTAAGATGGACTGGGGGGCGAGTATGCACATGCTGCCTTCTGCTTTTGTCATTGCTATTATTAGTTTTATGGAAGCAATGTCAAGTTCTAAAATTATTGCGATTAAAACCCGTACTCGTTGGGATGAAAATCAGGAACTGATTGGTCAGGGTCTCGCCAAAGTGGTGGCTGCGTTTAGTCATTCCATGCCGGTGAGTGGTTCGTTTTCACGTTCGGCATTAAACCTGTCGATTGGTGCGAAGACGGGAATGGCCTCTATATTCAGTGCATTGTTAGTATTACTGGTACTGCTGTTTTTTACTCCACTGCTATATCATCTACCTAAGCCGATACTGGCAGCTGTTATCATGATGGCTGTGTTTAGTCTGTTAGATTTTAAAACCATCAAAGATTCATGGGTAGCCAACAAACCCGATGGTGTGTCTGCCGTTGTTACTTTTATTGCTACGTTGGCTTTTGCGCCGAATATTCAGAATGGTATCCTTACTGGTATTATCCTGTCACTGATGTTGTTCCTGTATCGCACCATGAAACCTCGTATCGTAATATTGGGTAAGGATAAAGAAGGCGAGTTACGTAATGCCAGACGATTTAGTTTACCCAAGTTACATCCAAAGGTGATGGCAATACGTTTTGACGGGCAACTTTATTTTGCTAATGTCAGCTATTTTGAAGAGTCCGTGCTGTTTCTGGTCAGTGATGATCCCGATTTAAAAGTTATCCTGATTGCCTGTGGCGGCCTTAATGGTTTGGATGCATCGGGTGTTGAAATGTTTAGGAATTTACTTGAAAGACTTGAGTCGGCAGGGATTACTTTATCGTTCTGTAATTTAAAAGAGAACGTTGCTAACGTGATGCAGCGTACTGGTTTACTTGAACGAATTGGTTCTGAGAATATTTTTATATCAGAACGAAACGCCATTGAACTTATCAGTGAACGTTTTGATGAGTTACCAATAACCGATGAAGACACTTCAGGAGCAGACCAAGACAAAGCAGAGGAAGCGAAGTAATGAATCAATCTCGATTTGCTATTACCTTTTGTTCTCTGTTTCTGGCCACGGGTATGCAAACAGCATGGTCAGCCGTTGATGACAAACCGATGGAATTACGGATGATTGCGCACGAGGCACTCGATGGTGATGACGGTGCTCAATTACTTTATGGGTTGGCTTATCTGAAAGGACGCGATGGTCTTAAACCTGATGCAAAAAAAGCAGTCTATTGGTTACGCCGTTCTGCCCGTATGGGTAATGCTTATGCCCAGTTAGTATTGGGTAATAGTTACTCTGATGGTGTGGGGGTAACAAAAGATTTAAGCCAAGCCATACAGTGGTGGCGTAAATCAGCACAAAAAGGAAATGCGAAGGCACAGTATTTATTGGGTAAAACCTATCTCGATGGTATTGGTGCTACTAAAGATTCTAAACAAGCACTTGGTTGGTTAATTAAATCAGCCAAGCAGGGAAACAAGCATGCCCAATATTTGTTGGGTAAAATGTATTATGAAGGTTATCATGTTCCCAAAGATGAGGACGTTGCCAAAAGTTGGTTAAGCCGGGCGGCTGAACAGGCTCACAAAGGTGCTATCAACCTTTTGGCGATTATCGATGGCCTAGTGGATGTTGCAACTAAAATATATCAGCAATCGTTTGATGTATTGGTCGATAAGGCTAAACAGGGTGATCCACAAGCACAATATGAGCTAGGTTTACGTTATGAAAGTGGTGCTTGGGATGTAAATAAAGACGACAAACAAGCATTGGTCTGGATCAGTAAAGCCGCGAAGGGTGGCAATCGTATTGCGATGAAAACACTGGCTAATATTTACCAACACGGTGACCTTGGTTTGCAACCCAACCCGGCTAAAGCAGCCGAGTGGGAAAAAAAGGCATCTGCCGCATCGGTAAAAAAATCAACTAACACTTTACATTAATCGTTAATTATCTAATACACCAGTGTCACTTAAACGATTAAAATATCGGGCTCGATATAGATGTCGTTTGTGTGTTTCACTGTCGGTAAAAGCAGCACGGTCATGCAGTACATTATTGCTGATTAAGCCCATACCGGGTTCTAACAAGCCACGGAATATATAGGGTGATAAACCGTTAAGGATTTTCTTCAGGTAATCGAGCGCCTCAAGGGTTAATGTGTCGTCACTCCATATAACATTGTTAACGCGAATGGTGTAACGCATATGGAGGTTGCCGCTCGCGGTGACACTGAACACCGGGCCCGACTCTTCTGCACGTGCAATCTTGCCTGCTTCAATACGTGCGGGAAGGGTAAGTACTTCTGGCTGCATGAGTGCGCGAATATAATCCGGGTTTTTCTCGCGTAACATAATATAGGCGATTTCATGATCCAAGAGTGCATTTTCACCACCTTCTTCAGCACGTTGTACAACATGCAGTAGCAAGGCGTTAATCTGTTGATTGTTTGTATTGTAGTAACCATCGGTATGCCAATTGATAGCGTGGTTGGTGTATGGAATATAATGTTGTCGTATGCCTTCTTTTGCTACGGTGAGTGATGTGAGTCCAGTTTTATCGGCAAGCCAATTGTCATCAATGTCGTCAAGACCAAAGTAACGACCTATTGATAATGGAATTTCTGGGTCTGGATCAGGGCCTGTTTTACTCGCGTAGATAACCATATTGGTTTTTCGGCAGCGCTGAAGTAATGCCCGGTACTCAGCTTTTGTCAGTGCGCGTGGATCATTAATTTCAACAACAAGATCACCTATGTCTTGAGGATAATCGGCAAGTTTTCTATCTCTCCATGCCTGATAAATGTCATTATTTTCGATATAAAAAGGGTTTGTTTTGGCCAAAGAATTAAATACCGAGTAATTAAATATGGGTGTCGTCATATGGAACCTGCCATTGATGGTTATTCACTAGCGCGTAAACTACCCTTGTTTGTAATTGGCCGGGTTGATCTTGATCAATAATAGGTTGGTTTATTAAAAGAAAAGTAACAACTGTATTTAATTGGTCAATATTAAGAGAGTCATTATCTATTTTAAATTTAAACACATTTAAGGCTATTAAAATATGACGAGAATATCCTCGTAAGATTTAGGTTGTAGGATCATGCGGGTGTAATATGAATACGTTATATTTTTTAACAGATAAACGGGCTCTTTTGAGCCCATTTCAGTTTGTATGAACTATATTCAATGAATAATAAAATTAGTTTGGAACAAACCTTGAAAAATAGGTCTAAAATAAAATATAAATATAGAATGATGATGACACTGGTTTAACCGCAGGGTTTTAACCGCAGGGTGAAAAATAATAAAGGCAGAATACAATGAAACTCGCAATGATTGGTTTAGGAAAAATGGGTGGAAATATGGTTCGTCGGTTGGTTGCTGATGGCCATGAAGTTGTTGCATTTAATCGCTCGCCAGAGACCGCGATAGAATTATCTCAAGAACTGGACAATGTAACCCCAGTAAACAATCTCGCTGAATTAATTAAGGCACTTACGCCACCGCGTATTATCTGGCTAATGGTGCCTCATACGGTTGTAGATAAAAGTATTGAAGATTTACTGAATGCCGGTATGACAGAAGGCGATATATTAATAGATGGCGGTAATTCAAATTTTAACTTAAGTAAGCAAAGAGCAAAGGATCTTCAACAATCAGGGATTCATTTTGTAGACTCGGGTACATCCGGTGGCGTTTGGGGTTTGGAAAATGGCTACAGCATCATGGTAGGGGGGAGTGATGAAGCGGTCGCCACTATTCGTCCTATACTTGAATCACTTGCGCCGGCTAAAGACAAAGGTTGGGGACATGTGGGGCCGGCTGGTTCTGGGCATTATGTCAAAATGGTTCATAATGGTATTGAATATGGAATGATGCAGGCTTTCGCCGAAGGTTTTGAGCTTTTGGAAGCCAAAGACGAAATGGATCTGGATTTACAGCAGATTGCTGAAATCTGGCAACACGGCAGTGTGGTGCGCTCATGGCTGCTTGATTTAATGGCCGATGCTTTTTCTAGTGACAAAAACTTATCATCATTGAGCGATTATGTCGATGATTCAGGAGAAGGTCGCTGGACAGTACAAGATTCGATTAACCTTGCTGTACCAACGCCGGTCTTAACATTGGCATTACAAATGCGTTTTCGCAGTCGGCAGGATAATTCTTTTGCCGGTAAAGTACTGAATGCAATGCGAGCCGGGTTTGGTGGGCATAGCATTCGCTCGGTTGACTAGTTTCTAAAGAGGACATTATGGAACAAGCTGCGACAGCACAACATCTGATTGAGCCGATTGAGCCGGCTAATATCGTTATTTTTGGTGCAGGAGGGGATTTGACTAAGCGCAAGTTGATACCTGCGTTAGTAAAAATGTTACGTTGTGGCCTATTACATCCTGAAAGTAAAATTATAGGAGTGTTAAAAGATCGAGCATATGAAGATTGGTTAGGCAGCTTGTATCAAGGTTTGATTGATTATTCACCTAATATAGAAATGGATCATGAACAATGGGACGAGTTCTCGTCCAGATTAAAAATGGTTTGTGGTGATTTACAAGACGATCAAACTTATACGGACCTCGCTGCATCACTGGAATTACTGGATGGACATGCCAATGCCATGTTTTATTGTGCGGTCCCCCCCGATTGGTATACCGCCGTTGCCGCAGGATTGCACAAGCATGGACTGGACGTTGAAAGCAACGGTTTTAGACGGATGGTTATTGAAAAACCATTTGGTATGGACTTAGAAACGGCTCGGGAATTAAATTCCAATCTACAGGAATTATTAAATGAATCTCAGATATACCGTATTGATCATTACCTGGGCAAAGAAAGTGTACAAAATTTACTGGTTTACCGCTTTGCCAATAGTATTCTGGAACCATTATGGAATAGAAACTTTATTGACCATATTCAGATCTCGGCTGCGGAATTCATTGGTATCGAACATCGTGCAAATTATTATGAAGGGTCAGGTGCTTTACGTGACATGATTCAAAACCACTTGATGCAAGTAATGACACTGGTCGCCATGGAACCCCCCGTTGAATTTACCGCAAATGCAGTGCGAGATGAAAAAATCAAAGTACTGCGTGCTGTACGTCATATTGCACCAGAGCAAATTAAACAACAAACCGTTGCTGCACAATATGGTTCAGGAAAAAGTGATGATGAAAAACTGAAAGCCTATGTGGCCGAACCGGGTGTTTCCCCTGATTCAGTAACCGAAACATTTACAGGCGTAAGATTTTATATTGATAATTGGCGTTGGCAAGGTGTCCCCTTTATTCTCTGGACGGGTAAACGCTTGCCTAAACGTGTTTCTGAAATCGTTATTCGTTTCCGAAAATTACCCTTTAATCTTTTTGATACGCATGCAACGCCACCCATTGCTAATTCGCTGGTTTTTCGTTTGCATCCCGATGAAGGTATTTTTTTAAGAATGAATGCAAAAATGCCGGGGCTCACCACCGACACACAACGTATGGTTATGCGTGCCCCTTATTCAGAAAACGGACTGGATGTTTCTGATGCCTATGAAGTCCTGATACACGATGTACTAACCGGTGACGCTACTTTATTTTCAAGAGCAGATGAAGTTGAAGAGTCCTGGCATATTATTGAACCCATCTTAAAGGCATGGAAAGATCGTTTGTCGGTAGAACGTTATCATTCGGGTACATGGGATGTGCCGGGAATGGATGCACTTTTCGAAGATTGTGTTGGAGGATGGCATAAGCCGAGTTAGCGAAAATGCACCAATGGTTTGTTTATAAAGAATTAGAGCTGGCTGCAAAGGCAGCTGCCGATTTTATTGCCGATACGATAGAAGGTTGCCTGCAACAAAGAGGTATTTGTCATATTGCATTGCCCGGGGGTAATACACCTAAATATTGTTTAGCTTGGCTTGCTAACAAAAAATTGGCATGGAACAAAATTTATTGGTATCTGGGTGATGAGCGTTGTTTCCCCAAGGGGCATAAGGAACGTAACGATGTTATGTTAGAGCAATATTTATGGTCAAAAATAACGGCTCCCCATATTTTTAGTATGCCAACTGAAAAAGGCGCAGAAGAGGCCGCTACAGAATACCGTGAGATTATTGCCGGGTTTGATCATTTTGATATTGCCTTTCTGGGCATTGGTGAAGATGGGCATACTGCAAGTTTATTTCCCGATAACGATGCTTTGAATGATTTACGTTCGGTTGTTCCAGTTTATCATTCACCTAAGCCACCGAGTGATCGTGTGTCACTGGGTATAGAAACCTTAAAAGGAACTTTAAACCGTGTAGTGTTAGTCGGTGGGAGTGAGAAAGCTTCTATTATAGCTCGCATTAAGACAGGCGAGACCTTACCTATCAACTGTATTGGTGATATTTACTGGTACGTTGATGAAGCTGCTGTTTCATTAAGCACCTGAAACAAATACAGAGCTAAACTGGAATATGTTTTATAGTTTTAACAAAAGATACTTTTATATATGACAAGGAGAATGATGATGAATATGCAGGAAATACGCGACCGAGCAAAAGATTTTGGTATTAAAACATCACGTATGAGTAAAATGAAATTGATACAAGAGATTCAAATTTCAGAAGGAAATTTTAACTGCTTTGCGTCGGCAGCCGAGGGCGAATGCGATCAGATAAATTGTACATGGCGCGATGATTGTTTTGCTGCTGCAAAAAAAATGCACAGTTAGTTCTTTGCCCTTAACTGGATTTTATAGCTTGTTGGTACAAACGTATATATTGTTCGGCACTTGTTTGCCATGAAAAATCGCCACTCATGGCATTATTTTGGAGTTGTTGCCATATATCCGGCTTTTGGTACAAGGTAAGTGCACGTTTAAGGGTGGATAAAAGCGCGCTAGAATTTTTTGCGTTAAGTACGAAACCGTTGGCGGTACCGTAAGTAATATTTTTTTCGTTGGCATCAACCACCGTATCAGCAAGTCCACCGACATGAGTGACAATGGGCAGTGTTCCGTAGTGTAAACTGTATAACTGGTTCAAACCACAAGGTTCAAAGATGGATGGCATTAAATACATGTCACTAGCAGCTTCAATGCGATGTGCGAGTGCTTCATCATAACTGATAATAACGGTTAATTTATCTGGATACCGGCTAGCCCAATTGGATAACTGCACTTCATAATGTGATTCACCTGTGCCGAGAATAATCAGTTGCATAGGCAATGACAAGATAGCGGTAAGACTGTCTAAAATAAATTTCAGACCTTTTTGTTCAACTAAACGGCTAACCATTCCAATTAAAGGAATACAAGCATTAACCGGCAGTGATAATTCCTGTTGTAACGCTGTTTTATTAAGATATTTTTTATTTAATGAACGACGATTATATTTTTGTGCAATATAATCATCGGTTCCGGGGTTCCATACTTTTTCGTCAATACCATTAAGTATCCCGGAAAGGTTTTTTGCTCGATAATTTAGAAGCCCTTCAAGACCATAGCCGTATTCTGGTTGAAGAATTTCTTTTGCATAATGAGGGCTAACGGTTGTAATTTTATCTGCATAGGCAAGTCCGCCTTTTATAAAGGATAACTGGCCGTAAAATTCCAGGCCCTCAATATGCCACAGTTCTTTTGGAAGTTCTAAGTCAGAAAAAGTTTGTTGGTCAAAAACACCTTGATAAGCAAGATTATGAATAGTGAAAATAGTTGCCGGTCGTTCATGATGGGTACTTAATAAAGCAGGAATAAGTCCTGACTGCCAATCGTTGCAATGTAGAACATCCGGATGCCAGTGCAATGCTAGGTTATCCAGCGCAATATCAACAGCAGCAAGGCAGAATATAGCAAAGCGTAGCGCATTATCATCCCATGCCAGACCATACTGATTTGTATAGGGGCCACCCGGACGATTAAATGCCGCAGGGCAATCAACTAACCAGACAATCACATTACTGCCGGGTAATCGAGTTTCAATAATTTGTACCGATTGATTATAGTATGTTGTCTTGGATAGTATTTTATTTTTTTTAATTTGTTTCAGTACCTCAGGATAAGCCGGTAATAATAAACGAATATCTTGAGATTGTTTTAATAAAGCAATGGGCAGGCTACCCGCAACGTCGGCTAAACCGCCTGTTTTAATAAGTGGAAATGCCTCACTACTAATATATAAAATCTTACTCATGATATTTTTTTGAGCACCAGTCCGGCCAATGGCGGAAGGGTTAATTTAACGGATGCAGGGCGATTCATCCATTCAATATTCTCAGCCTTGATAATGGAATGACTGCCCGCATTACTACCAGAATAATAATTTGAATCTGAATTAAAAATAACTTCATACTCCCCTGATGCAGGCACACCTATCCGATAGTTATCTCTTATAACAGGAGTAAAATTTAATACCATAATAATGGATTCATGTTCAGTTTTTCTTAAATAAGATAAAACAGATTGATCAGTATCGTTGCAGTCTATCCATTCAAAACCTGTATCATCAAAGTCATATTTATATAGAGCGACTTGTTGCTTGTATAATTGATTAAGGTCAGATACTAACTTTTTAATTCCGGCATGATATGGGTATTGCAATACATACCAATCGAGCATTTTATCATGATTCCATTCTTCACCCTGGCCGAATTCGCAACCCATAAACAGAAGCTTTTTTCCCGGATAGGTAAACATATAAGTATAGAGTAGGCGTAAATTTGCAAAACGTTGCCATTCATCACCGGGCATTTTATTAACCATCGAGCTTTTGCCATGTACAACTTCATCGTGTGAAAAAGGTAAGATAAAATTTTCGCTGAATAGATATAACAAGCCAAACGTTAGTTGGTTGTGGTGGTAATGTCGATGCACAGGATCTTTAGAGAAATACGTCAGACTGTCGTGCATCCAGCCCATGTTCCATTTCATACTAAAACCTAAGCCTCCAAGATTAGTCGGTCGTGTTACTTGAGGCCAAGCAGTCGATTCTTCTGCCATGATTATGGTGCCGGGGTAGTTGGCATGTGTTGCAATATTCAATTCGCGTAAGAATTCGATGGCTTCAATGTTTTCATTACCACCATGACGGTTAGGTAGCCAGTCGCCATCTTCACGGGAATAATCAAGATAGAGCATAGACGCAACGGCATCGACGCGTAAACCGTCAATATGATATTCCTCTAACCAGAACACGGCACTTGATATCAGGAAATTTTTAACTTCATTGCGGCCGTAGTTGTAAATTAATGTCCCCCAATCACGATGTTCACCACGTCGAGGGTCTTCATGTTCATATAATGCACTGCCGTCAAATTTGGCTAGACCGTGAGCATCTTTTGGAAAATGTGAGGGAACCCAATCGAGTAACACACCAATCCCTTGTTGATGACAATAATTGACAAAATAACGAAAATCTTCGGCACTGCCAAAGCGGCTGGTTGCGGCAAAATAGCCTGTGGTTTGATATCCCCATGACGCATCAAGTGGATGTTCTGTAATGGGTAGTAATTCAATATGGGTAAAGCCGGTTTCTTTAACATACTCAACCAGACGATGCGCAAGTTGTCGATAATTTAAAAAATGCCCCGACTCATCACGTTGCCATGAACCCAAATGGCATTCATAAATAGAAAGGGGTTCGTGTAGCCAGTCATATTGTTCTCTGGTTTTTATCCAGTCGCTGTCGAGCCACTTAAAGGGGGCAGGATCTCGTATTACGGATGCAGTGCGTGGTCGAAGTTCAAGCTGTTGAGCATAAGGATCCGTTTTTGAGTGGATTGTTCCAAAATGAGCGTTTCGAATTTCAAATTTATATAAATTTGCATTTTTAATGCCTGGAATAAAAAGTTCCCAGACACCACTTTTACCGCGTGAACGCATCGGGTGGTAGCGGCCATCCCAGTTGTTAAAGTCACCAATCACGCTGACGCGCGCGGCATTCGGTGCCCAACAGGCAAAGAGTACCCCTTTAATGCCATCTATAACTTTAACATGTGCGCCTAATAATCGGTAAATATGTAAATGTTTTCCTGCTGAAAACAAGTTTAAATCATCGTTATCAAGTTGTGGTTTAAAGCTATAGGGGTCATGATAGGTCGCCACACCATTATTACTACTGGTTCGTATCAGTAAATAGTGTTCTTCGATTTTATCCAGGTTTTCCAGACAGACAAAAAAGTCACTGTCAGCGAGTCGTAATGTTGGGATATTTCTTTCTGTGATGCTTAATTGTTGTGTATCGGGTGCATAAAATAGGGTATAGCTGTCCTTACGTGCCGTTTGATTACCTAAAATTTTAAAGGGATCATGATGGCTTGCCAGAGCAATCTTTTCGAGATCATCCTGTAGAGCTGTATGTATTAAGTTCGCTTTATTTATCGCTGAACTATTGTATCGGGACATAAACAGACTATCCTTACAGATATAGATATATTTATTTTACACAAATAATAGCAGTTATGTATTGATATTTGCATGGAGATAATCCAGTTCAATATATAGCGTTCAGTTTGACACTTTTGCCGTACATAAGAGAGTTTTATTTCTGTAATTTTTGAACCTAATATAATGATTGCAGACTAACAAAGTAGTTCGATTTTTTTTACAAGTTATAGAAATATAACCAGTTATTGTGTGACAGTCATGATAGCGTCATTGTAGTGTCATGGTTTTTGAATATAATTTTAAAAATGTACTTTGTAAAATTAAGTATAAGTCTTTACATTTAAATATAAATCAATAAAGGCAAAAAACACACGGATGAAAAAACAGAAATCGCCACGTTTTGTCAGTAATCTGACACGTAATACCCTTGCATTAATTATGGCTGGTGGAAAAGGTGCAAGGCTTAAAAATTTAACCACTTGGCGTACAAAACCTGCCGTACCGTTTGGCGGAAAATTTCGGATTATTGATTTTCCGCTTTCAAATTGTATTAATTCAGGTATTCGTCGAATTGGCGTTATCACCCAATATAAATCCCATTCTCTTATTTTGCATATACAAAGAGGTTGGGGACACTTGCGTGGTGACTTTGGTGAATTTGTTGAGCTATTACCCGCGCAGCAACGTATTGAAGCCTCGTGGTATTCAGGTACCGCTGATTCTATTTATCAGAATTTGGATATTATTCGATCACACTCACCCGACCATGTTTTAATTCTTGCCGGAGATCATGTCTATAAAATGGATTATGGCGCTATGCTAGCCAAGCACGTCAAAAATAAAGCAGATGTTACCATCGGTTGTATTGAAGTGCCTCGAAGCCAAGCTTCGGCTTTTGGGGTTATGGGTGTGGATAAAGATTCTCGTATTCGTAGTTTTGCCGAAAAGCCGGAAAACCCTGAAACAGTACCCGGTAAGCCGGATGAATCTTTATGCTCAATGGGTATTTATATTTTTAATACTGACCTGTTATTTGAATTATTAATCCGTGATGCAGATACCCCTAATTCCAGTCATGATTTTGGGAAAGATATTATTCCGTACGTGATAAAAGAATATCACGTGTTTGCTTACCCATTTATTAATGCCAACAGCGGCATACAGTCTTACTGGCGTGATGTGGGTACGGTAGATGCGTTTTGGGAGGCCAATCTTGAATTAATTGGAGTCACCCCTGAACTTAATTTATATGACAGCGAATGGCCAATCTGGACAAGTCAGGAACAACTACCACCGGCCAAGTTTATATTTGATGATGGCGAGCGTCGAGGAGTGGCCATCGATTCAATGGTATCTGGTGGCTGTATTATTTCGGGGGCGCGGGTTCGTCATTCTTTATTGTTTTCAAATGTGACTGTTGATAATTATTCGAAGGTCGACTCTGCGGTTGTTTTACCGGATGTCACCATTGGTAAACACTGTAAGATCTACCATGCCGTTATTGACAAAGGCTGTGATATTCCCGATGGCACCATTATTGGGCGAAATGAGGTGGAGGACAAAAAACGATTTCATGTTACACCGAATGGCGTGGTATTAGTGACACCCGATATGCTTGGTCAGGTTATTCATCATGTCCGATGACAATACCAATGTCTCACCACTTAATGTAGTTCTTTATTGGCACATGCATCAGCCAGAATACCGTGATTTGCGAAATGGAGAATACAATTTACCGTGGACTTATCTACATACCATTAAAGACTACGTGGATATGGCCGCTCACCTTGAAAATAATGATCAAGCACGTGCGGTTGTTAATTTTGCACCCGTATTACTAGAACAAATTAATGACTACGCGCAACAATTAAATGATTATTTGCATGGTGGTAAAGCCTTGCGTGACTCACTGTTGGCGGCATTAGCGGCTCCTGTTTTATCCCTTGATCAAGAAAAACGGTTACATATTATTAAAGCCTGTTTGCGAGCCAATAAGCAGCGCTTAGTTGAGCGTTTCGATATGCTTAATACCTTGACTGATATGGCGGAGGTTGCATTACAGCACCCTGCACGATTAATGTATTATTCGGAACAATTTTTTGCCGATTTATTAGTTTGGTATCATTTAGCATGGATGGCCGAAACAGTACGTAGAACCGATCAACGTGTTATCACCTTAATGAATAAGCGGAAACAATTTAGTGTGCATGACCGTCGTTTGTTAGTTGAGTTAATCAGTGAATTGATAAGCGGTGTTATCGGCCGTTACAAGAAACTTGCAGAGCTTGGCAGAATCGAGCTGTCAATGACCCCCTATGCACACCCGATTGTACCATTGTTAATTGATCTTAAATCTGCAGAACAAGCCTTGCCCGATGTCGAATTACCGCTTTCCAGTGAATATCCGGGAGGTGCTGAAAGAAGCCGTTGGCATATGCAAAAGGGAATAGCCGTCTTTATGCAACATTTTGGCTTTGCTCCACAGGGCTGTTGGCCTTCGGAAGGTAGCATAAGTGCAGAAACTATCAAACTCGTTTCAGATATGGGGCTTAAGTGGTTGGCCAGTGGTGAAACGGTATTAAGAAATTCATTAAAAAAATCAGACATAACCGCAGATAATTGTATCCATGAAGCCTATCAGTATCGTGACACCCATGCCGCCTGTTTTTTTCGAGATGATGGCTTGTCTGACTTGATTGGTTTTAAGTATGCAGACTGGCATGCTGATGATGCAGTGGCAAACCTTATCAGCCATTTGGAGTCTATTGCAGAACAGTGCAGTGACAATTCAGAGGCCATTGTGTCAATTATTCTTGATGGTGAAAATGCATGGGAATATTATCCTGAAAATGCGTATCATTTTATCAGTGCTTTGTATGAAAAATTATCGCAACATGATGGTGTCAAGTTAACGACTTACAGTGAGTACCTCTCATCACATAAAACAAAACAGCCTATCACTGACGTTGTTGCTGGTAGTTGGGTCTTCGGCACATTTTCAACATGGATAGGCGACAAAGATAAAAATCGTGCATGGGATATGCTCGTTGAAGCAAAAAATGCTTATGACAGAGTTATTGATGAAGGCTTGCTATCGGTCGATGAAGTTGAACTTGCTAAAATGCAATTGGCAACCTGTGAAAGCTCCGACTGGTTCTGGTGGTTTGGTGAATATAACTCGGCGGAATCCGTTGCGGCCTTCGATGAACAGTATCGTTTGCATTTAAGTAATTTATATCAATTATTAAAAGTTGAGCCACCGGAATACCTTGCTGCGGCCTTTTCATTTGGTTTGGGTGATCCTGTAAAGGGAGGCGCAATGTTACCTGGTCAGCAACAATAAATAATGCTCAACAATGCAAATCAGACTAATGCCAACAGGCCGCGCTCTGCTGGTGTGTTATTGCATCCTACGTCATTACCGGGTGCTGTCGATAATGGTGACATTGGGCATCAGGCTTATCGGTTTATCGAGTTTTTACATGCTTGCGGTTTTAAAGTATGGCAAATGCTGCCATTGGGTCCCACCCACGACGATAAATCGCCTTATCAATGTCTGTCTTCACATGCAGGGAACCCTGCACTTATCAGTTTAGACTGGCTTGCTGATAAAGGTTGGCTTAAAAGAGGAAAAATTAAATTAAAAGAAACAGACAAACATTATCGTACGGCATGTTTACACTTTGCGGCAGACTACTTTTACCAACTAAAGGATACATTCTGGGAAAAGAGTATTCACACGTTTGCTGATGAACACGCAAGTTGGTTAAATGATTACGCATTATTTGTGGCTTTTAAAGAACGTTATCAGGGCAAACCATGGTATGACTGGCCCGTTTCTGTTAGACATCGTGATATCGACACGTTAAATAATGGACGTAAAGATTTAGAACATGTCATTAAACAAATTATTTTTGAGCAATTTATATTTTTTACCCAATGGCAGGAAATCCGTGATTACGCAAAACAACATAATATAAAATTATTTGGTGATATTCCTATTTTTGTGGCACGTGATAGTGCTGATGTTTGGGCACAACGAGAGAATTTTTCAATCGATAATGATGGTGACATGGCCTTTATTGCGGGCGTACCTCCAGATGCGTTTACCGATAAAGGGCAACGTTGGGGAAATCCCTTATACGATTGGGACTATATGGAATCGACGGGGTTCAACTGGTGGAAAGAAAGAGTCAATACACAATTAAAACTTTTTGATCTGGTACGTATTGATCATTTTCGGGGTTTGCAGGCTTGTTGGCAAATCCCGGCAGCAGACGAAACAGCAATTAATGGGAAATGGGTAGAGGTGCCGGGGCGTGAATTATTAAATGAGTTATTTGAAGTGTTTCATCCCTTGCCACTGGTGGCTGAAGATTTGGGGGTGATTACAGACGAGGTGATTAAACTCAAGAAATCATTTAATTTGCCGGGTATGAAAGTTTTACAATTTGCATTTGATGGTAATAGCCGCAACCCGCATTTACCTCATTGCCATGAAGTGGGTGATGTTGTCTATACTGGAACACATGATAACAATACAACACTAGGCTGGGTTAACCATGAGAGCAATTATAATAAGTTTTTTTTTGAAGATTATACCGGTTCAAATAATAACTCGGCTGAGCAGGCAACGGACTTAATGATACGGTTGGCAATGTCTTCGGTCTCGTTCTTGTGTATTTTGCCCATGCAAGATGTATTAATGCTTGATTCATCGGCACGAATGAATTTACCTGGAACGATAACCAATAATTGGCAGTGGCGGTTTGAATGGCAACAGGTCAAACCTGAAATAAAAGAAAAATTATCTCACTTAATAACATTGTATCAGAGGTAAGGTGATGTCGAATAATAAAACATTTTGCAATATGAAATTACCTGCAATGGAAAAATTACCAAGAGACAGTGAATCACTGGCAAGTGATTTTAATCGTTATTTAACGCGTCATTTGGGGCGTTTTGTAGGTTGTATGCCTTTTTATCTTTATGAAGCATTAGCGTTAACAGTACGTGATCGCATTATGATGGACTGGCGTAACACTTGGAAAAGATATGAAAAAAGAGGAGTAAGGAAAGCTTATTATATGTCGCTAGAATTTTTAATTGGCCGCTCATTGGGTAATCATATCCTTAACCTTGGTTTGGACGACAATGCAAAAGATGCAATGAATCAGTTCGCATTAAGCCTTGAAGAAATTATTACTGAAGAACAGGATGCAGGTTTGGGCAATGGTGGCTTAGGACGCTTGGCTGCCTGTTTTATGGACAGTTGTGCCAATTTAAAATTCCCCGTTGTTGGTTATGGCATTCGTTATGAATACGGTATGTTTCGCCAAGACATAGAAAACGGCTATCAAATAGAAGAGCCCGATCACTGGCTACAGGGAGGCAATCCATGGGAGCTTAAGCACCCAGAATATACACAGGTGATTAAGTTTGGTGGTCATGTTGAAACGAATACCGACTATGCAGGCCGAACATGTCGTGTTTGGCTGGACACATCCGATGTTCTAGCTGTTCCCTATGATATTCCTGTATCAGGTTATGAGAATGACACGGTTAATACGCTACGTTTATGGAGTGCGAGCGCAACAAATGCGTTTAATTTGGATGATTTTAATGCCGGTAGTTATTCTGAAGCGGTTGAAGCAAAAAATGATGCTGAACATATTACGATGGTTCTTTATCCCAATGATAGTAGTGAAAATGGTAAGGAATTACGTTTAAAGCAACAATATTTTTTAGCATCGGCAAGTTTGCAGGACGTTTTTAGAATGTGGAGCATTAATGAAGATAATGATTTCAGACAGTTTGCAAAGCAGAATGTTTTCCAAATGAATGATACCCATCCAACCATTGCTGTTGCTGAAATAATGCGGCTACTGATAGATGAAAAAAATATGTCATGGGATGCTGCATGGGAAATAACAAGCCAGACTATGGCCTATACTAATCATACCTTATTACCCGAAGCGTTAGAAAAATGGCCGGTGGCATTGTTTAAAAAATTATTACCGCGTCTGTTGCAAATTATTTATGAAATCAATGCGCGTTTTCTTAAACTGGTATCCAGAAAATGGCCGGGGGATACTGAAAAACAGACTAGAATGTCAATTATCGAAGAAGGTGAGGTTAAATATGTACGGATGGCTTATCTCGCCATTGTTGGAAGTTTTTCAGTTAATGGTGTTGCTGCTATACACTCCAAATTGTTGGCTAATGGTTTGTTTAAAGATTTTTATGAATTATGGCCGCAAAAATTTAACAATAAAACCAATGGTGTCACACCACGCAGATGGGTGGTTCACGCTAACCTGGCAATGACTGCATTGATAACAGAAAAAATAGGTGATGATTGGATCCGTGATTTAAGCAAAATTAGTCAACTCAAAAAGTATATTAATGACAGTGAATTTTCAGAACGCTGGTTCTTGGTTAAACAAGAAAATAAACAACGTGTTGCTGATTTGGTTAAGGATAAATGTAATATTGACTTTGATGTTAACGCATTATTTGATGTGCAAGTTAAACGTATTCACGAGTACAAACGGCAGTTATTGAATGTGTTACATGTTATTCATTTGTATGATCGTATTAAACGGGGAGATATTGAAAATTGGACAAATCGTTGTGTTCTTATTGGAGGTAAGGCGGCACCGGGGTATCAACTTGCCAAACAAATAATAAAATTGATTAATAATATTGCAGAAGTCATTAACAACGATCCTGATGTTGGTAATAAATTGAAGTTAGCCTTTATCCCTAATTACAGTGTTTCAAAAATGGAAATTATTTGTCCTGGTACCGATTTATCAGAACAAATATCAACTGCCGGCAAGGAGGCATCTGGAACAGGTAATATGAAATTTATGATGAATGGTGCAGTCACCATTGGTACGTATGATGGTGCTAATATTGAAATACTCGAAGCGGTAGGCGAAGATAATTTTTTCTTGTTTGGGTTGAATGCCGATGAAGTTAACCAACGACGTGCCGATTATAATCCTGAGCAGATTGTTAATGAAGATGACGATTTGAAACGTGTGATGCACCTGTTATCCTGTGGGCACTTTAATTCATTTGAGTATGGTATTTTTGATAATGTTATTGGCTCGCTGATGAACTCGTATGACCCATGGCTAACCCTTGCGGATTTTCGAGATTATATTAATACTCAGGCGAGGGTTTCTTACGCTTATCTTAACCGTGCTGAATGGGTGAGAATGAGTATTAATAACACCGTTTGCAGTGGTTACTTTTCAACAGACAGAACAATGCAGGAATATAATAACGATATTTGGAAGCTAAATGGTTAATCCTGTAAACAGTCTATGATGTTTTACCATCAGGTAATTACATCGGGGGCATCACGGTTAAAACATTTTTTTACATTTGATATACTGTTAGCAATATCGGTTAAGGTTTCCAATGCTGTTTGGGTTGGCAAATTATATTGCGATGTATCTGTTATATAACGTTCAATGTAAACGCGTAATATCGCACCTTCGGTACCTGTTCCTGACAATCTAAATACGATGCGTGATTCGTTTTCAAATAAAATTCGAATACCCTGATTTTTAGTAATACTGTTATTAACGGGATCAACATAACTAAAATCATCGCAAAGTATCACTTTATAGCCATTAAAATCAGTATTAGTTAATGATATTGTTTGTGCTCTTAAATTCTGTATTAATTCATTAGCCAGAGTGCTATCGAGTGCTTCATAGTCGTGCCGGGTATAAAAGTGTCGTCCATAGCGTAACCAATGGGAGTGGGTTATTTCTTCAACTGATTGTTGTTTTATGGCAATAAGATTTAACCAGAATAAAACAGCCCAAACCCCATCCTTTTCCCGTATATGATCGGAACCGGAACCAAAACTTTCTTCCCCGCAGAGTGTAATGCGCTTATCATCAAGCAAGTTACCAAAATATTTCCATCCAGTGGGTGTTTCATAACAATCAATCCCTATTGATTCGGCGACTTTGTCAACTGCTCTACTGGTTGGTAATGAACGGGCAACACCACGGACTCCTTGTTGATAACCGGGTAAAAGATGTGCATTGGCTGTCATTATTGCGAGGCTGTCACTAGGATTGACAAAAAAATTCCGCCCAAGGATCATATTGCGATCACCATCACCATCAGAGGCCGCACCAAAATCCGGTGCAGCAGTGTGGGTAGCGCTGTTTAATCTTGCAACTAGCTCGGTAGCGTGAGCAAGATTAGGGTCTGGATGTCCACCTGCGAAATCTTCCTTTGGTATACCATTGATGACCGCACCAGTATTGGCGGCAAGACGTTTGCTAAATATCTCTTTTGCATACGGGCCGGTAACGGCATGCATCGCATCAAAACACATGTTGAAACATCCTGAGGCGAACAGTGATTTTATTTTTGCAAAATCAAATAGCTGTTCCATTAAATCAGCATAATCCTTAACTGAATCGATGACGGTGATCTGCATATCACCCATATCGCAGGTAGCTTGCTTATCAAGTGGAATATTTTCAGTTTGGGCAATATGGTATTCGTGAATATTTTCACTTACTTCATAAACTGTATTTGTTATTGAGGTTGGGGCTGGGCCACCATTGGCGATATTAAATTTGATACCAAAATCACCCTCGGGTCCTCCCGGATTGTGGCTAGCGGAAAGAATAATCCCGCCTGCGGCTTGATATTTTCGGATTAGATGTGAAACAGCGGGAGTCGATAACAAACCATTTTCGCCAACCATCACCTGTTTTACGCCATTCGCTGCAGCCATTTTAAGAATAATTTGTATCGCCTGAGTATTATAATAACGGCCATCGCCACCAAGGATTAATAACCCATCTTTGAGTGTTGTTGCGACATTAAAAATGGATTGAACAAAATTTTCCAGATAATTTTGTTGCTGCACGGTGGTTACTTTCTTGCGCAGCCCAGAGGTGCCCGGTTTTTGGTCAGAGAAAGCCTGAGTTGTAATTGTCTTTATTTTCATTTTAGATAAGAGTCCTGCTAGTTCAGTCAATATATCGCTATGCACAAGCTAAGCCAATTGTTTTATGCTTTATTTTTTGACTATATTTGTATTTGAACGATAATTAGGGTATTGAAAATGCCTTCAATAGGCTAGATTAAAGTAATATTAGTCTTGTTTTTTTAGTCAAAATCATATTGAGAACCATCATGTCCAAACTTACCCAGTCAACTACGTGGTTAGCACTCGAAAAACATTACAATGAGATTGAACATGTTCACATGCGTGAAATGTTTAAAAATGACCCAAACAGGTTTAATAATTATTCAATTGAACTGAATGATATTCTTTATGATTATTCCAAGAATCGAGTAAACGATAAGACTATTAAATATTTATTACAATTAGCCAATGACGTTGATTTACCTCACTGGATAGAGAAAATGTTCAATGGTGACCCGATTAACAATACAGAACATCGGGCCGTGCTGCATACTGCGTTACGGGAACAGGGATGTGAACCAATTATAGTTAATGGTGAGGATATTCTCCCTGAAATAAAAAAGGAGCGGCAACGAGTAAAAGAATTAGCTGAAAAAATCAGAACAAGGGAATGGCGAGGTGCAACTAATCAGGCCATTACTGACGTGGTTAACATTGGCATAGGAGGGTCACATCTGGGGCCAATGATGGTAACAGAAGCGTTAAGACCGCATAGTTTACACGATATTAACATACACTTTGTTTCAAACATTGATGAAAATCATATCAATGACACTCTGGAATACCTTAACCCTGAAACCACTTTTTTTATTATTGCATCAAAAACATTTACTACACAAGATACGATGGTGAATGCTGAAACGGCTCGCCAATGGTATATCAACAAATTAGGTAATGACGAGTATATTGAACGTCATTTTACTGCGGTCACCTCAAATGTGAAATTGGCAAAAGAATTTGGCATTGTAGATGAAAATATTTTTAAAATGTGGGATTGGGTGGGTGGTCGTTACTCGCTATGGTCTGCTATTGGTCTTTCCATTGTGATTGCCATTGGTTCTGAACAGTTTGATGAATTGCTGATAGGAGCCAATGAAGTCGATCAACATTTCGAAAATACACCGCTAGAAAAAAATATTCCGGTAATAATGGCTTTACTGGGTATTTGGTATAATAATTTTTTTGGTACGCAAACGATGGCGGTATTGCCGTATGACCAACATTTACATCGTTTCCCGGCCTACTTGCAACAAGCCGATATGGAAAGTAATGGTAAATATGTTGACCGGCAAGGCAACGAAGTAGACTATACCACCGGGCCTGTTATTTTTGGTGAAATTGGTATTGCCGGGCAACATGCTTTTTTCCAGTTGTTACATCAGGGGACTAAGCTAGTACCGGCAGATATTCTAGCCCCTGTTTATGACTACCGTTGTATTGCAAGACATCACCGCGCTTTAATGTCGAATGTTTTTGCACAGACTGAAGCTTTAATGCGAGGAAAAACAGAGTATGAAGCCTATGAGCAACTAAAATCTGAAGGGCTTGATGAGCAACAGGTTAAACAGCTTCTACCGTATAAAATATTTCTTGGTAACCGGCCAACCAGTTCATTATTATTTGATACGCTCAACCCGAAAACACTGGGATCTATTATCGCATTGTATGAACATAAGATATTTGTTCAGGGTATTATATGGAATATCAATTCATTTGATCAATGGGGTGTTGAATTGGGTAAGCAACTGGCGACAAGTATTTTGGATGAATTGAATGGGGATAAGGAAATTACTACACATGATAACTCTACAAATGGTTTGATTAATCATTATAAACACCGGCGGTCTATTAAAAAATTACATAAATGACAGGGATGAACATGAAAGTATTGGCAGGCGACATAGGCGGTACGAATACACGGATTATTTGTGCAGACTTATACGAAAAAGACAGACGCATTATCGCCCATAAAAATTACCCGAGTGCCAACTTTAGCAGCCTCGCTCAAGTGCTGGAAGATTTTACTAACAAAAATCATATTACTACAAACATAGATGCAGCTTGTTTTGCTGTCGCGGGCCCGGTTAAATCAGGTGTGGCGGCAGTCACAAACCTTCCTTGGGTTGTCCAAGAACATGAGTTGAGTTCCTGCTTTCAGATCCCAAAGGTAAAGCTTATTAATGATTTTATTGCGGTTGTCTATGGCATAGAGGAATTAAATGATTCGGACACGTTAACATTACAGCAAGGTGAAGTTAATGATAGTAGCAATCAACCTAATGCGGTTGTGATTGGTGCAGGCACAGGCTTGGGTGTTGCACATCGAGTTTGGATAAATGATCATTACGCGGCTTTTTCGACTGAAGCCGGTCATGTTGGTTTTGCTCCTGAAAATGAACAACAATGCCAGTTACTTCAATGGTTACAAAAAAAACAATCGCATGTCAGTCTGGAAATGATTTTGTCGGGTCGAGGTTTGTACACAATTTATAATTTTTTACAGGAACAACAGGACTTTTCGCAATCAATTTCAACACTAGAAGCAATGAAAACCAATGATCCTGCACAGGTTATAACAGAATATGCTATTTCGAATAATGATGAATTGTGTCTACGAGCATTAGAATGTTTTATCGATATATACGGAGCCGCCGCCGGTAATGCGGCCTTGCATATTTATCCTGTAGACGAAGTTTATATTGCTGGTGGTATTGGAGCTAGGATAAAAGATAAATTACAGGAGCAGCGTTTTATGGATGCCTTTACAAATAAAGGTTTAATGACATCTAATATGAAAAAAATAAAAATTAAATTGATCCTCAATGAAAATGTAGGGCTTTACGGCGCATTGCAATACTTGAGCAAGAACTATCTATAGAAATAAATTGACCTATGTGTAACGAATAGGTTGTATACTTTTTTATAGTTAGATGATTGATAACTCGACTGATTATTTAATGCTTATGTACAGGTAGAGCCGAAGGGTTATCTTTATTACCTACAGTTCCAATGGTATTTTTAGCGTAGTTTTTTTACCTTAAACTTGCGACCTTTTATTTTACCTTCAGATAAAATCATTAAGGCTTGTTTGGCGATAGGGCGTTCGACTGCCACATAGGCAAACGTTTCAAAAATATCAATTTTACCAATCTGTTTTCCTAATAAATGAGTGGTTGCGGTTAGGGCTCCTAATATATCACCTGCACGAACTTTATTTTTACGTCCACCATTAATACTCAGTGTTGTCATTGATGGAGTGGGTTTAAAGCTTTTCCGTGGACTAAGCGATGTTGTTTTCTTAACTTTAACCGCGCCATTTTGATATTCTTCTATGCTATTCACTTTGGGACTTTCAGATGCCATAAACAAACTTAAAGCCAAACCTTCGTTACCTGCTCGACCCGTACGGCCGATACGGTGAATATGTATTTCGGGATCATGGGGTAATTCAAAATTAATAACGGCTTCAAGATCTTTTATATCCAACCCACGTGCAGCCACATCGGTTGCAATTAATATCGAACTACTTTTATTTGAAAACTGCACCAGTACCTGATCTCTGTCTTTTTGTTCCAAGTCACCATGCAAGGCGAGGGCATGAAAACCTAGTTGCCATAACTCATCAGCCAGTTCCTGACATTGCTGTTTTCGATTACAAAATACCACCGTTGATTCAGGTTTGTAATGTTGCAGTAAGGCAATAAGTGTTTTTGTTCGTTCACCTTTTTGTATTTCATAAAACACTTGTTTAATTTTGTTGTTGTCATGGGTGGTTTCAACACGAATATCAATCGGGTTTTTCTGTACAGCTTGACTGATCTTTTTAATACCATCCGGGTAAGTTGCCGAAAATAACAGAGTTTGTCTTTGTGGCGGAGTGAAGCTAATAATACGTTGAATGTCTTCTTGAAAACCCATATCTAACATACGGTCGGCTTCATCCAATATTAAGGTATTCAAATTATCTAGTTGTAAAGAACCTTTTTGTAAATGCTTTAAGACCCGTCCCGGTGTACCTACAACGATATGAGGATTATGTTCCAGTGATGCAAATTGTGGCGCAATGGGTTTACCACCACATAAGCTAATAATTTTGGTGTTTGGAATGGCGCGTGCCAAACGACGTACTTCTTTACTGACCTGATCGGCTAATTCACGCGTAGGGCAAAGTATCAGTGCTTGTGTTTGATAAGTTTTAGGTTCCAGTCTATGCAATACACCAATAGCAAAAGCTGCTGTTTTACCACTACCGGTTTTTGCCTGAGCCAATAAGTCTTTCCCATCTAGTATTGGGAGAATGCTTTGGGCTTGGATTGGGGTCATCATCTCGTAGCCCAATGACTTAATATTATCTAAAAATTCGTTGGATAGGGGCAGGGATGAAAAATCTGTTGTTGTCATTCTAGCTCGATAGGGTTGTGGGGAGTAATGATATTGAAAATATTAGCGTATAATAGCAGATAAACGATGTATGCGGGTCTTTGAGAAGGAAATATTATAAACTTTGATTGGTTTAATGGTCTAATTTATTAGTATACATAATCTTTTGCAGGCGATAACCTGTTTGTATTGAGGGCATCATGTTAAATCCACTTAAAAGTTCACTTGTTTTATTGTTTAGTATTATATTGCTTGCTTGTTCATCTAATGGTGATAGTCAATTACCTTTAACGTTAAAAAAAATTATTAGCGGGAAACCAACGCCTGATCTCGTTGTGATGTTCCCCGGTATTAATAGCCCCGGAACAGACTTTACAGATCATAATTTTGTTCAGATGTTTCAACAACAATATTCGAGTGTTGATATTATTTTAGCCGATACTCGTTTTGCCTATGTTGCTGCGGGCAATATTGCTGAGCGTATACAGAATGAAATTATTGCACCGGCTATTCGGCAGGGGTATGAAAACATATGGTTAGTTGGTGTTTCTCTTGGTGGTTTAAACTCCATTATTTATGAAAAAACTTTTGCCGGTAATATTAAGGGTATTGTGCTTATTGCGCCTTATCTGGGAGAAAAACATGATATTGAAGGTTTGCTGTTAAATAAACAACCTTTAGTATGGTCTGAAAAACACGAGAAAAGTATTAATAAAACAGTACGATTATGGCGTTATTTAATTGCCGAGACACGAAGTAAAGAGCATCCAAAACTATTTTTGGCTTATGGAGATAGTGACAGATTTAATGATACCCATCGTTTACTGGCTTCATTGCTCAATCAAGGTCATGTATTCACGAAACAAGGTGGACATAACTGGATTGTTTGGAAAAAACTATGGCAGACCTTACTTGACAATAATGTCTTTTCTTTTAAAAAGGACAAGCACTCTTGATGACGATGGTTTTATTTGTTGATGGATGTAAAAATACAATTTTGTTGGCATGTAGGTGTAATCGTTTATTTTTAGCGGCTTCAACTTCAGAATAAAGTCCATCTCCGATAATAATATGCCCAATGGATAATAGATGTACTCTTAATTGGTGCGAGCGGCCGGTAATGGGAGTTAGTTTTAAACGTGTAGTCTGTTCTTTTGTATTGACTGATAAAATTTCATAACAGGTTAACGAAGGTTTACCTTGTTCGTAGTCTACTTTTTGTTTAGGGCGATTAGGCCAGTCGGTTAGTAACGGCAAATTTATTTCGCCCTGTTGTTCTTTAACACAGCCTTGTACCATTGCCGTGTATTGTTTTGTAATATTTCTTGTTTCAAATTGTTTGCTGAGTTGCCGATGTGTATCAGAATTTCTGGCGAGGATTAAAATACCAGATGTTGGCATATCAAGCCGATGCACGATGAGTGCATCAGGATGGCTTGCGTGTATTCTGGAAATCAGACAATCCTGTTTGTCTTCGCCTCGCCCCGGTACACTCAATAACCCCGCGGGCTTATTGACAACGATGATATCACTATCAATATATAAAATATCCGGTTGGTCTAAAGGCGGTGAATAAGGAAGGGTAATTGGCATACCATATTATATCTTAAGGTATCTTCCTTGTGACAATATTTTCCTTAATTGAAAATATAAAATGCAATAACGTACCGCCGTGATCTTAAATACTAAACTCACCTTGCCATATTTGATTCTTGTAATCTATTTTTAATTGTTTAGGGTGCATTTTTTGTGAGGCACTAGAATCAAATCTTCTTTTTTCGGGAAAATTTTTTGCAAATTCAATGGGGTCACAGGAAGCTGATTCAACTGGATGAAAAGCAACACTCAAATTATCGTTAACCGTAGCACTGTTAAAGTTGGCATTATCTGTAAATAAAACCCGTTTTTTAACCACACATGAAAAATATAATTGCATTTCAACAATGAGAGGACTGTTTTTTTTTATGAACTCACGCTGTGCACGTTTAGTCCATTCAATGGATAAAGGCTTGTCTTTTAATGTAATGCGTTCGTTATAAGCGTATGGATTTAGCCATTTATCAATAAGGTAAAAGGGATTTATACCGGGGCCAAAAGAGAATAAGCTTTGATTTTTCATAATAGTGGCACCTGTTTAAAAGTTTTAACCGTAGTTTTACCGTGATATTGATCGTATCATATTCGCACATCACACCCACCGGTGCTTTTATTTTATCTTAAGGTTGATGGTTGGTTTATTTTTTTACTGGAAATAACAAACTACCTACTTTTAAAGTAAACAATACCCAAGGTGTACCGTGTAGAAATAAATCAAAAATATCAATCGGTTTACTTAAGTGTCCGTTGAGCAACATAGTGATTTTTTCAACTATGTGTGGCTCAGGTTTAAAGGGTGCCAAGCCTAGGGTGGCAACCAATAAGATAATAATAGGCCAACTTAGGGACTGTATCCAACGCATGGTCTACTCCTGTTTTGTGTGTCATAATGTTAATAAGTTCAATTTGAAGTATTTTCATCCATAGTATGAGCATGAATAACCCTGCTATTAGTGAAAGGGGGCAATTATAGAGTATAATTTTAGTATATTCTAATATTGTTTTTGATGCTGACTGGTTATTTTGTATGAACTATTTTAGTTTGCCTGTGTCGTAGTACGTTAAATTAAAAGTTAAAATGAATTAAAATGCTTGAGACCCTAGATAAATTATTACCTTCCGATTTTCCTTCCATTTCACGACAAAAGCTTGAAACCTTGCAGGTTAATTTGGGCTATAAATGCAACCAGCAATGCTTACATTGTCACGTCAATGCCGGGCCTAATCGAAAAGAAGTGATGACCAGAGAAACGATTGGTTCCGTACTGCAAGCTATTGAGAAACTAAAGGTTAATAATCTTGATTTAACCGGTGGTGCGCCTGAACTTAATCCTGAGTTTCGTTATTTAGTCGAACAGGCTACAAATATGTCCGTACATATTATGGATAGGTGTAATTTAACTATTTTAACTGAACCGGGGCAGGAAGATTTAGCAAATTTTTTAGCGACCAATAAAGTTGAAGTGATTGCTTCATTACCCTGCTATACTGAAGGCAATGTTGATGGCCAACGTGGTAAGGGTGTTTATAAAAAAAGTTTACAAGGTTTAAAAATGTTAAATGACCTCGGATACGGGCAAGCTAACTCAGCGTTGCAGCTTAACCTAGTTTATAATCCGGGCGGTGCATTTTTACCACCATCGCAACAAGATTTGGAACGTGATTATAAAGAAAAATTATTGAGCGATCATGGTATCGTGTTTAATGCTTTATATACTATTACCAATATGCCGATTAAACGTTTTGGTAGTACGCTTTTATCAAAAGGCACCTTTGAAGAATACATGTTGTTATTAAAGTCTGCATATCAACCAACTAATTTATCCACGGTTATGTGCTGTTCAATGGTAAGTGTTGACTGGCAAGGTTATTTATATGACTGTGACTTCAACCAAATGCTAAACTTACCGATTAAAGATACATCAAACCAGAAATTACATCTGGATTCTATTGATAACGATACCTTGAACGAATTACCCATTTACATTGCTGACCATTGTTACGGCTGTACAGCTGGGCAGGGTAGCAGTTGTGGTGGGGCACTATTAGATTAAATTTGGAGTTGAAGTAATGGACGTAAAGTCATCTGTATTAGAACGTTATTCAGAAGGTGCAAAGGCACAGCAAGCCGATCTGTGCTGCCCGGTTGATTATAATACCGACTTATTAAAAATTTTACCCAAGGAAATTTTGGAGCGTGATTATGGTTGTGGTGATCCATCACGCTATGTACGTGGAGGTGATACAGTCCTTGATCTAGGCAGTGGTGGTGGGAAAATTTGTTATATTGCGGCTCAATTAGTGGGAGAGTTGGGTCATGTGATTGGTTTGGATATGAATCAGGACATGTTAAATCTAGCACAAAAATACAAGCAGGAGATGGCAGATAAAATTGGTGGTGACCGTGTCAATTTTCATTATGGACACATTCAGGATTTAGCTCTAGATTTAAACGCAGCCGATATTTATTTAAAGGAACACCCGGTACAAAATAAAGATGATCTGGAAAAATTTGATGCATGGCAAATAAAACAAAAGCATAATCAGCCTCTTATTGCTGATAACTCAATTGATTTAATCGTTTCGAATTGTGTATTAAACTTAGTGGATGACACGCAAAAATTACAACTGATCACTGAAATATTTCGAGTTTTAAAACCCGGTGGTCGGGTTGCTATTTCTGATATTATCAGTGATGAATTTGTACCGGACGAAATGAAAGCCGATCCAGAGCTATGGAGTGGCTGTATTTCAGGGGTTTTTCAAGAAAAAGAATTTTTGCAAAAGTTCATTGATGCTGGTTTTTATTCGGTTGCCTATGATAAATGGGATAACACACCTTGGAAAATAATTAATAATATTGAGTTCCGTTCAGTGACATTAACAGCAGTTAAGCCTGAACAATCGACGGCCTTAGACGCAGGCCATACGGTAATGTATAAAGGAGCATTTGCATCTGTAACGGATGACAAGGGCTATGTTTTTGATCGCGGCGATCGTATTGCAGTCAGTGATGTTCATTTTAATGCACTACGTTATAGCACGTTAGTCAAAGATTTCATTTTTATCGAACCAGAGAAAAGCCCCTGTTGTGCCTCTACGTGGGTAGACTCACTCTTTACTGTGCGAGCTATTGCTGACTCTAAAATTGGTTCGAGCGTTGGTTCTGGAAATAAACCCGCCTCTAGCTCTTTCTGTGGGTAAAATATTATTCCAGCATCGCACCTTTCGATTATTATACCAACGCTGAATGAAGCATGTTCAATCAATAAAACCTTGTCTAGACTTTCAGCTTTAAAAGCTAATGGACATGAAATTATTATTGTTGATGGAGGTAGTACCGATAAAACTCTTTCTATTTGTAATCAATACGCAACTAAAGTATTGAATTCAGACAAAGGGCGTGCAAAACAAATGAACATGGGAGCGAAACAGGCTTCGAATAACATACTTGTTTTTTTACATGCTGATACGTTGGTCCCCGTTGAGCTTGAGCAACTTATACTAGTAGCTTTACAAAATAAACAGTGGGGATTTTTTAAAATAAAATTAAGTGGTACGCATGTTTTTTTGCGTATGATTGAATTTTTTATGAATCTACGTTCCCGCCTTTCTGGTATTGCTACGGGTGACCAAGTTATTTTTACATATAAAAAATCTTTTGAGCTTATCCATGGTTTTAAAGATATTCCTTTAATGGAAGATATTGCACTATCTAAAAACCTAAAGAAACTATCTCGTCCTGCGTGTGTGAGTGAAGCCGTTATATCATCAAGTCGCCGTTGGGAAATACATGGTTATCTACAAACCATTTTATTAATGTGGTTCTTGCGTTTGCTGTATTTTTTAGGTGTGCCGCCTAGCCGACTAGTCAAACTATACGATTAAAGATGGTGAGTTTCTCTTATCCCAATAATCGAATTCTTGTTTTTACAAAACCACCCATTGCAGGAAAATGTAAATCACGCTTAATTCCTGCATTAGGAAAAGAGGGTGCAGCTGAATTACAAGCTCGGCTAATAAAAAAAATAATAACAGATTTGTCAGAATTTAATCTCTGCCCATTTGAAATATGGCAAAGTGAACCGAGTTCGTATTTTGATAAATTATTCGCTGAACAAAAAATGACTACTCGTGTTTGCACACAACAAGGTAATAATTTAGGCGAACGCATGTCCAACGCATTAGAACAGTCACTTCAAGATACTCACAGTGTTATTATTATTGGTTCTGATTGTATTTTGTATTCTAAAACTTATCTGCATAAAGCCATTGTCAGTTTACAAACGCAACAGGTGGTGATTGGGCCTGCCTTGGATGGCGGTTATGTTTTAATTGGTACAAACCAACATTTTCCAGGCTTGTTTGAGGGGGTTAACTGGGGAATGGACATTGTTTTTGAACAAACGATTTCAAAGTTACAGGATGGAAATAAGACTTATACTATTCTCAATAGCCTGTGGGATATTGATACGGCTGAAGATTTAAAGAGTCTTCGTCAATTTGCACCTGAGATATTAGATTTTTAAGCGTGAATTTCACTTAAATATCAATAGGTTATAACTTAATTTGCTGCCTCTAATACGGTGTTTTAAAAACACATATATTTCAAAGGCTTACATGCCATTTAATATTAAGACATCAGCCACTAAAATACACGAAAAATCATTAAAATGTCATATTTTGACCATAAATTGCGTCTGGAATTGTGTATTATACGCATATATATAACAATCGACATACTGTGAAAATGTACCTAAACTTTTTTAATTTGCATGAACGCCCTTTTAAGTTGAATTCCGATCACAAGTTTTTATTTAATAGTGAAGGACATTTAGCCGCTCTTGCGATGTTCAAAAAATTAATTCGATCTGATGCAGAAAATATTTGTGTACTCACGGGTGAAATTGGCTCTGGGAAAACAACATTAAGTCAGGCATTTATGTCGACTCTGGGGCCGGGATATCTGGTTGCAAAAATTCATCAAACACAATTAAGTCCTAATGAATTTCTCCAAATGTTACTACTTGAATTTGGAATTAATTTATTTGTAAACAGTAAGGCAGAGCTTCTTGAAAAATTAACGGAGTATCTGCTTGAACAGCAATATGCAAAGAAAAAAATTGTTCTCATTGTTGATGAAGCACAAAATTTAAAAACAGATGTTTTATTATTAGTTAAAACTTTAACCGAATTGCAATCTATGGATGGTACACCTCTGCTAAGGATAATTTTAATTGGGCAGCCAGAATTTTCTGTAACACTTGAGTCGAGCGAGTTATCTTCTTTAACACGAAAAATAAAATTACGTTATCATTTAGACGCGATGTTAAAAGAAGAAATAAAAAATTATATTTCACATCGTTTAAAAATAGCAGGCCCATCTCACGAGGTTGAATTTACTGCTGACGTGACTCCTCTTATTTACCTCTATACTGGGGGTAGGGCGCGGTTAATTAATGTTTTGTTTGATCATGCACTATTAGCGGCCTATGTTGAAAATAAAAAATCAATTAATTCAAATATTCTTGAGTCTGCGGTAGAAGAATTACAATGGGTTCCGTTTGGTATGGAACCGACAGGTAAGATATTCAAGTTTACCGAAACAAAAATCAGCAATGCTTATGAATTTTTTATTATTCTAAGCAAAAATGGAAGCTACCTACAAGAATATTTAGTTAACAAAAAACGTCTGCACATTGGTCGACATTCTGATAACGATATAAGAATTAAAAGTGATAAAATCAGTCGGCAACATGCTATTATTATTTATCATGAAAATGAATTCTTTATTCGTGACATGAGTAGTAAAAATGGAACCTATGTAGACAATAAAAGAATTGATATGCAGCAGCTTATTGATGGCGCAATCATTGAGATTGGCGACTATACTTTAATTTTTAAGGCAAAAAATATTTCAGTTGCAAAAGTTCACAATAATGAAAATATAAATATTTTAGATATTCCTAGACAAGCATAATTTAATTATAGTAACAGTAAGCAGTATGATAATTTTCAATCTTAAATGTAATCATGAACACCACTTTGAAGGTTGGTTTAAAAATAAAGACGAATTTGATCGTCAAATAAAAAACAATCTGGTAAGTTGCCCTCAATGTGGTAGTGAAAGTATCCTAAAAACTCCCACAGCAAGTCGAATTAATACTCTTTCAATAAAGTCAAATTTTAAAAAAGAAAAATCATCATCGGTTGTTAGTCCTCAAGAAATAAAAATGATTTCTGAACAATTTATTGAAAAATTATCGGATTATGTGGAAGATAATTTTACATACGTTGGAAATGATTTCCCTGATGAAGTTCGAAAAATTTATTATGGTGAAACTGAACCACAAAATATATACGGTCAGGCAACCCAGAATGAAATAAAAAGTCTTAACGAGGAAGGTGTTTCGATTATTACCGTTCCTATAAAGTCTAACGGAAAAGGTAAGCTGAATTAATCCTTGCTAGGTTAAGATAAATTATTATATTTTTTGGTTTTCTTTTAAGATTAGTTAATATATTTAGAAATATTTCTTTCGTTCCATCTATCTCATATGAATAATCTATTGCATACAGACTTTTATTTAATGTATCGCATACATTAGTCAGACTATCCGGTATATTGTATTCACGACTTAACCTGTAAAGCCATTGATTTGTCGTTATATTTGTTGGCCATTCTTTTGCTCTTGAGTAATCTTTTAAAGCTTCTTTAATGTCATTAAATGTTTCTGCGTTACGAATTTTAAGTCTGTATTTTGAATAATATTTATGTTTTCTAAATAAACGAATAATGAACCAGAAGGTTTTTAAAGTTATGACATAAATAATATAAAGAGAAATTAATATTAATATTATCTGTATAAACCAGTGTAAAACAAGCAGTTTAGGATGCTTATATATTATTGATTTTAATAAACCTGTTTCAGGATCAAAATATTGCAGTTGGATATTTTTAATAGGTAGAAAACCATTTGATAACGGTGTAAATGCAAAGTCTGTTATTTTTTTACCGATAATACTATTATTTAGAACACTCGTATTAAGCTGAATATTAAGTAGAGAAAAATTGATATCTGTATTTTTTGAAAGACCGTATATCTGGACTAATGATGGTAACCATTTTGTCGGAACACCCTTGCCCGTCAAAGTGTATTGTATAATCGCTGTATTGTTGGGTTGCAATAGCGTTTTAGGTAATTCCAGATAGCGTGAGCTTAATATAATTTTCCCGACAGGAATAGTGGGGTTAATATAAATGGGAAGTTTCTTTACGTTGAAACTTATTTTTTGGAAGTAAAATTT
This sequence comes from uncultured Thioalkalispiraceae bacterium, assembly GCA_964472525.1. Taxonomy (GTDB): domain Bacteria; phylum Pseudomonadota; class Gammaproteobacteria; order UBA6429; family Thiohalophilaceae; genus SZUA-37. The sequence goes on along the minus strand of CAYYLL010000005.1, from coordinate 75,032 downwards.
ATATCGGGGAACTCCATTCTTTACATATTCAATTACGGGTAGAGATAGTATTGTATTTTGTGCATATAGAAAAAAAACATCCCAACCAATTTTATGTTTGTAACGTGTTTCCCCGTTGATTGTTATCTTTCGAGTTGTTTGTGGAATAAGATAACTATCATTACCTTTTTGATTAATATTGGCATTGTTTAATATTATATTTTTTTCAGTCGTTGTTATGGTAACTATTATCCTAGTTTGTTCTCTAACCCACGGGTTTAAATTAGTTTCATCAATGCTGACTAGAATAGATTGGTTATTTTGTGTTAATGGAGCTGTAACCGTAATATTGACTGGAGTACTTTTATATTGTTTGTATTTCAATGCAGGAATTAAAACTATTCCTTCGTGTGAAGGAAATAGTTTTACTTTATAAATCACATAGGTTTTATTGCTGAGCTGACTTATTATTGAATAATTAAAGTTGCTTTTTAATGGCTTAAGCAAGGTTGAAATATTGATTTTATTCTTTAGTGGCACCTTAAGTTTAATTTTAAACGATTTACCATATTCAATTGTTTTTTTATGGGTAATCAAATGAATATTGGTTGATTCAACCTGTTTTTCTTGAGCAGCTATTGCATAATTAAAAGCTAGTAGCATATAGCATATTAATACCGCTATACCAATCTTTGGTATAGACATCACCATGGGTTAGCACCGGGTTTTGTATGAGGTTTTTCTACTGGAGCGGGGAAGCCTTCTTCAATTTCAAATAATCGTTTCCACAAATTGAAGTTATCTATTTTTTCCTGATTGACTAGTAATTCAACCATATCGAGTGTCGTGTGGTCAAAATTCCAATCCTTGTTTAGTGATGGTTTGTCTATCTTAGTTGAACTTATTCTTGAATATTTTATTCCTCTTTGAATCAACAGATTGGCTAATTTCTCGTCTAAAGGTAAAGAATAGAGTGTGAGTTTATCCGTATTGTCTCCTAATGTTACTTTTGAGTTTCCAACGTCGATACCTTGTTCTACATCAGATATTCTGGGGCCCGAGCTAGCTCGTGTTGATGATGTCTTTTTCATCTTACGAAGTAAGGCGAGGGCTTTTTTAACTTTCTTATCCAAAGTGATTGCATATTTTAGGTTTATCTCTGCTTTGTTGAAATTGGGTTTGTATTTTAAAGTATCTTTGTATAGGTTAATAGCTTGCGGATAATCGCCAATAAGGTAATAACTGTTAGCTAGATTATATAAAGCCCATGCACGTCTTTTCTGGTTATTAGTTGCTAGCACGGCTTTAATATAATAGTGAATGGCTTTTAAATAGTTCTTTTGTTTATATAAAGAATTAGCCTGACCAAAAATGGCATCAAAGCCAGTGGATTTTTTGAATAAGGATTCAGCTTTTATGTAGTTCTTCTTAAGATAGGCCTTGTTTGCTAGATCTAATGGAGACTCCTTTGCTTCAGATGATGAAGGTATTGTCGAAAAAATAAATAAAAGTCCAACCATTAAATATATGGCTATATGGTTAATTTTATTAGCCTTTATACGGGTGCGAAAACGTAAAGAAGTGCTACTTATTGTAATAGTGCCTAACAGGTAAAAAAATATGGCTGGAATTAAAAACCAGTTATACAGTTGCTTCCATATAATAACCGTATGGCTTGATGTTTGAATAGAAGAATGCTTGACAGGGAAAGCGGTTAATTTAATATTTGTTGTATCTAAATCTGTATTAGCCGTTTGATATTTCCCTTTGTAATAGGCTGCTATTTCTTTAAGGTTGGTTTTATTCAATCGGCTAATAACAGCATGATTTTTATAGGTTAACCAACCTCCTTTTTTAAGGGGAATAGCCTGTCCTTGAGGGGTTCCTATGCCAAAAACATTAATCTGAATGTTTTTGGCTGTCGGCAGTTTAGACAATATTTTTTTCTGGCTAAAATCGCCATCACTGAATAAAATAATGGATTTATTCTTTACTGCAGACTGATTTAATAATGTAATAGCCTGTTTTAGTCCAGCTTTATAGTTTGAACCTTCAACTGGCAGCATATTAGGTCGTATTGATTTTATAACCTGTCGGATCACGCTACTGTCGTATGTTAAAGGGATAACGGTATGTGCATTATTTGCATATACGACCAGACTGAATAATCGTTGAGTGGTTGTGGCCAGAATAGTATCAATAAGAAGTTTTGCTTTTGATATTCGATTAGGATAAACATCTTCGGCTAGCATTGATCTGGATAAATCCAGTACGATAACCGTTGCATTATTATAGGTTTTTTGATTAACAGATGAACGTTCATCGATACTTATTCTTGGGCCGGATAAGGCAATGCAAAATAATATCCACGCTATGGAGGCCACTATTTTCCCATGAAAAATAGTGTTCGATAATGAATTTTTATTTTTTTCAATAACCCAGGTAAGTAATTTTTTATCGCAATAACGGTTGGGGGAAATAAAGTTTCTTAAATACGATATGATAAGAATAACAGGGGGTAAAAACATCCCGATTAAGAAATAGGGGTCACTAAAATTAAGTGGTGTAATAAAATTAAACATGGTGATTTTTGAATGAGAATGAACGTATTAAATAATGGCTGAACACTAAAAGTAAGAAAACTCCTAATGGCCATTGATATAGCGGGATTTTAATGTATTTGGGTTCAGTTTTTATTTTTGTTTTTTTAGACTTTAATATTTCTTGTATAATCCCTGTTAATGATGCTGTATTTTTTGCCCAAAAAAACTCTCCTTTTGCAGATTGTGCAATATTTTTAAGTCGTTCAAAACTGGCGGGGTGATAAATTAATGTTGAGTTATTGACATCTGATTTTTTATAAGTATTAGACCCAATTGCAACCACATAAAGTTTATAACCTTTTTGTTTTATATATTCCGCAACAATTCTTGGGTCAATATCTCTTGGTGGCCTTAATACATCGGTTATCAATATAATACTTGGAGCTGATGATTTATCGTTTAAACGAGTATTATGTAAATAATTAAGTGTGTATAACAAAGCTTTTTGGGGGTTGCTAGTTCTACCAGTTAACGTGGTTTCAAGCCTAGGAATCATTTTCTTGATCAAATTAGTGTCGGTGGTAAAGGGTAGGAGCGTATGAGCCTCTTCTGAGTAAGTGATAAGACTAATACGATTACCTGATAATTTGTTAGCAAAATTTAAAAGCACACTTTTTACCATTGTTAATCGAGTGACACGTTTTTTGTCAATAAAGTAGTCTTTAAGTACCATGCTTACTTCATTGTCTACCAGAAAGACAATGTCACGATTATTAGGTGGTTCGGGAATTTTTTCCCCTGTTTGATAGGGTGCAGCTAGGGCAATAAAGAGAAGGCTTACAAGTAGCAGGTTAAATATTTTTTTAAAATAAAGTGTTTTATCTGTTTGTGAACGCCCTTGTTTATTTATTATTTGGGTTAATAATTTATAATAAGGATGATGGTAGGTGTATTTAAAGGTTAGCCGATGCAATATATTATTAAAGGTAACTTTTTTTAGTATCAATATAAAAAAAGACAAAGCTGCAAAAATATAGAGCCAGACAGGTTGCAAAAAATATATTGATTCAAAATGGGGGGTGCCGCTCATTAGCTTATAACCATTTGGTTGGCATTTTAATGAGTGTGATAATATGTTTCGGGCTAGCTATTGTATTAGCATAACAAGCTTTTAATAATTCTAATCGGTAATCTACTCCAATTTTTTTATTTAAGTGTAATTTTTTTTCAATATAAATTGTATCTTTTTCAAGCCTAAATAATGAAAGTATTTTTTTTGCAATTTTTCGTGAATCCATCGTTTTTTTAATCTTGAAGGTTAAAATCCAAAGTTTAAATCGTAATATAATATTAAAATATTTAACTAAGACAAAAGATATTAATAATGCGATTAAAAATATTACTATGTATTCCCACACTGGGATTGTTTCAGTAATATTGGTGGGCTCAATAATATCTTTCCAGTTGTAGTTATTTTTAATTAAATTGTTCATTATTAAGGTTGGAATATATTATCTGTTGTTAAATATCGGCTAAATACCACACCCATGTTTTGACATTGGGATTGGTATATTTCAAATTGTTCTTTAAGTCTATTTTTATATTGGTTGATAAGTTTTTTGTTATTACAATTTATTTTTAGAGGGAGGGATAATGAATTCTCTTTTATATTAAAGTGGCCTTGATTGGGTAATTTAATTTCAATTGGGTCCAAAATTTGAGTTAAATTTGTTTTATGGTTTCGGCTAATGTTATATAAAGCAGTGATTGTTTTATCATCCATATCATGAAAATCACTTATTATCATGAGTTCAGCGCCATCCCTAAGTTGTATTTTATTTAATATATCGTTTAATGCGGGTTCACTTAAATTATTCTCTTTAAATAAGGCGGGAGTGTTCAATATTTTTATAAAAGATAACGCTGAACTCTGGCCTGTATAAGAGGCATGCCATTGTGGCTTTTTTAGAATTTGTATACCTGCAACGGTGTGTTGTTGTTGCATGGCTTTAAAAATCGAAAATATAGCAATATTGAGTGCCTGCTTAATTTTAAGTTGTTTGCGTGTGCCAAAGTACATATCTCGACGTTGATCCAGAACAAGGTAGAAAGATGGACGTTTATCTTCATTGTAAATATTGGTGTAAAGTTGCTGTGTACGAGCATAAGTTCGCCAGTTAATATGACGTGAATCACTGCCTGACTGGTAAGGTTTATTTTCTTCAAAGTCAATCCCCGAACCGCGAGTACGTGATTGTAGATCGCCGGCCATGCTTTCTAGCGATATTTTGTTTGATTCAGAATATGTTAAGCGACTGGTTTTTGCTTTTTCCTGTAGTTGATTAATTTCATCATCAGACAGACTAACATCGTTGATAGTCTTTTTGTTAAAGGTTTGGAGCTTATTAGAGAAGAAAGTAGGCAACATGTATGTATGATTTTATGGAATATTGATCAATTCAATAATTTTATCGATAAGTTGATCGGCGGTGACATTATTTGCTTTAGCAGTAAAACTGGGAATAATACGATGACGTAAAATATCGGGAGCAACTTCAATAATATCATCGGGAATAAGATAATCACGTGCATTCAGATAAGCCAACGCGCTTGCAGCACGTAATAACGAGATTGATGCTCGAGGTGATGCAGGTGAGTCTATATAACCGCCCCAACTATTATCAATTTTTTCAATATCACGTGTGGCAGTTACAATATTGACCACATATTTTTCCAGCGATTCTTCAACATGTATTTCTGCAACCTGACGTCGTGCTTTTAATACTGTTTCGGGTTGTAATAAGCTTGAGTTCAATAAATTGTCATCACCAAAATGAGTTTGACGATCACGCTTTAAAATAAGTAATTCATTTTCATTGGACGGGTAGTCAATGACCACATGTAATAAGAAACGATCAAGTTGTGCTTCTGGTAACGGGTAGGTGCCCATTTGCTCTAATGGATTCTGGGTTGCCATAACAAAAAACAAATCAGGAAGCGGATGAGTCGTACTGCCAACGGATACCTGATGTTCCCCCATTGCTTCGAGCAGTGCCGATTGAACTTTGGGTGGCGCACGGTTGATTTCGTCAGCTAAAACGATTTCATTAAAAAGTGGACCTGCAGAGAATTTAAATTCACTGGTATTCGGGTCAAAGATATCACTGCCGGTAATATCTGATGGCATCAGGTCGGGCGTAAATTGAATACGTTGAAAATGGGCATGCACACCGCTAGCCAGTGCTTTAACCGCCGTTGTTTTTGCCAGTCCCGGTGGTCCTTCAAGCAATAAATGACCTCCGGTTAGTAAACCAATAATGAGTCTGTCGATGAGAGCAGACTGGCCTATAATGACGGACTGTAAATCTTCACGTAATTGCGAGAAGGCTGCCTGTGTTTCTTGCATGTAGCTTGATACCTTAAGTTAATTGTTCATTGTAGTTAAATGCTAAAATAGCGGATATTTTCAAACGTTTAATGACTCACTCAGTATACTATATCTATTAATCGCTAATGACACAAAATAATCAACCTATCTGCAATGTTAAGACCAATATTATTACCGGTTTTTTAGGTGTAGGTAAAACAACAGCCATTATTAAACTGCTTAATAAACGTTTGCCTACCGAGCATTGGGCTGTTCTGGTTAATGAGTTTGGTGAGATGGGGATTGATGGCCATCTTATGCAAAATAATGATACATCCATTACGATTAAGCAAGTTCCCGGAGGTTGCATCTGCTGTGCGGCAGGCTTGCCGTTGCAAGTTGCAGTTAACCAACTATTAAAACAAACTCATCCTGACAGATTGATTATTGAACCCAGTGGAATGGGGCATCCCCGTAAAATTCTGAAATCATTAACTGAACAACTCTATCACGGCGTACTAGATATGCGAGCTTGCCTGTGCTTGCTTGATCCCCGGAAGTTAAAAGAAGCACGTTACCTCGAAAGTGAATTATTTATCGATCAGCTCGATGTAGCCGACAGGGTGGTCGCCAATAAAACCGACTTATGTGGTAGCGAAGATAAACAATATTTTGCCGACTTTATCGCACAATACAACGGTGTCAAATCCACTGCATGGGTGACTCAGGGTGAAATACAGCTGGAGTGGCTCAACGCGGCACATCAATCTTCTAAGCTTGCTGGCCGAGCATTACTTAGCGGGGAATTTGAATCCAGCTTTAATAAGGTGAGCATTGAGTTACCAGCGGCTTGCATTTTTGATGCACAAAAGCTTAGCGTGTTTTTAGGGCAGCTACATGCCGAACGGATTAAAGGCTTTGTTCATACGAATACTGGTTTTGTTGTGATCAATTACTCTGAAGGTGCTTTTATGCTGCAATCATCGGAAAAGAGTGAGATTAACCGTATCGAGATTATTTCACTCAGCGTTTTAAATAAAATGGGGATTATGCGTGACCTAGATAATTGTCTAGTTAGCTAATTTTAAACTGTTGAAACAATCTTCATCATTGTAAAGCTATGTAAATCAATAAGATAGATTATTTAGTGACTTTCCCCTGTTTATGCTTGACATTGTTTCAGTATACGTTATTCTATTATTCAAGTAATTAATTGAATAGCAGGTGTTTTATGTCTTTAACAATTCTTTTAGCGGGTTTATTTACAGGTTTATTGTTAGGAATCTTTGGTAGTGGGGGCTCGATAGCAACAACACCAGCATTGCTTTATTTGCTAAATATTGAGCCAAAATCTGCCATTGCGATGAGTCTTGGAATTGTAGCGATTACGGCAACAATTACATCCGTACAGCATTGGCGGCATGGCAATGTTAATTTAAAAGTGACTGCAGTCTTTGGTGCTTTTGGGATGATGGGCACCTATGGTGGTGCATTATTGGGTGTTATCACACCTGTCACGATTCAACTAACTATCTTTGCCCTCGTTATGTATGCCGCCGCATGGAAAATGTTGAATCAAAAACAAAATCATAAGTCTGTTGCTGCTGCTGCTGTGGAATGCCTTGATGGTAGTTGCGACAAATTTCAATATACACATATTGCCATTCACGGTGTAACAGTAGGAGTATTAACTGGGGTAGTGGGTGTTGGTGGTGGATTCTTAATTGTACCTGCATTAGTTCTGTTATCTGGCTTGTCAATGAAACAGGCTGTTGGTACTTCTCTGAGTATTGTTGCACTTAAATCGTTCGCAGGATTCGCCGGTTATGCAGGTGCAGTTGAAATTAACTATTCGTTAATGGCAAGTTTTACGGGTGTCGCTATCGTTAGCAGTATTATCGGTAGCCATATTAGTAATCGTTTACCCGCTGCGTTGTTACAGCGAGGCTTTGGAATATTTTTAGTTTTTGTTGCCAGTTATATTATGTTCAAGAGTGTAATTTAAAATGATATCAATGGAATATAATTTATAAAACTTATCTGTTCGTGCTTTTACAAAAGATTTTACTACAGTGAAAAGAATAGAGTGATGCAAAGCAAAAACATAATTAACCATCAGCCCCGTAGCCTGAATAGCTCGCAACAGGATCTTATGCCATCGCGTTATAGCCTGTCCGTTCAGATATTCAGTATGCTGGCTTTTACCCTCGCTTTTGTTGGCTGGCTAAATGAAAGCTGGTTGATGTGGTTTGAAAATCCTATCTGGCTAAATCGTTATACGGAATATGCCATTATTCTGGGTTTTGGACTTTGGCGAATTATTGCAGAAAAAAACATTTACACCCGAAAACGTCTGATTATTCTGGTGACCATGGTCACCGTATTCTGGTGGTTAATTCCCTGGCTGTATCCTGTTTATGAACCTTATGTTGGTTTTCTCTGGGCTCAGCCTGTTTTTCCATCTTTACATGTTCCCGGAACGATTACTTTCTTTTTAATTCTTGCTGCAGTGTTTTTGTTTGGTCGCCGGATTATCTGTGGATTTAACTGCCCCTGTGTTGGTATTCGAGAAACGGTTGGTTTTGTTTTTCGTGATCGTACCCTGCGCTCTAACTGGACCTGGGCATTACGTCATTCCAAATGGATTTTCTTTAGTTACTATGTTGGTGTGATGGTGGTGACACAGTTCCCTCCTAACTCCTGGACGGTCAGCTTTGTTGGTGGTTTTTATTTAGTTGTTGCCATGACTTATTTTGGCAGTTTTTTTATCGCCCCGTTAGTTGGTAATCGTTTTTATTGTCGTTATCTCTGTCCTTACGGTGCAACTTTTGGCTTGCTTAATCATGCGGGTTTTTATGGTATTAACATGGACACGGAAAAGTGTATTGACTGCCAACGTTGTGAACAGGTATGTGATATGGGAATACCTGTGTGGCATCAGGGTATGGATGCTGGCCGTGTTACCGCACTGGAAGATTGCATGGGTTGTGCTCGATGCGTGGTGTCCTGTCCCACTGATGCACTGGAAATTAGAGATGTACGAAATCTGTTTAAAAAAACGCTGGTACAAAATGCCAGCTACTTACTAAAACGTGATAAGCCAGCCAATATCAACCGTAAAGACTACGATCTGCGACCTGCGATTGAACGTAAAACAGATTGGGCTGAAATAACTCGTACCCCCGAGCTTGCCAGTATGCAAGCACAGGCCAGTCGCTGTCTGGATTGTGGTTTACCCGGTTGCAGTAATGCATGTCCATTACAAAATCGTATTCCGGAATGGTTGGAACAAGTAGCTGCAGGAAATATACAACAGGCAGCAGTCATTGCGCAAAGCACCAGTAACATGCCTGAAATTTGTGGAACACTTTGTCCGCAACATCGACTTTGTGAAGGAGCATGTACCAAAGCAAATGAGCCTGGTGGTGCAGTCACCATTGGTGCAATTGAGCGTTATCTCACAAATACCGCATTAGAAAATAACTGGCAAGCACAGATAAAAACAGCCTCTATTAAAAAGCAGGTTGCCATTATAGGTGCTGGCCCTGCCGGATTGGCCTGTGCTGATGAACTCAGTAAAGCGGGTTGCAAGATAACGGTTTATGAGCGGGAAAAAGTCATTGGTGGTTTACTGGCAACAGCCGTTCCATCTTTTAAATTAGATAAAAGTATGTTGAAAAAACGCTATGAATTATTACAACAACAAGGTGTAGTATTTGAACTGGCTAAAAATGTTGATGCAGAACTTTTACAACAACTGCTTCAAAATAATGATGCTATTTTTATGGGTACGGGCGCACAAAGTTCACGAAATTTAAAATTACCCGGTCAGCAATTGATTGGTGTAACAGATGCTATTTCATATCTGTCTGAAATTAATCAGCAGCAGAATTACACCGCTATGAATGCTAAACAGGTCATTGTATTAGGTGGTGGAGACAGTGCTATGGACTGTGCCCGCTCTGCAATACGCCAGGGGGCATCAAAAGTAACGGTTGTTTATCGTGGCTCAGAAGAAAAAATGCGTGCTTCAGCTAAAGAAAAACTGGCAGCAGTGGATGAAGGTGTGCATTTTGTGTTTGATCATTATCCTGTGGAAATACGGGGGGATAAAACAGTGAGCAGTATCTGCTTTAAAAATCATGATATTGATACCAGTATAGATTGTGATTCAGTTATCTTTGCTATAGGCCAGATTAACAAAACAGAAAACTGGATGACTCAACTGGATATACAGACCAATGAGCAGGGCACCATTGTTATTAACAAACGGGGGCAGACCAGCCATAAAAAAATCTATGCTGGTGGCGATAATACCAATGGGCCGGATCTGGTGGTAACGGCAATTGTTTCAGGACGAACTGCAGCAGAGGGTATTTTGCAAAGCTTTAAGCCTCTAGAGAAAATCAGAACAAAGTTCAAACAGAAAATTAATATTAAACAACCAATCACAGTTGCAGCCACGAAGTATCAAGCTGGAGAACACGGATGAAATTTGTAATGGCAATTTTAATGATGTTATTTTCATCAGCTGTCTGTGCTCATCACAATAAAGGTCACATGATGTTATTAGAAAATAGCGAACAAGTCATAGCAGGTACACAGCAGGGAGCTGGAGGCGGTTTATTTTTGTTACTCTGGATATCTGTACTTATTCTGCTCTTACTGGGTTTTGTGCGCTGGTGGAAAGGGCGTTCATGAAATCCAGACATGTAAAGTATATTTGGATACCGGTCATTCTTTCCCTGATTTTTATTCCGGCTGGTTTTTATTATGTTAACTGGAGCAAGAGCGGTGAGGGTGCCGGCTTATATTCTCGTGACTGGTTACCGGATGCACTTTTTGCTTACTGGAATCCTGATGATTTTTATCAATCAGTAAAATCAGTTGTAGGTGTCTTTGAGGGCAAAGACTGTATCAATTGTCATAAGGCAGTAACGCCGGGGATTGTAAAAGACTGGCAGGCATCACGTCATTCAAAAGTAGATAAAAAAGTTTATTGCAACGCCTGTCATGGCAGCAACCATGAGAATCTGCATTTACCCACACCGAAAGTCTGTGCCACATGCCATAGCAAACAGCATAACCAGTTTAAAGATGAAAAACGTTATGGTTTCCCCAGTCATGCACTGGCGATGGAGCGAGCATTGGATGCAAAACATTTTGTTGATAAACCAAAGGCTGAAGTAACCGCTTGCCTGCAATGTCATTCAGTTGCCACCAAATGTGACTCTTGTCATAGTCGTCATAAATTCAGTGCTGCCGAAGCACGACGACCTGAAGCCTGCATTACCTGTCATAGTGGACCGCCACACCCTGATGATGAAACATTTTTTAATTCTGCTCATGGTCAGATTTATCTTAAAGAAGGTGAAAACTGGGACTGGTCAAAACCACTTAAAAAGGGTAATTATCCGGCACCCACCTGTGCTTATTGTCATATGGATGAAGGCAAGCATCAGGTGGCGGATAAATCAATCTGGAAATTTGGTCTTAAAGAAATTAATCCATTAAGTGCAGGTAATAAAATAAAACGTAAGAAGTGGATAAAGCTTTGCAGTGATTGCCATGATAAGGATTGGTCAGCACAGCAACTTAAATCCATGGATGTTGAACGTAAACGAACATGGAACAAGCTCTATGAAGCTGAAGGTATTCTTAAAGATCTGCGTGCAAGTAATAACCTGTTCCCATCCGTCGCTCAGCGACCTTTTTACCCTGGTGACGATGCAGATAGTTTATTTCAACGAGAACGAATTGGTTTTTTTGAAGGACAGGCCTCTGCTTTTTATAATGTATCGCCCATCGAACGGGACTATTTTGAAATGTGGTACTTCGGAAATCTGGGTGCCTACAAGGGTTCTGCCCATGGTGATATTTCCTTTGTTAACAAAGCACATAAATCAATAGATATAAGTTTGAAAGAAATAAAACTCAAGGCAGAAAAACTACGGACACAAGGAAAAATAAAAATAGATGAAAGCACTATTAAAGATATCTGGTTGAAGGGTGAATATACTGATTTTAACCGGGAGAATAACTAATGGGATTCTGTTTATTCAGAAAATATTTTCCGGTTTTTATTTTAGGTCTAATCAGTATCCAGACATATGCCGCCGATAAGCCCGCCCCAACAGGTATTATTGAAAACAAAGCCTGCATTCAATGCCATGAAAAAGACAAGCCCCAGCTGATAAAAGACTGGGGGAAAAGTATTCATGCCCGTACGCAACCTGTAACTAATTGTGTTGCCTGCCATGGAAAACTTCATAAGAAAGCAGCCAGCCATGCACGTCGTGACTCAACTTGCATTGACTGCCATGGTGGAAAAAAAGCACCCGTTGTACACAGCTATACCAGTTCAAAACATGGCATCATTATGCAGCTGGAAAAAAACAGTTATGACTGGCAACAATCCCTTTCTATGGCAAACTATCGTGCCCCAGGTTGTAGTTATTGCCATCTACATAGTGCAGATCATAATATAAACAATATGACCCGACCTTCGTTAATGGATAATAATGCAGCAGATAAAATTGAAGGCAGAATACGCAGTGTCTGTCAGAACTGCCATGCACCTCGATATATCACACGTTTATTAGTTAATGGTGAAAGCATGTTGGAGATCGCTCGCAAAAAAGTACGTGAAGGATTAAAGCTTATCGATCAGGCATCCGTAAAATTCAGTCGTGCTAAACTTAAACCCGCCAGAACAATAATGAAATCAATGCAGCAGCACTTAAGGAATGTATACCTTGGTATTGGACATCAATCACCAGATTATCAATGGTGGTATGGCCAGCCGGCACTGGACGGTGACTTATTAAGAATTAAGGGACTTATAAGTGAGCTGCACAGAAACAAGTAATTAATTATGGTTTCCTTTGTTTTAATTCTCGTAGGGGAAGAGTGACGAAAAAATAATATATTACTGTTAAAGTCTATTTAACAGCAGGCTTCTATAAACTGGTGACACACAAGGGGAAAATACTAGGCGCGTCAATTTTGGGTCCGCATGCAGGTGAACTTATCCATGAAATTGTTTTAGCCATGCAAACAGGCACTAAGATAAGGGACATTTCTGCAGCCATTTACGCGTATCCGACGCTGGCACAAATCCATCGACGTGTGGTGAATTCAGCTTATGCGCCCAAATTGTTTAGTGCTGGGACACGCAAATTCGTAAAATGGATTAACCGACTACTACCATAATGCTGCTTTTATTGGAGGTTCTATTTTCCCCTTAATTTCACTTTTTAGTGAATTAATTGCAAAAAAATTGGGATTTAGGACATAAAACGCTTGACCTGGAGTTCACTCCAGCTTCTATGATTACCTCAAGTTAAGAAATTAAGTGACTTAACAACAAACATAGCTTGATATTAAGCATATATGAACGAGGTAAATAATGGTTCTTCAACATAAAATAAAATTTGGACTAAGTTTAATATTTTTATCCAGTTTTTCCATTAGCAGTGCATTTGCACACGATCCTATTTTTGGACAAGGCCCGCATGTTCTTTTTAAAGAGGGATATGAAGTTGCAACTGAATTAGAAACATCCAAAAAAGGTTCTGAAGTTGAAAATAAATTGGGGCTGGAAGTGACTTATGGTTTAACTGGAGACTGGGCAATGGGAATTGATATTCCCTATGCTATTAAAGCCGATAATGGCAATGCCTCAAGTGGTTATGGTGATGCAGCGGTGTTTACCAAGTACCGCTTCTGGCGCAGAGATAGTCTGGGCTTACAAGAAAGTGCAGCCATTTCATTAAAACTGTTTGGTCAAACGGGCGATAAAAACACAGCCCCCGCATTAGGTACAGGCACCACCGATAGTGTAGTTGGCCTGTCATATGGTTACGAAGGTCGTTCCTGGTATCGTTGGGCGAGTGTACGGTATCGTGAAAATGGAACCAACAGTGCAGGTTTAAAACGGGGTAGCAAAACCCGGGTTGACTTTGTTGTAGGTGTGCGTCCCCACCTGACGAGTTATATCGAACCGGATATGGTTTATTTACTGGAACTCAATGGCGAGCTTGGTGACCGGGCGACACTCAACGGTAATACCGTTCTTAATACGGGAGGTGATGAATGGTTTATTGCTCCTGGATTTATGTGGACCATCAAAAATTTTGCCGTAAGAGGCGGTATACAATTGCCCATAATCAGTGACTTGAATGGTACACAAGAAAAATCAGATTATCGCGCCAAGATTAGTTTTGAATGGCACTTATAGTCAATTTAATAAATTAATAACTAAGGAGTAATAAAATGAGAAAGACAATATTAATGAGTATGTTTGGCGTAGTGGTACTGTTTAGCTCCATGCAAGTGAGTTATGCCGCAGTAGGTACACACTATAATATCCGTGTTGATGGTTTAGCTTGTCCATTCTGTGCTTATGGCATTGAGAAAAAATTTAAAAAAATAGACGGCATTAGTAATATTAAAGTTGACCTTAATAAAGGTTTAGTTAGTGTGGATGCAAAAGCAGGTATGGAGCTTAAAGAAGCTAAACTCAAAAAATTATTTAATGACTCAGGCTTTACCTATCGCAGTATGAAAACTACACCGATTAAGTAAAAGTGTACGTCATTTACTATGATAATCCAGATTAAACAGAATAGTTTTTAAAATATTAAAGTGGAGTTATTTTAGTGAGTGTTCAAACATCTAACCTCAAAGACAACAGTGTTACCATTTCCACTCTGTTCACGACAACCGGTACATTAATTTGCTGTGCCATCCCGATTATCTTCGTCACACTTGGCTTAGGTGCAACGGTTGCTGCAATGACCAGTGCTTTTCCATTTTTAATTGTTTTAAGTCAGTATAAAATTTGGGTGTTTGCTTTTTCTGGATTGATGTTAGCGATGTCTGGTTGGTTAATGTACCGACCGGGACGTTCCTGCCCAAGCGATCCTGCACTAGGTCAAGCATGTAGTACAGCATTAAAATGGAATAAACGGATATATTGGACTTCAGTCGCTATCTGGAGTATTGGTTTTACTGCTGCTTATATCCTGTTGCCCGTACGTATTTGGTTAGGATTATAAATAACTATATGAGTAAGGTGAATAATATTCCAATAAGAGTTGAAGTGTTTTCGTCACCGGGTTGTAGTAAATGCAACCATGCGAAAGATGTTTTGCGCCAATTAGTTAAAAAAATAGATGCCAGTAAAGATGACAATAAAATTGAATGGCGAGAAGTGAATATATTGGATGAATTAGATTATGCGGTATCCCTTGGTGTAATGACAACACCTTCAATTGCTATTAATGGTGAACTTATTTTCTCAAGTTTACCTTCAGTGAAGATTTTGCGTACTGAATTAGAAAAAAGATTGCAAGGTTAATTATTATGATTACATTTCTTATTTCCAGTGCCATCATACTAGGTCTGTTGGCTTTTTTTGAACCTTGCACCATCGCAACGCATACACTTTTTTCAAAAAGAGTGCATGCAAAAATCGAAAAGAATTCATGTTGTCATAATTTGTTTTCAGTCTGGATTAGCCGAACCCTGTTGTTAGTGAGTATTTTTGTTGTAGCAGTTCTATTCTTGAATACACCTCACTGGAAAGTTTTTCAACCAAGCCTGATTTTAGCCGCTATTTCAATTATTTATATTGTTTCACGATTTATTTATCTTCCTGTACCACATTTAGAATTTTTTAAATTAATCCCCAACACTAAAAAACTACCTTTTGCCATACGGCTAGGTTTAACCTTACCCGCATGCACCTTGCTTTTAGTTGTGGTGGTTCTTGGCCTGGTTGTCACTGTCAACTCCATTCCGTTGGCCATCTTGTCCGGCATACTGTTCTCCAGTTTTTTTACATTGCCCATGGTGATTACGTCATATAAAGGTATTAACAACCAAGGCTTAGAGTTATTAAATCGTGCTGCAAAAGGCAGTCCGTATCTAACCGCTGTTTTACTAATAAGTGCAGCTATTTTTCTGTTGATTCCTGCGTTAAATATTAATGTTGGAACACTGAAGGCTGCATTAGAACATGCTAGTTGGACAGGTATTGGCATTGGTTTTCTTGCCGGTTTTATTTTTAGTTTTAATCCTGTTTCTTTTGCTTCGGTGCCGATGATGCTGGCTTATGTAACTAAAGCACATGAAGAACGTGGTGCCTTGATGATGGGGGGAGCGTTTGTATTAGGCATGTTGGTCACTCATGTATCACTTGGTGTTATCGCTGCATTGGGCGGTGAGTGGGTAAAATCAGTGATGGGGCGTGAGTGGGGTTTATTCCTTGGGCCACTACTGATTATTATGGGTTTAATGTGGGCTGGAGTTATTAATATTCGTTTACGTTGGTTCGGTATGAAAGGCCACATGGTCACAGGTATTTGGGGTGCCTTTTTGCTTGGTATTCCTTTTTCTGTTGCGGTCTGTCCTTTTTGTACACCGGCTTTACTGGTGGCATTGACAGCTAGTGCCAGCATCGGTTCGCCACTGTTTGGTTTTGCATTGTTACTTGCATTTGCATTGGGTAGGAGTATCCCTATTATTTTGGGTGCATGGAGTATGGGCTGGTTGGAGTCTTTGCAGATACTGGCAAAGCACCAAAAATTATTTGAACTGATTGCAGGAGTTACTCTAGTACTAACCGGTTTTTATTTATTAAATGAATACTTTTTTATTATTAAATATTGAGAAATTTTATATATTATTCATCTATGGTATTGATTGATTCAGTTATGGCTCACAAAAAATGGTGGACAGATTGAATATGTAAGCAGTTTAAAAGAATATCCTTTGTCCGTTTGATTGGCTATGAAATGTTACTGGGACGAAATACACTGTATGTATATATGGAACTAGAATGGGAGTAAACTGTCTATTCTATGCTATCTAGTTTATCAATTAATGGGTGTTTATAATGGCGCTATATCGTATTGGGGATGTCACAAGACAATTCAATGTAACGGCTGATACCTTACGTTATTATGAAAAAATTGGGTTATTAACAAATATTTCACGCACCACATCAGGGATTCGACAGTATAGTGATAAAGATTTATCTCGATTACGTTTTATTAAACGTGCCCAATACATGAATTTTTCACTGGATGAAATAAAAGACTTACTTAAAATGCGTGAGGTGCCTCAAACGGCTAAAGATAGCATCAGGCAATTAACGGCCTTAAAACTTACCGCAATAGAAGAACAGGTGAGTGAGTTAACAACATTAAAAAACGAACTGACTCTATTGCTTAACTTATGTCGTGGTAGTGAAGATGGCTGTCCCATCATTGATGAACTTGATAGCCAATTCAAAGATACTGTCTAATCACACCTAAACACCACAAGTTCCAGTATCCCAACGAAAAAGTTTTGCATGTAGGTATCGATGTAACCAAACACCAAAGGTAATACCAAAAACAGTTGCAATGGCGGCAAGAGAACCACCCCCAAGATGTACAAAAACAATTGCCGGACATGCACCTGAAATTGCCCAACCAAATCCAAACATCATGCTACCTGGTAGCGTACCGGGTTGTAGTTTTTTATCCAGTTTTGGGATGTGTTTTCGTATGATAAAAAATATAGTCATCGTAAAAAATACACCGCCAGCAAAGGTCAACCACATACGGACATCGGTTAAGGTAAACATACGAAAAAGTTCATTGTAATCACCAAAACCAATACTTGTAATAACGGCTCCAAATAATAACCCGGTAATAGAATATTTTAAATGCTCATTCATGATATAAATGCTTTCATAACTAATGATAGTGACACGGCGGATGTTACGAAAATAAATGTCGAAAGTAAGCTTGCTGGCATCATACGTGCAGAACCACTAAGGCCATGCCCTGATGTGCAACCTCCCGCCATTTGAGTGCCAAAACCAACCATAATGCCGCCAAAAAAAAGAGCGATCCATACTTCCCACAAGCCTCCAAATATCTGGCTATGGATAGTGCTTAAGTTCAGTCTAAATTGGAAGTGACCGGTTAAAATAGAAGCAAGTAACGAACCAACAAAAATTGAAACAAGAAAGGTCAGGTGTGATGTCCATCGACTTTCTTTTTCAATCATGGCTTCTTTTGTTTGCTGTGGTGTGCCATGACCTAACTCGGCCATCGCATCTTCACCAAATTCAGCGAGTGTTTCTGCCAGTAGTGTACTGTTTATTGCTTCGGCTCCTTGTGAACTTAGTGCTTCATTTTCTTTATACATTTTTTGTTGCTCACGCCAGAAGACAACCTTAGCCCAACTGCCAGATACGCCTAGCAATCGCCCAATCAACAAAAAATATAATAGGCTAATCCCAGTAAGACCGAGCGCACCTAACCACCATGGCCAATAGGCACTCATGCTTCACCTGTTGAAGTAAATGGATTTAATTTTTGAAACATTTTCACCAAAAATGAGCGGTCTGTATTACTTGAATTTATTTGAGCAGCTTCAGCTATTGCTTTAAATTCTTCTTCCGGTGTAGCAAGTAATTGTGCGCGTATCAGGTTTTCACATTTAATGCTGCCGCTTTTTATGGCATAGTCTAAAGCTGTTCTGCCTTTTAATGTTTTTTTCCATGGATTGCAGCCTTCGGCAAGCATTAGCTTGACAAGTTCTTCACTACCAATACCTGCCGCCGCCATCAGTGGGCTTAGACCTGCGCTTGTTTGTAAGTTTCTACTGCCGAGGCCTATTTTAATGATTGATTTAACAACAGGGATACGCTTTTTTTCTATCGCATTAAATAATGCAGCCGTATTGATTTCGGTCGTGGTGCGTTTTTCCAACATTTTCCCATTAGGTAACAGTGTGAGAGGTGCAACTTTACCTTCAAGTGAATAATGATAACGTTTACATTTTTCAAAATTATTTTCACAATAATGTTTTTTCCATAACATTAATGCGGGTTCCATTGCTAATAACGGGTACAACTGACAATTTGACGTGTGACTACATGACATAATATTTACCACCTACATCTGTTCATGGCATCAACAGAACAACGTACCGTGATGCCCATATTGATTATAATATTAGCAGACAAAATGGAGGGTATTCTGTACCCTTTGTTACTTAGGTAAACAATAACTAGAATGTATAATAAGGTGAAACATTTAAATGTAACTCAATGAATTTGCTTATTTTTTGCTTCTATAATAATTCGAATTGCTGAATGTATGACAATAATGGCGATAATCATGCCAATAATAATATCGGGCCAATAGGACTGAAATTGGTAAACAAAATAGGCGGCAGCTAAAACACCAATATTTGCGATCATATCATTACGTGTGCATAACCAAGTTGCACGCATATTAATATCACCATCTTTATAACGGAGTAAAAGTATAAAGCTAATCGTGTTAGCAAGCAGGGCCAGTATTCCTAAAACACCCATTGTTTCATAATGTGGGATCCCGCCGGCTATCAGCCTGCGAACAACTTCCACAGAAACACCGAAGCCCAGCACTAATTGTAAAATTCCATTGGTTAACGCGGCTCGCGTTTTCCAAAGTGATGAACGGCCTAGTGCGTACAAACCAATCGCATAAACGATAGCATCGGCAAGCATGTCGAGAGAATCAGCTAATAGCGCCGTTGACTCACTTATTATTCCAGCAGAAAATTCTGCGATAAACATCCCAGCATTCAATAACAGAACAATGATAAGTACATTACGTACTTGTTGAGTTATGTTGCTTGAAATATCACAGCCACATTTATTAGAGTGATCAGACATTGTTATTTCATTATTTTGAATATTGAATAGAATAAATATTCCGCATAAACAAATCCTTTTATTTATGCGGTTATCTATTTAAGATTTAAGTATATATTTTGAGAATCGCTCATATAACACTGGAACAACAATCAGCGTTAATAACGTCGATGAAAATAAACCACCAACAACAACCGTAGCAAGAGGGCGTTGTACTTCTGACCCCACTCCTGTTGCTAACAACATTGGGATTAAACCCAGAGCAGCGATAGCAGCAGTCATCAGCACAGGTCGTAAGCGTGATAAGGCTCCATCAAATACAGCATCTTGTATTTTAGCGCCACCAAATACTCTCTGGTTGATTGCATTCACCATTACAACACCGTTTAATACAGCAACACCAAATAGTGCAATAAAACCAATGGAGCCGGGAACAGATAAATATTGACCTGAAATAAAGAGTGCGGCGATACCACCGATAAGTGCAAGTGGAACATTAAGCATAATCAGTAATGCCTGCCCCATTGAACTAAATGCAAAATAAAGTAACAAGAAGATCAAACCTAATGATAAGGGGACAACTATCATTAAGCGCGCTTGCGCACGTTGTTGATTCTCAAATTGCCCACCAAAAACGACTGCATACCCAGGTGGCAAGTCTATTTCTTTTTTAATTCTTTGGCGAAGTTCAGCAACCAAGCCACCCATGTCGCGTCCTTCAACATTGGACTGGATAACCACGCGACGTTGTACATCATCCCGACGAATTTGCGGTGGCCCAGTTTCAATATTAACCTTTGCAACATCACGTAGTTTTACCAATGCGCCAGAAGGTGCTTGTATAATAAGGTTGCGTATCGCTTCGATATTGTTTCGATATTTCTTGGCAAGGCGAACATATATGTCGTAACGTTCATTACCATTGATAACTTGCCCGGCTTCTCGGCCACCAATGGCTTCTGAAACCAAATCCATGACTTGGCTAACAGAAATACCGTAACGAGACAAAACATCACGATCAGGTCGAATAGCCAGTTGTGCTTCGCCACCAATTTGTTCCATGGCAACACCACGGGTTCCTTTTACTTTTTTAACTAATGATTCTATTTCGGCTCCTTTTTTAGCAAGTATTTTTAAATTTGAACCAAATAGTTTAATCGCCAGTTGTGCGCGCACACCTGATAATAATTCATCCACACGTGTTGCAATCGGTTGAGAGAAAGAGAAAAGTAAACCGGGGTATTGACTCATTTTCTTTTCCATTAATTTCTGTAACTCAATTCGATTAGAGGCACTGGTCCATTCAGAAACAGGTTTTAAACCTACAAAAATTTCTACATTGGATACGGCTTCCGGATCACCACCAATTTCAGGTCGACCAATACGACTGGTTGCATAAGTGACTTCCGGAAAGGTAAGCAAAGCGGCTTCCAGTTTGCCGGCAATTTTAAGCGCCGTTTTTAAACTGGCCGAAGGTGCCAGAGTGGTGCGGACGTTGATTGTGCCTTCCTCAAGTTCTGGTACAAATTCTGTTCCTAAAAATGGAACTAAAACAAGTGAGAAGGCAAATAAAGCAACCGCAATTATAATCACTTTTTTACGTTGTTGGAGTGCTAAGGGTAATATCTTCCTATAGTAGCGATTTAAAGCTGGCATGATATAACCATCTTTATGTTCCACTCCGCGTGTAAATAAATAGGTTGCTAATGCCGGAACAACTGCCAAGGCAACGAATAATGATGCAACCATTGCCAATACAATGGATATCGCCATCGGTTGAAATAACTTTCCTTCAACGCCTTCCAGACTGAATAAAGGTGCAAACACAATAATAATAATGAGTACTGCAAAAAATACCGGACGAGCTACTTCGCGTGCGGCTTCTTGAATACGTAAAGCGATTCCATGTGTATCATTTTTTGTGTCATAAGGGTCTGGATCATTAGTGGCAATAATATGGTTTTCTCCATCCTGCTTATCGGCCTCTGTTAAATGGCTATAAATATGTTCCATCATAACAACAGAGCCATCAATCATCATTCCTATGGCAATGGCGAGTCCACCCAGTGACATTAAATTAGCAGAAATACCCCAAAAAGCCATCGCCATTAAAGCGAGTCCAATAGAAATAG
Organism: uncultured Thioalkalispiraceae bacterium; assembly: GCA_964472525.1. Lineage (GTDB taxonomy): Bacteria > Pseudomonadota > Gammaproteobacteria > UBA6429 > Thiohalophilaceae > SZUA-37. The sequence continues at coordinate 53,309 of CAYYLL010000005.1, read as the reverse complement.
GGACCGAAAGTAAAACAAGAAAAGTAGCTCGTACGTTTACTAAAAATAACATAAGTACAATCACAATTAATACGAATGCTTCTAGCAACGCTTTCGTTACGGTGGATACAGCTTGATCAACTAAATCGGACTGATCATAAAATGGTTCTAGTCTTACCCCATCGGGTAACGCCGCTTGTATTGCAACTATTCTTGCTTTAATACCGTCAATCGTTGACTTAGTGTTAGCACCTAAACGTTTTAATACAACACCTGCAACAACTTCTCCTAATGCAACGGGTTTACCATTTTTATCTCGTCGTGTAAGGCTAACGGCACCTTGGCGTGTTTCCGGGCCAAAGGCAACTTTTGCAACGTCCTTAACACGAATAACAGTACCCTTGATTGTTTTTAACGGAATGTTGCTAATATCACGTAAACCTTCCTTACCACTACGCACCCAGCCAACGCCACGGACAACGAGTTGTTCTTCACCTCGATCCATATACCAGCCACCTGAATTACGATTGTTGTCTTCAACAGCCTTGGCAACATCATCACCGGTTAAGCCATAGGCGAGAAGGCGTTTAGGATTTAACTGCACCTGATATTGTCGTACTTCACCACCAAAAGATAAAACTTCGGTGACACCACCAACAGGCATTAATAATAATTTCACAATCCAGTCATTAAAGCTGCGTAATGTAATGATGTCATATTTTTCCGGATCATCTGCGCGCAAAATATACTGAAATACTTGCCCTAAACCGGATGAGTTCGGACCAATACCGGGGGTGCCAATACCTTTAGGGATTTGTTCGCGTGCTGCTTGTAACCGTTCGAAGACTAGCTGACGTGCAAAATAAATATCAGTACCTTCTTTAAAAACAACGGTGATCACAGATAAACCTGTTTTTGATATTGAGCGTACTTCTTCAACATCAGGTAAAGCATACATAACCGCCTCGATAGGGAAGGTGATCAGTTGCTCTACTTCTTCTGCCGCAAGGCCTTGAGCTTCGGTATTAATTTGAACCTGCACATTGGTTACATCAGGAAAAGCATCTAGATTAAGTTTGGGTAAAATTAATATGGCACCCACAATGGAAGCTAATAAAGCCAGCACTACTAACAGTCGGTTGCGTACCGACCAATCGATAATATTATTTAACATGGTTGCGTTACCCTTTAATGGTTATGCACAGAAAAGCCGCTTTTAGCCAGTTCAGACTGAACAGAAAACGCACCTTGTGTTACAACACGTACGCCAGCCTTAATGCCGGAAATAATCGCCTGTCCATTATGAACCTGGTCTACTTTTATTTCGATAGCTTTAAATTTACCGGCTTCGTCTTGTTCAACAAATATTTGCCAGTCGCCATCAGGGCTACGTAATACGGCTGCTTCGGGTAATGAAAATCCTTTTCGTGTGTCGGTAGTATTGATTTTGACACTCACAAACATGCCCGAGTGCAATAAATCATCTTTATTATTGACTTCGATACGAACAGCCGATGTTCGTGTTGTTTCATCGAGAGAGTGGTGAAGTTGAATAACTTTTGCCGGTATTGTTTTACCGTTAAAAGATATTTCTGTATCATTGCCAACTTTCACCTTGCTTGCATTAGCCGGTGTTACGCGTGCTTCTACCCACATTGTTGATTCGTCTGCAATAACCATAAGTTCATAGCCGGCTTCAACACGTTGGCCTACTGTGAACACATCATGTAATACTCTACCTGCCTGATTAGCAATAAGTTTAAAAGAACCATCTGCGAGTCTTTTACCTGCTAATAAAGCCGAAATTTCACTTTTTGTCATTCCGTATGCCTTTACACTGGCCAGTGATTTTTCATAATTTACTTTTGCAGTAATAAAACGACGTTGAGACACCACTTTTTTACCTAATCGAACAACTCGTTTCCATTCTTTATCTGCAAGCAGGAGTTGACCCTGTGCATCTGCCATTTCAACACTTGATAGTGTTACCAGAGCTTGTCCAACCTTAACGAGGTCACCGAGTACAGCATGTCGAGCGATAACCTGTGCGGCAATACGAGGGGTTACTTTTATTGTTTTATAAGCATTTAATTTTACTTCACCGGGAGCATCGATACTAATGGCAATATTTTTCAGATTTAATGTTTCAACCTTAATATCTGCCATTTTCATTTGGGTGGGGGTTAATTTAACAATGCCGGAATTATTGTGTTCAGGGTTTTCGTTCTCTGATTCGTTATGAGTTGATTTATCAGCATGGCTGTCAGTGGTTGCATGAGATACTTCACTTTTTTCATTGCTGGCATTATTTTCCTGACCGCAGCCGGTTATTAAAAATAATGTAATTACGATAAAGGTTACTAATTTTTTCATTTTATTTATCACCTAATAAATTTATTTTTAGCCATGATTCAATACGTGCGGTTTGTTCTAACCACTCAAACCAACTTTCCCATAAAGTGATTTGTAAATTTAAACCGGCTGATTGTGTGTCCAAATTTTGTTTGATTTGCACCAGATAATCGGCAGTGCTTAAATCTCCAGTTACCCATAATTTCTTAAGAATAATGAACTGTTGTTTAACACTAACTTTCCCATTCGTTCTCCATTGTTGCCATGCTTTTTGGGTTAACTGATATTTTTTTGTTGCGGTGACAATATCACGCTTTAAATTACGAAAGGTCTGTTGCGCAAGCTGTTCATTTTTCAAATAATCATGTTGTGCTGCCTGAATTTCAGCTTTATATGTATTTCTGATATTTAATGGGAATGAAATCGTTAAACCAACTAGAGAGATTTTATCTTCTTTTCCGCCACGAATACCAATAGTGGGGTTGGCACTTGTTTCACTTTTTCTCAAGGCTATATTCGCTTTGCTTGCTTTTACTCTTGCACGGACTATTTTCATTTGAGGCAGTGTGAGTGCAAAGTTTGTCATGTCTTGGGGTAAATTAATTGTGGGGAAAACATAGTTCATTGAGGGGGGAGCTAAGTTGCCAGAACCGTATAAAGCATAAAAGTCTTGTTCAGCAGAAACCTTGTCGACCAATATCTGTGCATTATTTAGGACGGCTTCGGAGTAGGCGAGTTGAGCTAAATACAATCCAACCTGATTCAAGTCACCTGCGCGGTATTTTTGTTTTGCAATATCACGAAAGTCTTTCATTAAACTAATTCGGTGTTGAGATAGTTTAGCCAGATCCTTTTTAAATTGATAATTACTGAGGACGGTTAATAAATCCCTTACTAGCAGTTGACGCTCTCGTTGAAAACTGAACTTTGCTGCGATTAAATTCTGTTTTGCAGCTAATGTTTTAGCTCCGCGTTGATCGCTCCAGTCTATTGTCTGGTTAATACCAATGGTTGATGTCCGGATGCTGGTTTTTTCGGTATCAAGTTCAATTTCCGGATTATAAACAGCTTGATCTGCCGCTTTGTATACTTGTATCGCGGCATCAAGTTTTTCTTTTGCCGCTATAAAGCGAGGATGTTTTTTGATGTTAAGTGAAATAAAGTTAGTTAAAGCATCAGGTGCAGGCGTATAGGTACTGACATTGCTGCTTTCGACTTGTGTCTGGCTATTTGATAATGGTTCAGCCAACGCTACTTCTGTAAATAAAACACATGGAACTAACAACATATTAAAAATATGCTGACGATTAAATTTGTACATACTATAAACCTTAAAGTATTACTGTAAATATAGGCGCACCCGTCATGCAAGCGCACACAGAAATATAAAATAGAATAAAAAAAGGTTTAGCTAATGGGAGGTGGAATGGATGGTTGGTATTTGAAAAGTGTATTTAATCCGTAGGCTGATATTTTTTGTGTATGTACCATCGTACTAAATTCAGCCGAACAGGTAGAAAGTAAACCGAGTAAATGGGCCGCAGCATGGCAGAGATGGTCACAAGACTCAAAACTAACCGTTGTTGAATCAGAGTTAGACATTAATACAATATGAGTATCATCTAAATGTTGAACAGTAATTTCACTATGCATCGCCCACGCAGACTGCGTTGTTAAAACAACAAGAAGTAATAGCATAGTGAAGTAGCGGCTCATAAAGCGGACAATAGCCTAATCAAAAATAGATAGCAAGGATTATAATGTTTTCAATAGAAATGAATTTATATTAAATGTGGGCTATATATTTGATTTTAAAGATTTAATTATCTGTTAATTTAAACGGCAAGTTTCAGGCGACTTTTTATATTGACTTGACGGTTGTAATGCTTAACGATATATAAGATATATATAATGATAATTTAAAGAATAATGCGGTTACTACAAAAACAGAATTATTTAATAATTGTACTATTGGTTTTGGCGGTAAATACTTTTGCTGCTGTTAGTATGAATAAAAACCCATCAACGCAGTTAATCTCATGGGCTTTGACCGAAGGTAACTTTAAGTTGGAATTAATTCAACGTTTACCTGATCAAACGCGTGCATTTTTCCAAGCGCGTGGTTTTTCTCGCAAAGTTGCGAATGATATTGCGTTAAGTTGTATCTTTCAGGCTATCGGTAAAAATATTTCCAATTCAAAACATGTTAACTCCATTTCCTATTCACTTAAAGATTGGGAACTACGCGTGAATAACAAACTGCAAAATATTAAGCTAAAAGAAACATGGGGAAAAGAATGGTCTACCTCCGATGTTAATGCTGCTGCAAAAATTGCTTTTACATGGGCAACATTTCCAACACAACAGATCTTTGCTAGTGAGGGTGATTACGGTTGGGGAATGATAAGTTTTGGTTTGCCACCAAAATCAGTTTTTGATTTAAAAGTTGTTTGGAAGGACAATAATAAAATTAAAAGCGCATGGATACATTCAATAACTTGTCCAAAGGATCGCTGAGAAATTACAATGAAGCCATTATATAAATATATTTTACTGTTCATCGTCGTATTGTTTTCAACACAATATGTTTATGCCGAACAAGGGTTAACCTTATTACCTAAGAAAATACGGGCAAAAAATTTCACTTTGAAAGATATGGATGGCACCCAACATTCATTAAAAGATTATCAGGGTAAACCTGTTATTATTAATTTTTGGGCAACTTGGTGTCCACCTTGCCGACGTGAGCTACCATCAATGAATAAAGGTTGGCAGAAAATTAAAACATCCGGTATTGCTATGATTGCTATCAATGTAGGTGAAGATGCAGATACTATTTTTAACTTTATGGCCGACTATCCCATTGATTTTCAGGTATTACTGGACACTAGTGGTGATATAATCAATGAGTGGCCTGTTTTAGGGTTACCCACCACGTTTGTACTCGATAAAAACGGTTATATTATTTACCGTGCCATTGGAGGCCGAGATTGGTCGTCTGATATTCTGCTTAATAAAGTAAAATCATTATTAAAATAGCTTTGTTACTATTTCTGCTTACGACAGATCTGTTTTAATAACTCAGCAAGTTGCTGAGTTGCGGGGCCAACCTGTTCGGGATGGGCATAAACAAGATAAAGATTACTTTTGATAATCTGTCCTTCTTTTAATGGCAGGTACTTTAAGTCCCCGTTGTTAACGGCCTGTTTAATTTCATGTTCAGGCAACCAGCCAAAACCCAGTCCATTACCTATAATTTTTCGTGCAGACTCCATATTGGTGACAGTCCAACGATGAATATTGCCAATCCAGCCAGAATCAATGCCTTTTGTTCCTGAATCACTCACAATAACATGTGTTTCCCGATTAAGATCATGGGTTGTTAATTTGTGCTTAATCTTATGCAGGGGATGGTCTGGATGTGCGGTCGCGATAAACTTTACTTTTAATAACTCCTCACCTAAAAAACCATCAGGGATATAAGGGCTGATTATTAAATCGGCATCGCCTTTTCGTAAAATATCTTCTGCACCTGATAAGATGACTTCATGTAGGCGAACCCGCGTTTCTTTTGTCAGCGATTCAAATGATTTTAACACCTGCATTAAATACCGGGTTGGAAAGGATGCTTCAACTGCAAGCCGGATCTCGGCTTCCCAACCTTGCTCAAGATAGTGTGCCTGTTGTTCAATCGCACTGGCATCGGCCACTAATTGGCGTACGCGTTGTAGTAATACTTTACCGGCTGCGCTTAATACGGCTTTGCGTCCTTCAATATGCAAGAACTTAAGGCCAAGTTGTGTTTGCAAACGGTTAACGGCGTAGCTCACGGATGACTGGCTGCGATGTAGTTGCTCGGCTGCCTGCGCATAACCGGCATAATCAATGACGGCAATCAGGGCTCGCCATTGATCCAGACTAACTTTAGGTGGATTCATAATACCAAGATATATCTAATTATTAGATATGTAAAGGTATAATTATGTGCTTTTTAATCTAAATATTTTCCATATAATGTTTCTATCAACTTAAAACAGGAGAATAAAATGAACAAACTAATAGAAGTCGTAGCTCGTATCCTTTTGGGATTGATGTTTGTTGTTGCTGGATTTGGAAAAATAGGAGCTTATGCCGGTACGGTAGCCTATATGACTAGTATGGGGGTACCAGGTACACTGTTGCCTTTAGTGATTATTCTGGAAATTGGCGGTGGCCTAATGGTTATCGCTGGTTTAAAAACAAAGTGGGCGGCGGCGGCGTTGGCTCTATTTTCACTGGTTGCCGCCTTTATTTTTCATTTTAATCTGAGCGATCAAATACAATCCATTATGTTTATGAAAAATTTGTCCATTACGGGTGGATTTATGTTGCTTGTAATACATGGTGCAGGCCAGTTGAGTTTAGACGCTAAAATATCAAAATAAATTCACTCACAACACGGCTTGATTGCAAGCCGTGGTAACAATAGATAAAGGAATCACATTATGGGCATGTTAATCAAAGGTGAACTTGTGGACAGTTGGTTGGATAAAGAACTTGAACAAGGTGAATTTAAACGTATGGAATCCTCATTTAGAAATTGGGTTACTGTCGATGGTAAAGCTGGTTCAAGTGGTGAGGATGGTTTTAAGGCAGAAGTAGGGCGCTATCATTTATATGTATCGCCGGCTTGTCCTTGGGCACATCGTACAATTATCTTTCGCCATTTAAAAAAACTGGAATCCATTGTTGGTATTTCTTATGTTGAGGCAGAGATGCTAGATAACGGTTGGTCTTTTGCAAGCGAAGGACAATATAAAGATCATATCTTTGGTTTTAATTACCTGTATCAACTGTATCAAAAAGCGGATAAGAACTTTACTGGACAAATTACAGTACCCATATTATGGGATAAAAAACGAAATACGGTTGTTAACAACGAATCATCTGAAATTATTCGTATGTTCAATAGTGCATTTAATGAATTAACCAACGTACAAGATAATTTTTATCCAGAAAACCTGCAATCTGATATTGATGCTATTAATAAACCGATTTATAACAACATCAACAATGGTGTTTACCGTTGTGGTTTTGCTTCAACGCAGCTTGCGTATAATAAAGCATTCGATCGTTTATTTGCCGAGTTGGAAAATGTTGAAGCCATATTATCAACGCAGCGTTACTTAACAGGAGATAAATTAACAGAAGCCGACTGGCGTTTGTTTACAACCTTAATTCGTTTTGATGCCGTGTATGTTGGGCACTTTAAATGCAATTTAAAACGCATTGTGGATTATCCAAATTTGTCTAACTTTATGCGTGAATTATATCAGATGCAGGGAATTGCCGAGACGGTTGATATTGATTATATTAAACGACATTATTATGTCAGTCATACCAGTGTGAATCCAACACAAATTATTCCACAGGGGCCGTATTTGGATTTTAACATGCCGCATGATCGAAATAAAAAGTTCAGGAGTAAATCATGACAATTAATATCAGAGATGTTGCCATTGTACCTGAAGGTGATGGGGTTGATGTGAAACGCTTATTCCCTTTGCGCGAAGTGATGAATTTTGATCCATTTGTCTTATGGGATCATTTTACGCTTGCCTCTGGTCGAGGTTTTCCAGACCACCCTCATCGTGGTTTTGAAGCGATAACCTATATGTTTGAAGGAGGAATGAATCATAAAGATAATCTCGGTAATGAATCATTCGTTACTGCCGGTGGCGCACAACGTTTTACAGCGGGAAGTGGTTTAATACATTCGGAAATGCCTGCACAAACAGGCGTGAGTAATGGTATTCAGTTATGGATTAACTTGCCAAAATGCTTTAAACAGGTAGATGCCGAGTATCAACAGGTGAATGCAGATGAATTTTTAACTGAAAACATCAACAATGGCAAAGTAAAAATAATAGTGGGTGACAGCTCTCCATTAAAATTAAGAACCGAGGTTATTTATCAGCATGTTACTTTAAATAAAGATGGACATTATGATATTAATTTTCAACCCAGTATGCGTGGTATTGTGTATGTTATGCACGGAAACATTAACCTAGATTCTTTAAGTATTAAGGCTGATCAAGCGGCATTTATTGAAGACGATGTATCGCTTGAATTTAATACAGCTCAATATAGTGAATTTATGATCTGCATGGGAATGCCTCATAATGAGCCCATACGTCAGCATGGTTCTTTTGTAGATTAAAAAGGACTAAATTCAAGGCCTGCAAATTCAGAACGAGCAGCATCACAATCTTTTAATAAGTGCAGGTATTCTTTAGCTTTATTTTTAGTTTTGAAAGGTCCATCGTAACCTGTACGAGTTTCTATAAACCATTTATTTTCTATTTTTACGATATGTTTCTCAAATAATTTCATTACCTCATCCATTACCTCATCCCCTCACTACTTTTTTATAGTGTGGCGAAAATTGAGTAACGGATCATTGATCTGAGTCAGTATTTATTTTATTAATTGTAATAAAAATGTCAGACTTTTTAAATGCACCAATAAAGTTGGTTATAAGAATAATTAATTAATTATTTTCAGGTCAATGACTTATAATTTATTTTTATAATTTGCATTAAAATTGTAACCAAAAAAGATAAACCCTACTGGGAAGCTAGGGTTTATAGCTAATTATAATGTTAGTTTTTTACGTGGTTTGTCATCACCAAATTTTTTCTTATTAGCACTGTTTTTGCTGCGCGCCTTACTTTTAGGGCTAGCATCAGAATCTTTATGCGTTTTATCTTTTTGTTGTCGGTCTTTAGATTTATACCGAGGCTTTTTATTTTGTGGTTTTCTATCATAAGAAGATTTTTTACTGCACGAATCTTCATCACCACCTAATGGCGATATTTTTAATTGCTGGCCTGCTACCCGAACCTTTTTTAGATCATTAAAAATATCTTTAGGGATATCGTTTGGTAGATCAACTAAACTGTAATCGTCACTAATATTAATACGACCAATATACTGACTATCAATACCGGCTTCATTGGCAATGGCGCCAACAATATTCCCCGGTTTTATTTTATGATTATGGCCGACTTCTATTCGAAAGCGTTGCATACCGGCATCAGGTTTTGATGATTCATTTCGGGGGGAACGCTCTCGACGTTTACCACCGTCTCTTTTATTTCTTGACGGGCGATCATCTCGGTTCCAATTTTCTTTAGATTTTCGAACCGGTTTATTTTGTAATAAGAAGGGCGTATCACCTTGTACAAGTTTAGCAAGTGCTGTTGCAATTTCTTCAGCAGGGATATTATGTTCTTGTTGATACTGCTCAATTAAGTTTGAATAAAATTCAAGACCTTCACTTGCTAGGGTATCGGTAATACGTTGTTTAAAACGCGCAACACGATTGTCATTAATGAGTTCAGTCGAAGGAAGCTCCATTATTTCGATTGTTTTTTTAGTCGCGCGTTCAATGGCTTTTAACATGCCTTTTTCGCGTGGAGCAACAAATAAAATAGCATCCCCTTTGCGACCCGCTCGGCCGGTTCGACCAATTCGATGAATATATGCTTCGGTATCATAAGGAATATCATAATTAACAACATGGCTAATGCGTTGAACGTCTAAGCCACGCGCTGCGACATCGGTTGCAACAAGAATATCCAGTTTGCCGTTCTTTAAATTTTGAATAGTGCGCTCACGTTGATTTTGTTGAATGTCACCATTGATGGCACCGGTTGAGTAGCCTCGCGCTTCTAATTTTTCGGTGAGTTCGACCGTGGCCGTTTTAGTTCGAACAAAAATAATCATGGCATCAAATTCTTCAGCTTCAAGAATACGGGTTAACGCATCCAACTTATGCACGCCACTCACTGGCCAGAAGCGTTGGTGAATAGTTTCTGCCGTGGCAGTTTTAACCTTAATGGTAACTTGCTCAGGGTTATTCAAATATTTGGTCGCAATACGACGAATTTGCGAAGGCATGGTCGCCGAAAATAAAGCAATTTGTCGATCGGGCGGTGTTTGTTCCAATACCCATTCAACGTCATCAATAAATCCCATGCGAAGCATTTCATCGGCTTCATCTAGCACCAGTGCTTTCAGGTTATTCAGTTTTAAAGTACCTTTTCGCATATGATCCATTACTCGCCCAGGGGTGCCTACAACAACATGAACACCACGTTTTAAGGCGCGGATTTGACCACTGTAATCTGCGCCACCGTAAACAGGCAATACATGAAAACCTTTCAACTTAGAAGCATATTTTTGAAACGCCTCAGCGACTTGAATAGCAAGTTCTCGAGTGGGTGCAAGGACTAAAACTTGTGGATCTTTTTGTTTTAAATCAAGGTTAGACAATAGTGGAAGCGCAAAAGCGGCTGTTTTACCAGTACCGGTTTGTGCCTGACCGATAATGTCTTTTCCTTCCAGTATTAATGGAATGGTTTCAGCTTGAATAGGCGAAGGGGATTCATAGCCCACTTCATCTAATACTTTCAATAGGGGTTCTTGCAGCGCTAATTGATTAAACGCGGTTACCGTGTCAGTTGTCATGTATGGTCCCGAAAATAGATGGAATGTGTGGAAGGCCACAAGCTACCGTTAAGTCTAGCCCGTGTTTCCTAATTGTCACTGCCCGTTAATAATCCTGCTAGCAGTTTTAGAAGGGCTACCCTGAAGGGGCGCACAGTGTAACGGTTTAGGCTGTCTTTTGCATTCTTTATTTAGGTAAATGGTGGCAAATCATTGTATTTTTTGCTATTTTTAACTGAATTTTTCCAAATTAACTCGCTCATAAGCGTAATTCATTGATTAAGTTTGATGCTAAAGGTAATGAGGCAAGCAAACATTATGTCGATTGAGGGGCTATCTGGATATTAAGATGAAAACCTTGTTCGACAACATATGGTTATTTATTTTGTCCCTTATTATCGCTATTTCACCGGCTCAAAACCTGATGGCCTCGGTTAGTTAAAACGCAGACCATGCAACACACAATAGTATTGCTCTAACGCTTGCCATTGCTAGTTGGTAAGCTCATATTTTTTACTACTTTTTATTTTCAAATATTTGTATGTCACTATTAAATTAGTCGGTGCCGAAATTGGCGCACTTATCGCATTTAATGGCTATCATTTTTGTCTCACGGCTTATTCCCTTGCCAAAATAACTTTTAAGTTGTATAAAATAAATATGACTATCTCACAAGAAAATCAAACACATTGTCCCGTTTGTCTTATGGAAACGGATGACGCTAGTCTTTCTTATGACTATCAAGACATGAAATTTACATTTTGTTCCGAACAGTGCCAAGAACGTTTTATCGCTAATCCTAACTTGTATGTAGGCCAAGTAGGCAAGCCAGCCGCCAAGCATTACATAAAAAATATTATTAAGCAGCGTACTTTACACCTTGATAAAACAATTCCTGATGATATTGCAAAGGTTATTAGCCAAACACTTATGACCATGATGGGCATTAAGAATATAGAGATTAAAGGTAATAAAATTGATATAACCTATGACTTGCTGGAAGCAACTACGAAACAAATTGAAAATCGTATTGAACAAATGGGGCAACATTTATCAAGTAACTGGGGAGGGCATTTAAAACGTGCCTTTATCCATTACAGTGAAGAAACCGAACTGGATAACCTGGAACAAAGTAACGGCCACTCGTGCCATAACCCTCCCAAATAATAAATAAAAAAAGAGAATACAAAAAATATCTGACCAATATGTCTGACTGATATGGGCTTCAGCATTTCCTAGTGCCGTGGGGAATTATTTATATCCTTTCACCTTATGGATCCTCTGGATCGAGTTTGGGATACAATATCGAGTTTCCACGATTAAGTGTCATATCGAAATACATAATCAATGCATCAGATACTGTTTTCTGTATATAGCCTCCAAATGTAGTATTACCTCCTTCCTTCCTCGACAGGATTATGCTCGTATTATAATTGCTACCAATCATATCTATTTTAAGCGCATGCCGTGATTTAAACTTTTCTTCCGCTACCTGGGTGTCTGTGTGTAAGCCGTCTCGTGCAAGGTTACTTATCACCGCAACTGTAAGCCAGTCATTAGGCAGGTATATTGCTTTAAGAAAATCTTTACCTTCCACTTCTTTTTTTGGATTATCCCGGCCATTGTCGAGAAAAAAAGGGTTGGAAGGTGTGCGCAGGAAAGAAGGCCCCCATTGCAGATTTTCACGGCCGTAAGAGCTAAATAATTCTGGAGTCAGTTTAGCCTGAAATAGTGCCTCATTTATGTAAAAGTCATCTTTTGAATAATTGTTGTCCTGTGTGTTATTACCAAACCTGTGCCAGTTGTATTCATAAAAAATACAACGATGGTTTCTCCTAAATGATAGGATTTGTGTACATCACTAAGCTTTATAATATTCATTTAAATATTCCAGGTTTATTACTAAGTTTATGTTAACTTTTGTTTTAGAGGTAAATAAATCCAGGTTTCCAGTTCAGAAGGGGGAACAGATCGTGGATCATTTTTTGATTCCATAAAGTGGGGCTGATCATCTGGTTCTTCTTCATTGACAGAAAGCCATTCACCGAAAAGCCAATCATATGCATAACCAACTTCAGAGTAGGGGCCAACATACTTTAGAACAGCACAGCGGCCAGTTGGTGTATGTTTAATATGTAATTCATTATCTTCAACAGGATTGAAATTTGACGGTGTAATCATGCATAAATCTGATTGTAAATCTTGTTCTGCTGTATTATATGGATCATCATAAAAGATCGTGTAAAATTGTGGCAGTTCATTACGTTTTATAAGATTATGTTTTACTAACCGTGCTACAAAATATCCGAAACCATTTTCAATATTCATATAACTTCCGACATGTCGAAAACAAATTACTTTACGAGCTTCAGAGTGCATGATTTCAACATCATAGTTTCTTTGTGTCTGCGTCAGTTCTGAACTTGAAAATTGAATTGGGTCTGTAATACCGCCTCGCTCACGATAGATATTAGGTGCAATATGATAAAATTCTTTGAATGCACGACTAAACGCCTGTGGGCTGTTATACCCGGTTTTTTTTGCTATAACAGGTAGTAATTCATCAGAGGAAAGTAAATCAGCGGCTGCACGATGTAAACGTAATCGCCGAACAGTAGACTTTACAGTTTCCCCCATAAGAGCAACATATATTCGATGGAAATGATAAGGAGATAAATGCGCAATCTCAGCAAGTCGATTTAACTCCAGATGACTTTCCAGATTCTGCGCAATATATGTGATTACACGCTGAATACGTTTTGCATAGGATTCTCGAGTTGACTTTTTCATGTTTCCTCCAAGTTAAGGATTTAGTATATGATTTGTTTAGTAACAATATTTGCTATCTTTATGTATTTAACTGTATTTTTAATTTTAAAGTAAGCACTATACTGAACTAATTAATCAACTAATCAGTACAACGGAGTTTTATATGCTGCTCAAACAAATAGGTGAAAACATATGGATTTATGATGGAACTGTGGTGCAGTTTTATGGTTTTCCATATAGCACAAGAATGACCGTTATAAGGCTTAATAATAATGAATTATGGATTCATTCTCCAGAGAAGCTTACCCCTGCACTTCAAGGCGAGCTTCTAGAATTCGGACGAGTAAAGTATCTTATATCCCCTAATAAGTTACACCATTTGTTTGTAAAGGAATGGATGTCAGCTTACCCTGGAGCCAAAATTTTTGCTGCTCCCGGACTTATTGAAAAACGAAAGGATATTCAGTTTACTAAAGAACTGACCGATTTAGCGGAATCTGACTGGTTAAATCAAATTGACCAACTTATATTTCGAGGTAGCCCATTGATGGAAGAAGTTGTGTTTTTTCATATTGAATCAAAAACATTATTATTAACTGATTTGATAGAAAATTTTAAAGGCGATTATTTTTCAGGCTGGCGGAAGACAATTGCCAAAATAGGTGGCATTATCTCACCAAAGGGTAAAACTCCATTGGATTGGAGATTGAGTTTTATATTTGGAAAATCCAGGGCCAGGATGGCTGTTAGCAAAATGTTAGACTGGGAACCGGATAAGATAGTTATAGCGCACGGTGAGTGTATTTTTAGTAATGGTAAAGAATTTATAAAAAATTCATTTTCATGGGTTTATAAATAGCAGATACAAACCCGGATTTTTATGCATTCCACTATGTCTTGAAAATGTTAAAAAACTGTTATAACCAGGTTTTATTCTAAATAAAATAGCAAGAATTGTTTTGCTCCTGTCATGTATTTGTATAGCCAAGCAAGTATATTGTAATTATTTGAAACGGTTAATAATGAAAAATATGATAAAAAAAATATCACTAAAACTGCTTGGTTTGATATTGATATTGATATTGATATTTCTGTTGATTAGTATAGATACGATGGCTATTGAACGTCGTCGCGATCAGTTTCCAACGGAATCAGGATACTATATTTCTCCCATACCTTACAGTTTACCTGGAATAGGCGACGGAATACTACTGGGTGGAGCATATAATAATATTGCAGACACACACTCAGATGTTATTGGCTTTGTGCTTACGGGAGACATTGAAGGATGGGGACTCGTTTCGCTAGACAACCATATTTATTCAAATCTTATTTTAGACGTTAGTGCTCAGTATCTATCAAAAATGGCTACTCGAAGTTATAACGGACGTGGGATGTCGACTAAAGAAGATGATTATATAATTTTGGGGTTTAAGGACAGTGATTATACCTCAATGCGGTTAACTGGCACCTGGTTTGACCGCATGTTTGAAGTGTATGCTGCTGTACTGAAGGGGCAATCGCATCTGAGCGATATACGCGATAAAGAAGGTAATCTTATCCTGAATACCAGTGGCGGTACAAAGGATAGTTCAACACTCTTCACAGCTGGACTTCGACTTGATTGGACAGATGATTATCAGGATCCGCGTCAGGGTATACGATATCAATTATCACGTTGGTGGACTAAACAGGCAAGTCAACTAGATGCTGAACAATACCAAATTGAACACAACCTTACTGGTTTTTTACCAGTCGGGCGTCGTTCAACACTGGTACTTAATTATTTCAGAGCTGATGCACATGTTACTCGAATGGGGGAGACAGATTTCACAGCTATTGAAGTGCAACAGGGGGTAAATTGCAGTGATTCCAGTCTGACTTCCGTACAACAGATACAATGTACACAAGTAGTAAATAATACTATAGCTAATAATATATATGGATCCGTTAGCAGTCTTGGAGGTTGGGGACGATTACGTTCTTACCCTGATGGACGATTCAGTGGCGCACATGCAGAATTTTATGGCGCTGAATTTCGTTGGAATATTACAGATGAATTTACACCCTTTGATATATGGATAGCTAAAGACATTCGCACAACAATTCAACTTGCTTTTTTTTATGAGCGTGGTTCGATCGAAGACAATAAATATCTTGTGGGAAATACCTGGCGTAATTCATACGGGGTAGGTATACGTATGGTAACAGCATCGGGGTTGGTATTCCGGGGAGATATTGCGACAGGTGACGAGGGAGCGGAAGTGTCTATTATTATTGGCTATCCATGGGAATCATTTTAATATATTTTTCTTATAGTGTTCATGCATAACAATGGCTGGAGTGATATTCAAGAAGATGGAAAATATGCATCCTCATGCATTCTTGCTTTTATCTATCTTTTTTCATGGGGTTTTGTATCTGGTTCTAAATAATATAGATATAGGGATAAATATCAAAAAAATACACACTAACAATGTTGTATCCATTTATCTGACCAAGCCCGTTCTGCACACAAAATTGTATTTTTTAATTTTATATGAATAATTATTCCTTAATTTTTTTCTTACGTCCTGATGCGTGTCTTTCTCTGGAGTCACTATCAATATATCGATCGGTTGTTTGCATAGATGAGTGACCGGCATCATCACGTACATGTTCTCGTGGACGGTTTTTTACATCTTCTGAAATACCCGTATGACGAAGCCAATGTACGGTAGCCAGTTTTAGATCTTCTGCATCTTCTTCTAAGCCATCTGCTTTCATTCGTTCGTAAGCATTGTCGAAGCAGGTTTGCACAATGGCTCTAATTTGACGAGTACTACTTATTGCTCCTTTACCAAGGTTCTTTTTGATCAGCGGTGTTGTTTCTCCAACTGATGGTAGTGGTGATAGCCCAAGAAATTGTCGATACCGTTTAAGCGCACTAATCATATCATTGCAAACGGTGATTTTTCGGCTTTTGTTACCTTTACCAATAACATGAAACCACCAGTTACTATCAATGTCTTTTCTGAAGTCACCCATTATTGGTGTTGAACGTTCATCAGCGACTAATTCGGATATGCGTAAATACATGCCAAGCAAACAGTTCATTATAAATAATGAACGTTGATGGGTGTCAGGATTGTCATCAGCCATTTGTTCAACGGTTTCTATTACATATTCCCATTGCAGGTTGCTAATGCGACGAACCGGTGCTTGTTGTTGAGATTTGATTAAGAATTTACTTTTTTGCCGAATAAGCATCACTGGATTTAAAGCAGCAATTTGTTCTTGAATCATATAATTATAAAATGATGATAATACTGAAAAGATAGACTGAATTGAGGCTTGAGATAAAACAAAATTCTTGATATCGGGTTTTAAACCGTTTCGTTGATCTGTTTTATTAATTTTAGTGACAAAAGGATGCCAATCGGAATTTACTACACGTTCACCATTTTTATTCTTGAATCGAGATACGCTTTTGACTCCAATCCATTCTTTTGGCGGATTGATACAAAATTTTACATAGGCTTCGATATCTTCACGTTTTAAACTGAGAATGGATGTTTGATTGACCAACCAAGCCCATTGCAATAAACGTTCAATTTCTCGTCGATACACATTAAAGGTTGCGACGCTGCCGTTATAGCTATAGATAAATTTCCAAGCATATTCATAGTCAATATCGAGTTTTAGATGTGTCAAATCAACTGATAATACGGTATTTACGCTAATGATTTTTTGCTTAAAAGGATTGGCAAGATAGTCTAAATTATCAAAGATGGGTGTTGGATATATGTGTTTAACAGTCATTAGGATAGATTGTAGCAATAATGGGTAATTCTAAACAAAACATTATTTTAATAAATAGCAAGCTCACTATTCATTGTATAATCAAATAATTACACTAGATATAGCTGATTTGCTTAAATTTATTCAGCCTGTATTTTTGTAGACTCTATTTTTAGAGTTATGTGGCTAATTTAGAAGGGCAGCATTCTTCATAACTGGCAATGCCTGGCTTTGATTCATACCAGCCAGCGGTTGAACCCACAACACGCACAGCGATTAACATTACCGGCACTTCAACCAACACACCGACAACGGTGGCCAATGCTGCACCGGATTCAAAACCAAATAGTGCAATAGCTGTAGCAACGGCTAGCTCAAAAAAATTACTGGCACCAATTAATGCAGAAGGCCCAGCAACACAATGGGGGGATTTAACTATACGGTTCAAAAGATAGGCCAGGCCTGAATTAAAAAATACTTGCAGGGTAATGGGTACGGCCAGCAACAGAATGATCAGTGGTTGCCTAATAATTTGCTCCCCCTGAAAACCGAAGAGCAATACCAATGTTGCCAATAAGGCAATCAGTGACCAGGGCTGAATAAGTTGCAGTGTTCGATCTAATCTTTTCTGTCCATTGTCATTGCCTGACGAAAGCAACCAACGACGCCACAGGTTAGCAATAATTAAAGGTACGACGATATAAAGCAACACTGAGAGTAATAACGTATTCCAGGGTACATGAATTGAAGACATGCCCAGTAGTAAGGCAACAACGGGGGCAAATGCAAACACCATTATAATATCATTCAATGCAACCTGCGAAAGAGTAAAGTGAGGTTCTCCCCGTGACAGGTTGCTCCACACAAAGACCATTGCTGTACAGGGTGCCGCGGAAAGTAGTATTAAGCCTGCAATATAGCTGTCGATCTGATCTGCGGGTAACCAATTACGAAAGAAGTAACCAATAAATATCCAACCCAAAAACGCCATCGAAAAAGGTTTAACCCCCCAGTTTATAAATAGAGTCACTGATATACCACGCCAGAATTTATGCACATCTTTCAGTGCGTTTAAATCAACTTTGATTAACATGGGAATAATCATTAACCAGACAAGCACAGCAACTGGTACATTAATCTGTGCTATCTGTAATTCACCCATAAAGTGAAATAAAGAGGGAAAAAGATGTCCCAGGGATACTCCAATAGCAATACAAATAAAAACCCACAGGCTGAGATAGCGTTCAAATACGCGCATCTCTGATGTCGTGCTTTTTTTGGCAGTGGCTTCACATTGTATACTCATTTGATAACCTTTTATTTTATTCGTGTCATATTCATTAGGTTCAGACCATTGTGTCGGCACGTCACGAGCAGCATTTAAGTCCGGGTCGGTTGGTCATGGTTTTTAACATTGCCTGATCGGATATAAACGGCTCAGTTTTACGGATACCATCCAGTGTCGTTTGTAAAATTTGTAATACCCAGCTCTGCATTTTCGGATTAATGCGGTAATACATCCAGGTGCCATTTCGACGTGCCACCAGTACACCGGCTTCACGCAAATGCGCAAGATGACGAGAAATTTTGGGTTGAGACAGATTCAGTGTATGGGTGAGTTCACAGACACACAGCTCACCTTCAGCTTGCATCAGCATAAGGCAGCGCAGACGGGTACTATCAGAGAGCATTTTAAAAAAAGTATCAGTTTCATTTAACATATGCTTTAATATACGCTTTACCATATATATGGTCAAGCATATATATCGCTTAAGCATACTTAATAGAGGTCTTTATAATGAAGTTTCCCATTCGCGTATTGTTTTTATGCACAGGTAATTCGGCTCGTTCTCAAATGGCTGAGGCGCTTCTTCGAACCTATGGTGCAGCTGAGTTTGAACTGAGCCAACGGAAATACACCCTATGGCCATTAAGGTCATGGAGGATATTCAGATTGATATTTCAAATCAACAGAGCAAGCATCTGGCTCAATTCAAAGATAAGCTATTTGACTACGTTATAACGGTTTGCGATCGTGTTAATGATAATTGCCCAACTTTTCCTGGTGACAATGAACGTATCCATTGGGGCTATGATGATCCATCAGAAGTGACTACAGATTTAGAAGCGCAATACGAGATATTTAAACGTATTCGAAATGAAATCAGCGAACGTCTACGTATTTTCGTTGCTGTGCAACGAAAAAGACTAAAAGAAGTATCTTGAGGCATTCCAGCTTGGAATGCGTGGCTTATACATATATTCCGATAATAACAATTATCGGAATTAATAAAAGTATTAGCTGGCTGGATAACGGGCCATAAATCCCTGCTCGTACAAGCAAAGTAACTAAAATTTCCAAGCAAAGTACTTAAAATTCAAGCAATGTACTTAATCAGGCAGACAATAAAATAGAAAACTATTCTTCATCCGAAACAGTTTTTAAATCATGTTTCGACATTGCATCGTGCCAATCATCATCTTCAGTGTGTAAATAAATTGATGTTGTTTCCATTTTCGAATGTCGTGCATTTTTATTTACGTGTCGTAAATCTATTCCACTATCGAGTTGATGAGTTATACCTGTATGCCGAAACCAATGCGTTGAAACTTGTACGAGCTTACTTGCCTTAATTGGATCATCTTCTTGTAATTTCTCTGCAGCACTTAAAGTAATTTGTTTTGCGATTCTATAGATCATATTGGCAGTTAGGCCACGTGAACCCGTTATATTAAGTATTAAAGGTGTGGTGTCGCCAACTATAGGTCTTGGTGATAAATTATGATGTTTTCTGTAACGACTTAATGCCTCTAACATAAGGTCGTTAACTGGAATACGCTGAGTTTTATTACCTTTACCGGTGACATGCCACCACCATTTACCTTCACGCTCATGGAAACTCCCCATAGTATGGCTAGATACTTCACTTACACGTGGTGTTAATAGATAAAGTAATGATAAAAGATAACGATTACGTTCGTAGTGATCTTTTTCACGCTTATTATTTGGTGTTTGTTGAATGATAAAATTGTATAAGAAGTCCCATAGTTCCTTCTCGATATAACGCTCAACAATTTGTTCATCTTTGTCAGCTTTAGGAAGTCTACGGCGCCGTAATGCAAATGGATTTGCTGCTAAATAACCGGCTTCTACCAGGTAATTTAGTAATGACTTAATAATAACTAAGGTTTGTCGCTGACTTTGAGGCTTTAGTGGACCTTGAAATGGACGCCATTTATCTGAATTCCGCGGAAATCGTGGGCCACACCATTTTTCATTTGGTTGTGGATCAGCAATAAATTGCTCATAAGCTATAAAATCATCGCGATTTAGGCTCGATAATGGCTTGTCACATTCAATTAAAGCCCAAAGTAGCAACCTTTCTGCTTCTTTACGGTAGTTTCGAAATGTCTGTGGCGACTCCTGGTATTCACTCAACCAAGTCCGAATTGCACCTAAGTCATCCTCAGCATCTATCTGACAAGCATTATGATTGGCACGATTGATACCTTGACTACCTGATAACGATTCAGGAACGTTTAACTGGTCAATTGGCTTAAGTAAATGAGTAATTTTCATATAAATCAGTTTATTAGGTCTCAGTGATTTTAAAATAGCTTAACATGCGCTAATTCATGATAATAGGTGTAATCATGAATTTATATGTTATTTCGTTATAATAATTACATGTTACGTAAACATGTTTATAATGTTATTATACGTTTTTCAAAGTGAATCAAACTATTAAATAAAGGTGAAGCAAATGGCACGCCCTGGAGTTGAATATGAAACAGTTGAACGTGTCGCACGACAGTTAGTAAGTAAAGGACAGCACCCTTCAGTGCAGAAAGTACGTAATGTTCTAGGGACCGGTAGTAATACAACAATTGCGAAGCACCTTAAAGCTTGGCAATCTCTGTTTGATGCATCACGCTCCCCTGTTTTGCCTGAATCCGTACCAGATGACTTGATGACTCCTCTAGATGATTTTTGGAGCACGGCTGTAGCTCGTGCTGAAGCAAATTATCAGAAATTTAAAGAAGAATTGGTGGTCAAGCTTGATGCTGCGGAAGCCAACGAACAATTGGCTTTTAACCAATTGGCGGTAAAAACCAAAGAATTTGAGGAGCTGAAGAAACTACAAAATGCCACGAATGCTAATTTGAGGCAGACTGAACAGCAATTCCAAACCCTTCAGGGTAAGCACTCAGCATTAACTAGTGAGTTAAATCATGCTCATACGCAGATGGAAAGTGCTTTCACCCTCCTTCAGGAACAAAAACACAACTTTGATATCGAGCGTGAGAATGACAACCACAATCATCAAGAAGCAATTGTGTACGAACGTGAACGTACTACTGCAACCGAAACCAGACTTTTTAAAGAGATAGACCAGCTACGACAAAACTTAAAATCTAATAAAGATAAACGCATTGAACAACAAAATGAGCTCAAAGCACACATAGATAAGAGCCGTCATCATGAACAATCTTTTTTACGTGAACGCTCCGAGTTGCAGGCAGAAAACCAACAATTAAATGCAGAAGAACATCAACGTCGACAAGAAACTGAAGTTTTAAAGAGTCAATTAACGACCGTTCAGAGGCAGCTGACGCAATCCATCGAAACCGTTGAAGCAATGCGTCTTGCATTTGAGCAATCAAAAAATAATGAAAGTCATCTCACTAACAGTATTAGTGAGTTAAAAGAAACCATCGCACACCTTCACTCAATAAAGATAGGAAAAAACGATGAGCACACAAAGTAAAATTGAATGGACTGAACAAACCTGGAATCCGGTGACTGGTTGCACCAAGATCTCACCCGGATGTAAACATTGTTATGCTGAAACCATGGCTAAACGTCTAACAGCAATGCATGCTCCAGGTTATGAGAATGGCTTTGAGATTTCTCTTATGTCAAAACGTCTTGAACAACCACTTAATCGTAAAAAATCAACAGTCTATTTTGTTAATTCTATGAGCGACTTGTTTCATGAGGAAGTACCCTATTCATACATTGACCTTGTCATGGCCACCATTCATAAAACTCCTCAACATACATATCAGATATTAACTAAACGAGCCGAACGTATGGAACAATATTTTAAAAATAAAGAAATTCCTAAGAATGCTTGGCTAGGTGTTTCTGTTGAAGATATTAAATACGGATTACCGCGTATCGATCATCTTCGTCGAATAAACGCCAGTGTACGGTTCTTATCCGTCGAGCCTTTGCTAGAAGATCTTAACAAAATGGATCTAAGTGAAATTCATTGGGTGATCGTCGGAGGTGAATCTGGGCCGAAAGCAAGACCAATGAAACCTGAATGGATAAACTCCGTTCAATTACAGTGTGAGTTTCAAAACGTAGCCTTCTTCTTTAAGCAATGGGGTGGCTGGGGCGCAGATGGCAAAAAGCGAGCAAAGCAACAAAATGGTCGTCTCTATAAGGGACGAACTTGGGATGCTATGCCAAATCATGTTTAAGATACATTATTATATAAAAAACTTATAAACTACACCTGCCTTCTTTAAATTTCGGTTTAGCAGGATGATAAATGTCTAAAAACACATATAAATGGGGAATCAATAAATCCCCTCCAATTATTGAAGCGCATAGTCTTGCTAAGCATGACGTTATACGTGAATATTTATCTAACTACATTCAAATCCTTTGTAAAAGACCTGTAATAGAAAACCTTAATTTGACATTAGTGGACGGTTTTTCAGGTGGCGGAAAATATACACACTACAAAACTGAAAAAACTATTCTTGGCTCTCCTTTTCTTCTACTAAATACTGTTAAAGAAAGTGAAACTCTTGTAAATCTAAATCGTATAGAAAATGGCATTCGGAATACCTTATCAATTAATGCTAACTACTATTTTATTGAGAAAAATTCTAATAATTTAAAATACTTAAATAATTCATTACTAGAATCAGAGTACTCTAACGAAATAGATAAGACTATAAATTTAATAGATGGAGCGTTCGATGACAATCTGGATAAAATAATTGAACAGACAAAAAATAAGCGTCTTAAACAACGTTGTATTTTTGTATTAGATCAATATGGATATAGTGATGTATCATTTAGAAAGCTACGAAAAATTTTCTCAAGTTTATCAAATCCTGAAGTTATTCTTACTTTTGGTGCTGATTCATTAATTAATTACATATGTGAACATAATTATGAACAATATAAATCAAAAATTGAAAATCTTGGTTTAAGCAGTGAATTGAATATTGATGAGTTAATAGATATAAAAGAAACGAATCCTGCATGGCGCTATTTAATTGAAACTCAACTAGTTAATGCTATTAAAAAATTAAGCGGCGCAAAATACTTCACTCCATTTTTTATAGTTTCAAAAAAAAGTAATCGTGCGTATTGGCTTGTTCATTTGTCAATGCACCCTCGAGCTCAAGATGAAATGACAAGATTACATTGGAAATTTAATAATAATTTTCAACATTATGGGAAACCTGGGTTAAATATGTTGGGCTATGACCCTAGTAAAGATGTTTCGTTAAAGGATCAATTCGCATTGAATTTTATGTTTGATGATAGCGCAAAATATTTAACACATGAGGCTTTAATAAAGGACATACCAAAGTCGCTGTTCGACTACAACGATAAATTAACATATTCAGATTTTTTTTCAATCACATGCAATGAGACACCAGCTGATGATAAAATGTACAGAGATGCATTAAACAGTCTTCTTAAATCAAAAGAAGTTAGCTTGATTGGAGAAAATGGTGAGATTCGACGAAGTGGATATTCATTGAAAAACACAGATATAATTAGACTTCCACGGCAAAAAATATTTATTTTTTAATTGTAAAAGTTTAGACCAAATCATCCGACATATTACTAAACAGCTTAATATTTTTTCTGATGGTTTAATCGAAAGATTTTGTCTCAAATATTAAAACAGGCGTATGTAAATTAGTAGAAAAAGATATTCCAATTTCCTGTATGGTAATTGGACAATGCCTGAAGCAGTTCGGCTGTAATCGCCTGACGTGCTATTTGACGTTTTGACAAAAATCGCTTTTTCTCAAACTGTGCAGCCTTAACTACGTGTGCCTTTTTTGTCTGACCAGTCGATAGCCTGCGAAACACCCAGGCTACTGGTCTGAATATCGGTGTTTTCAATATCCAGTTCAAGCTCGGGGTTATAAAGTGGCTGATTTGCCGCCTTTGCCTTTGCAATCACCGCATCCCGTTCAGCCTCTAATGACTGAATTTCAGGATTTGTTTTCAGCACTTCTTCTACCAAAGATGAAAGCTGCGGAATTTTATCTGGATAAGAATGTTTTTTTTCGTTAGCTGTATCTGCCCAACCACTAGAGGACAGCAAGCTCCCACCCAATACAACAGGAAGCATGACAACTAAACTTAATTTTTTGAACATGGAACGAATCCTTTTTCAACAACATAACAATCAACCGTTTTTTAAACGGCTGGCTTTGTAAAAAAGAATTTAAACTTTTGGAGGTTCTGTAAGGGGTTTGTGCTGACTAAAGTGATAAGTAAATGAGCGTTGCACTACATCACTATGTGTTTTAGTGATGTTGATTACAGGCGCAGTGTAGCTGATATAATTGAGGTGAGTCCAGCCAACACAAACTGAAGTATCGTCAGTAAAAAGTTGCTCGTGTGACTCTATGTCTCCATCCGGGCTGATGGGCGAGTCAAACTGTACTATTGTATAAGTTGAAAACTCAACGGTTAAACTGCACTCATCCATTGCCCAGGCCATATTACTGAATAATATGTTCAGGCATAAAAACAGGGATATAAGGCGAGTTACTTTCATACTATGATTTTAACATCCTGAGTCCACTGGCAATCACCACAAACTCACTGATTTCATGTGCGATAACCGCAACCGGCAATGAAAACACACCCATCACTGCTCCAATAACTAGGCTACCAATAACCAGCACCGATAATATTAAATTTTGCCGAATAATAGACCAGTTGCGCCTGCTGAAGCGAATCAGATAAGGTAAACGCGAAAGATCATCGGCCATAAGTGCAACATCCGCCGTTTCCAGCGCAACATCTGTCCCGGCAGCACCCATCGCAATCCCCACATGCGCCACCGCCAGTGCCGGGGCATCATTAACGCCATCACCGACCATTGCCACTCGACCATATTTTTTATCAAGTTCTTCAATTTTACGTTTCTTATCTTCTGGTTTTAACTCAGCAAATACTTCATCAATACTGGCGCGGGTTGCGATGGCATTGGCGGCTAATGTATTATCACCAGTCAGCATAATAATTTTTTCAATGCCCGCCTGACGCAATTCACTTATGGTCTTTTCAACTTCAGGGCGAAGCGGATCAATCACTGCGATCAAACCATAGAGTTGTTGATCTGTTCCCAGGAGGATAACCGTATTGCCTGATTGTTGTAATTCGCTAACCTGTTCTTTTACAGGCTTTAGGTCAATTCCCATACCCGTGAATAAATCAGGTTTGCCAATATAAATTATTTCATTATTGATTTTACCCTTTGCACCTGCTCCCGTAAGAGACTGGAAGTCTTGTGCAGGAATTACTTCGATATTTTTTTCCGCAGCCGAATTCATGATGGCACTGGCCAATGGATGCTGTGATCGTGATTCTAGCGCTACAGCTATACCCAATAATTGTTTTTCTGTTAGTCCATAAAAAGGAATTATTTTGCTTAACTTGGGCTGACCGACAGTAAGGGTGCCTGTTTTATCTAATGCGATGACCCGCACTTTAGCCAGGTTTTCCAGATGTACGCCGCCTTTAATTAATATACCATTTCGCCCGGCCGTACCGATGGCGGCAACTAGTGTAATCGGAATAGAGATAACCAGCGCGCAGGGAGCGGCTGCCACAATAAACACGGTGGCTCGCATGATCCATTCCTGCCACTCCTGAGCAAAAAATACAGGGGGTATTACAGCCAGCAATATCCCTGTGGCGAGTACAACCGGGCTGTAACGGTGACCAAAACGTTCAATAAATCGCTGACTTTTTCCTTTGCTGGATTGTGCTTCTTCCACCATCTGAATAATACGTGCAAGGGTATTATTCGCCGTCGTTTTTGTTACACGTATGGTTAATGCGCCTTCACCGTTTAAAGTCGCAGCAAAGACAACATCCCCTGTGTGTTTTTCTACCGGAACGGATTCCCCCGTAACTGGGGCCTGGTTCAAACTTGAGTGTCCCTCAATTATTTCACCATCGGTTGCCACTGCTTCACCGGGCTTAACAATGAAAATATCGCCTACCCTTAGCTCTTCAGCTGGAATGACAATTTCCTGGTTATCACGAATCACTAAAGCCGTTTTGGGTGTGAGTTCCATTAATGCCCGAATAGCATTACGGGTATGCTCTTCCGTGTAGCCTTCAGCTGCCTCTGAAATAGAGTAGAGAAACACCAGCATAGCCGCTTCTGCCCATTGCCCCAAAAGGCCCGCCGTCACAGCCGCGACCGCCATCAGGATTTCAATACCTATCTGGCGTTCTTCCAGCAGGGTTTCCAGGCCTTCTTTAATAAAATACCAGCCGCCAATAAAGACGGAGAGAAGATAAAAACTGGTTTCGAGAAGCGGGGAAAACCCAAACATGGAACCGAAGAAACCAATCGCTAACAACAGCCCTGATAGAGCAGAGGTAACAACCTGAAGGTTGCGCCAGGGAGGCGGCATTGGCTGGCCAGTACTTATCGCATCACAACTCGGACAAGCCATAATTATTCTGCGCCGGCCTTTAATTCACTGGAAAGAATGCCCACCCGGCAACGCCCTTCTTCTCGTAGTGCAATGCGTTTATTGAAATTTTCAAAATCTCTACTGTAAACACCTTCTGTATCAGGTAATGAGCGTACCATACTGTAGAGCTGCTGAAGGTAGTCTGGCTCAGCCGTGAGCCTGTGATAGACCCAGCGCCCTTCCTTTTGTGACGTCAGAAAACCAGTTTGACGTAGCACTTTAAGATGCCGAGAGAGGTTGTATTGTGGTTCAAGCAAGGCATCGACCAGTTCGCACAGGCAGATTTCCTGTTCAGTTGTCGCCAGTAGACGGACGATGCGTAAACGAGTGGTATCAGACAATGCCTGAAACAGAGATTCTGGGTTGATTGTTAAAATATGCATAGTTGCATCATAACGCAACCATTAGTATTAATGCAAATGGTATGGGATAAAAGAATCTTGGCTCCGTATAGAGGTACGGAGTTTATCTGTATTATTAATTTCCGTAGGTGTTTAATCCTAGAATAATCAGTTGGGCACCTTAAAGTGTGCATTTAGGGTGGAGCATCATCACCGAACGGATGAATGAGTCATATTTAAAAATATGCTTAATTCATTGACTTATCGTATTTTGATGCGGTCAATTGATTAATCTAGGTTAATAATCCCTGTTAGCCCTATTTCTCAGACATCCGCTTTGTGGTGGTCGTTTGCCTTTGATAATACTTTTTAATAGTCAACTTTACCAAAATACGCAATTTAGGGATAAGAGCTGTTTAAATGAAGTATATGCACAATTTTCTTTAGTTCAGCTGATGGTTGCTTGTTTTACAAAATTACTTGAAAAAGTATAAAAATCCAACTGGTTCTGAATAGAGTTATTATTATTAAAAGTTAATAGAAACACGAAAACCTTAACACATTGATTTTATTAAGTTATTTTATTTAAGTTATATTGTTTTATCAAAATTACTTGGAAACTTTATATTAATTACTTGGATGACCAAATCCCCTATTTATTCATATTCGACTAGCCGTTATCCTGCACAGCAAGACAGTTGTTTTACATCTTTATTAAAGGTTTGTGCAGTAAGCTTTAAACCTTCGACCATAGTTAAGTATGGGAATAACTGATCCGCTAAATTCTCTATGGTCATATGATTTAGTATTGCCAGCGCTGCCGTTTGAATTATTTCTCCGCCTTCACTCGCGAGCACCTGACAGCCTAAAATTTGGCCTGCGTCTTTTTCTGCAACCAATTTAATAAAACCTCGCGTGTCCATATTGGCCAAGGCTCGTGGTACATTTTCTAAATCCAGAGTACGGCTTTGTACCTTTATTCCTTTATCTTTCGCCTGTTGTTCGGTTAAACCAACGGTAGCCACTTGCGGGTTGGTAAAAACAACTGTTGGCATTACCGATAAATCAATAGCAATATCGTCTCCGGTCATATTGCGTGCGGCTCGGGTTCCGGCAGCCGCAGCCACATAAACAAATTGCGGCTGGCTAGTACAGTCACCGGCAGCGTAAATATTTTTAATATTGGTTCGCATATGGTCATCAATAATAATGCTTCCACACTTATTAGTTTTAACACCAACTTTTTCTAGATCTAATGAAGATGAATTTGAAGTACGCCCTGTCGCAACCAGTAATTGATTGCCGCTTACTTCACCATTGTTGGTTTTAAGTGTGAACGTTTTCCCATCATGCAAAATGGAATCGGCTGAGGTGTTTAGCATTACCTCAATGCCTTCATCTTTAAAAACGGTTAGTAGTGCATTGCCAAGGTCAGGATCTTCTTTTGATAACAATGTGCTTCTGGCAATAACAGTAACGTTTGCACCAATGTGTTTAAATGCTTGTGCGAGTTCCAAGGCAACCACCGACGCACCGAGTACAATTAAATGCTCGGGTATGGTATCGGCAACCAATGCTTCAGTTGATGTCCAATAAGGGGTTTCTTTTAAACCGTTAATATCTGGTATTGATGTACTCGCCCCCACGGCTAATAGTATACGGTCGGCTTTAATTTCTTTTTCAGTGCCCTCTTTTTGTGTGATAAGCAGCGTGTTGGCATCTTTAAAGCGTGCCATACCGCGAATTAAATTAATACCTAGATTTGTTTCTAAAATACTTTCATATTTGGCATAACGTAATTTTTCGACCCATTGTTGTTGTTGTTCCATCATGGCTTTACGGTCGATTACCGGTGTATTGAGTGGCACACCGTTAATGTTATGGTGTCCCTGTATGTACGCGATATGCGCACCTCGTATAAAAATTTTGGATGGCACACAACCGATATTCACACAGGTGCCACCAATATTTTCAGCACCTTCAATAATAGTAACACTGGCACCTTGTTCAACGGCTTTAATTGCCGCCGCAAAAGCACCGGAACCGGTGCCTACAATAGCGATATGTAATCCATTACCATTGTCACTCATTGAACCACTATCTTGAGTTTGTAGGCGACCACGGTAACCTACAACTTCAATCGCTTTAAGCAGTTGTTCAGGCTTAACCGCACCCTTGGTTGTCACCATTGCAAGCTTTTTCTTATAAGACACTGTTGCTGTTACACCTTCAAGCATATTTAAAGCATCTTGTACGCTTTGCGCGCAGTGTTCGCAGGTCATTCCTGTGATTTGAATATTGACAGTATTCATATACGTAGCCCTTATGGTTATTGTTAAATGCAGTCTTTATATTTAACACTACGTATCTAGGTACAGAGTCAACGGTTATTAATTAAAAATTAATGAGGTACGGACAAGTAAATAATCCAGTTCATATTATACGACCGCATTAAACGGCCGCATAATTGAAAAGATAAATGAGGGTTATTTTAAAATCAAGTATGGTGGCCTTTAGTGGTTTCGCCTGTATGGTGATCTTTGTCAGCTTCATCACCATGACCGTCTTGGCCAGGTTCCATCATGCCTTTGTCGTGCATATGCTCACCCACTTATGATGATATAAAGGCAACCATATCCCAAATCTGAGCATCACTATTGTATTTCCCCCATGAAGGCATACCGGTAAGTTTAAGTCCATTTTTAATAACCCAAAAAATTTCTTGAGGTTTACGTGCTGAATCCATACGTTGATAGAATATTGGAGGCTGAGGATAAAGACCTTGACTCGTACACCACAATCACACTGACAATAGGTTTCAGACACCGGCTGACTGGATAAATACCAGGAATATTCGGGGATCTGGAAATTCCCCGCACCACCGTGTGCGACTGGATTTTTCATTTCCAGACCAGCCAGTCGTCGAAAGGCCTCCAGGGTACTTTCGACATAAATTCTTTCCTGTTTAAAGCCGGAGAACATACAGGTTTTGACGGTACCCTGCCCGTCCATGATAAGTAAATACGCATAACCTTTGAAAAGATAAATCCAACCAACACACCCCATAAAAGCGGGATCCACTACAATTTCAAAGTTCATTTGTTTAATTAAAATACCTTATGTAGTGGCATTGTTCACTATTTTATAGTTATATTTTTTCCCCAACTTCATAAACCACTACACGATAAAAGCCATTAAAAACAGGATAGCTTGTAATTTGTTGAAGTGTCTTCCCTGCCTTATTGGCTTCATGTTGCAAGATGGCATAAAGATCCTCCTGCCAAAAACCTTGTAGAAAAGGTTCCCAATGGAGCAATTGATTCCGTAACCAACGTAGCCGATAAATCCAATGCCAGTGAGGTTCTTCAGCATATTCGGTTATTACCAATCGCCCACCTGGTTGTAATATTCGTAAGGTTTCAGCTAGTGTACGATATCGTGCGATTGCAGGCATTTCATGCATTAAAAAAAATATTAGAATGGTTGCAAAGCTATCCTTTTGAAATGCCAGAGATTCTGTATTCATTCGTGCTGACAACAGTTTTGGACGTTGGCAGGGTTTAAGTTTATTGTAACTTGCTTTAAGTTGAGCTGTTGTTACGTCAATTAAATACAATGGTTTATCTTTTAAATGTTTTAATAGCGTAGGAGTGAGTTTGCCATAAACACAGGTAAGTTGAAGCAACCAACCGTCAGGGCAATTTTGTAGACATTGCAATGTTTGCTTTAACAGACGTTTATACTGGCCAAACAAAATTAAATTAATTATTGGTTGGTGGTCAAAAAACCAAATTGCAGGTTGCCAAAGATAAGCCCACCAATAATGACGAGCCAGATACTCAGGTGTGCCGTCTAAAAATTTCTTCCAGAATGAATTTTTAAATTTAACCATCGGTACAATATGTTCCACTAAATATCATTTTCAATGATGTTGCGAGCTTATATGGAACGATGGTTATTCATAATTAAAACCACCTAGCTCTGTTGCTTGAGATAATAATTTATTGACGAAACACTAAAAATATCGAAGATAGAATAAGTATAATTTTTCAAACAGATTTTTTACGCTAATGAGTTTTTTTGAACGTTTAGGAAAAATATTCCAGAATGGTGGTTTATTATCACTCGACATATGTAACCACATGGCATCATTTTCTAAATTCATAATACATGACAATTCATAGCGATAAGTATTATCTGGTTGCAGTCCATTGAACATTGCCTTAACATTTTTAGCCACAGCTTGAGAACGAAGTTGCGCCATGTGCGCCTGATGCGGTACCCACGGTGGAGGATCTTCATGGTTTGCACAATCACCAGAGGCATATACATTTGTTAATCCTTTTACTTGCCCATACTTGTCAGCATCGATTTGACCACCTAATGAAACTGGCAAACAAGATTTTTCGACTAACTCTGAGCCGGTTATACCGGGTGAATAAAGAATTAAATCGGCTTTACGAAATGTACCATCAGTATCTTTCATGCCACCGGCTACAAACTCGGCGGGTTCATAACCATAATCCAGAATGATTCCGCGTTCTTCTAATCTATCAGTGATCATGCCGGTATCGCCGACACTGATATTGGGAGAGAAAAAATGGATCTCAAATTTATCTCTTATTCCTTTTTCTTTGAGTGCGTAATCTAGCAAACCGGCACATTCATACATTTGACCGGCACGCCCGGAAACAAAACCATCTTTTTTGTTAATTTTAAATCCAAGATAAATAATACCGTCATCCATTGAATTTAATCTATCCATAAACAGTGCCATGCTATCAGGGCCATCACAAGGTGAGAACGTATGGTCTTTCGTACCAGGAATATCATCCTTTAAAAAAGCGGGCCCAATGCCGAGAAACAAAACATCATTTTTATAAGTACCACTATTTGTAATAACCGTACGCCCACCTTCCTGAATATCGGTGACGATTTCATTTATAAAATGAATATTCCTGCGCTTAAGAAAAGGTTTAATATCAACAGTTATTTCTTTTGTATTTCTTTTTCCAGTAATAAATTCAGGTATGCCAGGGAAGTAAACAAAATGACCATTCCCTATTACGGTAATCTCGTACTTTGAATATATACGTCGAATAAACCAGGCAAAGAACGGAAAAACAGGCAATAACAGAAAGTATTGAATAAAAAATAAGGATGCGAACCCGTTTCCAATGATGGTTATTTTTTTCTTTGTCATTTTATTAGTCCGTTTTATTTCCTGGGTGAATTAATTCGAGTTTAAAGTTTTGCTGGAGAAAAATCAAAAAATGCGTCTATAAATTTCTAACCGTTTTAAATTATCTCGGTAGTTAAATACTCTGGACATAAACAAAAGGAATACCTATGCTACAGGTTATAAATAATATAGGCTATAAAAATGACTGCATGGTTACAAGGAAAAATAGTTGCAAATAACCAATGGTCGACTGATCTATTCTCTCTTAAAATTAGCACATCGTCTTTCAACTTTAAAGCGGGTCAATTTATCAAAGTAGGCCTGGATATTAACGATAAAGTACTTTCACGCCCATATTCACTGGTCAACCCTCCACAAGAACCTTTATTGGAAATTCACTTTAATGCCGTAGAAAATGGGCAATTAACTCCCCTACTCTCCAACCTATGTGTAGGTGATAGCCTTAAGGTATCTGAACGCGCGAATGGTTTATTGACCTTATCTGAAGTACCAGAGGTTCCTTATTTATGGTTATTTGCAACCGGAACGGGTATTGGGCCTTTTATATCCATCCTAAAAACAGTTGAACCGTGGCAACGTTTTAAAAAAATAGTGCTATGTTATTCAGTTAAAACGTTTGAAAAATTAGCCTATCATGCTGAATTTGAAAGCCTGCAAGCACAGCACCCGACACAATTTTGTTTTATTCCTATTGTTACAAGAGAACACACAGCAGACATTCCTCATTCTCGCATTACCACTAGCATAGAAAATGGTGAACTTGAAAAACACGCCGGTTTAAAACTGTCAGCAGATTCAATCCATGTTATGTTATGTGGTAATACCAAAATGGTCAGCGAGGTGATGACTCTGCTTGAAAAGCGTGGACTGCACCGACATACACACCGTGAACCGGGTCAGATTGCAACCGAAAAGTACTACTAAACTTTAATCTCCCGATGGTGCAACAATCGAAGTGCATTCAGCACCACGACCAAGGTTGAGCCTTCGTGAAATATAACAGCAGGGCCAATACCTGCAAAGCCTAAAAGAGTGGCCGGAACCAGTAAGCTAATAACGCCAAGTGATATCCATAAATTTTGTCGAATAATACGTCGTGATGCACGCGATAAACCAACTGCAAAAGGAAGTTTATCGAGGTCATCGGCCATCAACACAACATCGGCTGTTTCCAATGCTACATCGGTACCGGCACCACCCATGGCAATGCCCACAGTTGCTCGCGCCATTGCCGGTGCATCGTTAACACCATCGCCGATCATTGCCACCCGACCATGTTGTTTTAATAAGTTTGCAACGGCGGTTACTTTGTCTTCTGGCATTAGATCGGCTTGCACTTCATCTAATCCGACCATATCACCAATGGCCCGAGCAACGCGTACATTATCGCCTGTTAACATAATGGTTTTATTGACACCGAGTTGATGTAGTTGGCGCAACATAGATGCAGCCTTATCGCGCGGTGTATCAGAAAGTGCCAACACACCTAAAAAGCGTTCACCGCTCTGTACCACCATCGTGGTTTTACCTTCGTCTTCTAAGCGCGTTACTTCTGTTTGTACTTCTGCTGGTACGATATTTTCAGAGAACAACTTAAGGTTACCAATACTAATGGTTTGCCCTTCGAGTTTTGCACGTATTCCTTTACCGGTAAAGGCAACCAACTCTCCGGCCTGTTGCCAGTTTAAGCCACGTGCTTTTGCGATTGCCACCACCGCTTGTGCAAGTGGATGACCACTGCGATTTTCGACTGCCGCTGCGGTTGCCAGTAATTCATTCTCATCGCCGTTAATTACGACCACATCGGTTACTTCTGGTTTGCCGCGCGTAATGGTGCCGGTTTTGTCAAACGCGATGGCATTAATCTGACCGAGGTTTTCCAAGTGCATTCCCCCTTTGATTAATACCCCGGCACGCGCCGCACGCGCGACACCCGACAAAACGGCTGCCGGTGTGCCAATGGCCAGTGCGCAAGGCGAAGCGGCAACCAACATGGCCATTGCACGGTAAAAGGATTCATCAAAAGGAAAGCCAAATAAAGGAGGAAGCGCCACCATCAGTACAACACCGATTAGCACTAGCGGTACAAATATTTTTTCAAAACGTCGCGTAAACTGCTGCGTTGCTGAACGTTGGGTTTCAGCCTCTTCTACTAGTTCAACCATTCGCGCCAGAGTGCTTTCACTGGCAAGTTTGGTCACTTCAATAACCAATACCCCTTCGCCGTTAATCGTACCGGTAAAAAGGCGGTCACCGGGTTGTTTGTCCACTGGCATCGACTCACCGGTAACGGGAGACTGATCCACTGCAGATAAACCAGAATGTACCATGCCGTCTGCGGGAATACGCTGCCCCGGTTTAACAATGACTTGCACGCCACGCGTTAAGGATTCAACCGGTACTTCAATTTCTTTACCCTCACGTAGTACCAATGCAGTTTTGGGTGCGAGATCAGCCAACGCTTCGATAGCGTTGCGAGCTTTCTCCATCGCACGGTGTTCGAGCGCATGACCAAAACTGAAAAGGAATAACAACAATGCACCTTCAGCCCATGCACCGAGTATCGCTGCACCCACTGCAGCAACAATCATCAGCGTGTCGATGTCGAAACTGCCATTACGTAAGCCTCGCCAGGCATCGACTACGGTAAAAAAGCCACCGGCAATATATGCAATGCCAAATAAAAGCAAAGGGATAATATCAGGTAGCGAACTAAAACCGAGTAACCAGCCCATTATTAACATGACACCAGAGGTTAGGCTGAAAATTATTTCAAGATTATCCTTCCCATGTGCATGAGTATGTTCACCATGTTTAACAATGCTATAGCCCAAAGCATCCAATCGCTCGACAATTTCCTGGTGCGTCACTTGTTGGCTGTCATATTCCAAGCGCAATCGTTCGGCCTGATAACTGACAACGGCTTCCAATACACCGTTCATACGCCCCAGTGCATGTTCGATAACCGTTGCACAAACCGGGCAATCCATCCCTTGTATACGCAAACTTTCATGATGGTATCGGTGATCAATCTCACCACCGGCTACCTCGGTCAAACCACGTAATTGCCTAACGGTAAATTGTTCGGGATCATAATGTAAACATAAACGCGCTGTATCGTCTTCGTGGATAATATGTACTTTGTCTAGGCCTTTAGATTCAAGCAGTTTTGTTAGGCGTGAAATACAGGCGTCCTGTTCATCGGGAATGTCGGGTAAGATCAGGTTTAAATCAAGGGTTAATTTATTGGTCATAGTTATTTCTTAAGTCGGTTATTGTTCTCAACGGTTCTGATAACGGTTTAAATCAAACAATCCAGATAAAATTGGTTTCTTTTGTTTATAATCATTTTGAAACCAGTCAGCCAGTTCCCAGAATAACGGGTTGGTTCGCCTAACACCATACAGGTCAATAAATTTTTCATAATCTTTGTCTGTGCGGATTAATGAACAGCGTTTGGAAAATTCTTCAATATCGGACAAGGCCACGCTAAAAAAGAAATTAGGATAAGAACCTTCTAACCACCTTACAACAGTCATGGTGTCTCGATCAATATCGGCACGATCACGTTCGCGTTCATCGGCTAGAAAGGAGGTAACATTTTTATACGCTTTATTCCGTATCAAACTATAAACTAAATTATTTTCTGGTTTGTCTGCTTTTACACGAACAAAAGCAACATCAGGAAAAGCATGTAATTGCTCACCTTGCAGTTGTGCAATTTTAGTCATGGCGTTGTCTACTCGTTTTATAGCGGCTTGCTTTGCTTTTGTTTTTGCTGACGATAAGTTTTGACAGCCAACACGACCACAATGGTTCATGTCATCCTCATGTTGTGCAATATGCTTAAGCCGCGCTTTGATGTGTTGATAAAGTTCCTTTTGTGGATCGGCTGTTTTGTAGCCAGTAATAGAATCGGTACTTAACCATGCTTGAGGAGCCGCAAATAATTTTTCAATACTGCGTCGTTGCCCGATATACCATTTGTCTCGTATTTCTTTGCGTCGGTTAACCGGTAAAAAAGCGAGAAAAGAATCTTCACCTTCCATTCGTAAAAAATCCATGTAGATTCGAGTACTCATTCGGTGGCCGATGTTGCCATAGATATTAAAATTCGCGACTAATAAATAATGAATACGTTCGAGTAATGGAAAATCAATCACCCATGTTGTTTCGGGATTGCTGCCGACCAGTCCGTAAGTAACTGAGCCACTGCCAAAATGCCGGAACACGGTTAATGCCGCATTCGGGTTATTACCGTCCCCGTCCCAGATATAATCCATGGCGTGAGCCAGTGTATGGGTTCCCATTTTTTTAAACCAGGCTTGTTTGCTTGTCATATAGCGGCGTTGTCCTTTCCAGTAATCTGTCCAGATGCGTAGCAAATCTAAATTATTATCAAAATCGGCAGGTAGTTGCAGTTCAGGAGCCATTTTTTCTATAAAGTGGCTATTGTTGGTGATAATGGGTTTGTCAGGATTAAAGAAAACTACCCAGAACTGATCTTCGATCACATTCAATGCCAACTGTCCTCGACAAACAGGACCCTTGATAAAACCTTCGATAAAAAAATGTGCGTCATCCAACATAAAACGATAACGTGATACGGCAGGTATTGCGGCAAAAACTTTAAAAGGATTAGAAGCAAGGTCAGGCTTGTACGATGGTAATTGAGTTACCTTGTAGTCAGGTGCTAAGAACAGTTCATTAAATCGCTGTAGTCGTTGTTTGGAAAATTCATAAACGATGTGATTCTTGGCCACAATACTCGGGTGGTAGGCCAACAGACGGTAATAAAAAGGATAAACGCGTGGGTCATCATTCGGTCGTAATGTTGCTATTTCATTAATAGCTTTACCCGGTGGCGTTGTGGAACGAACTAAGCGGTAAAACTCACGTTCAGGTGAGCCTGCAAAATGGATATGTGCATGAAACAGGTGTTCATAAAGGTAACGATTAACTAATTGTTGTTTCTTAGACGGTTGGTTAAAAAAAGATTCCCATTGCTTTATTTGTGGACGCACGGATGCGGATGGTGCAGGTGATGGTGGTATTGATGCGCCTTGTGCGAGCCATGTCACCAGTGTTAGGTATTCTGACTTTGACAAATTAGGCATGGCATAAGGCATGCCCCACAATGGATGCTCCGTTGTAAATTTTCCAACTGAATTCAACTTTGGGCATGTCTGTTCACGATTAAGCCCCAAGGTAAAGCTATCGGGTAATTTATTAACACGAGGTTGTGGGTGTTGTTGTTTAAGTTGCAGTAGACGGTACAACACTGAATGGCTTAGATTATTCAGTGGATCTTGTTTGCCTTCATTCAACACAGGATAAAATCCACGAGAGCGCCATGCTTTGGTACTTTTTGCATCAATAAACAAACGAGAAGGAGGAATACTTTCAATACGTCGGGCTTTATAAACACGTACTTCACTGGCCCCGCGCTGCAATCCTTGTTTCGAAGACAACTTTAACTGACAAGGCGCATCGTAACAACCATGGCACACTACACAACGTTTCTCTAAAACAGGTTTAACTTGCTCGGTGTAATTTACCGGCTTATCGAGTTGCAAAGATGCTAGTTCCTGAAAGATGGCTTTGTTTTCTTCACCGGTCGTGTGCGGTGGATTAAAGGCTTGATAACCAAAAGCAACCAACAACAAAGCAATGGCCAAAATTACCGCTAGTCGTGTATTGTTTACTATTTTTTGCCGTATTGTCGCTAACTGCATACTAGCAAAAGCCTCGTTAAGAGGATGAATAGGTAAAATATTTTTAATCTATTTATCATGACTTATTCGGCATAAAAGAACCTGCCTGAGCAAGTTCCCAATTAATTTTAAACAGTGGGTTTTCTGTACCTTCAAGTAATTCACCGGGTTCAAGAAAATTGAGTACCATATTACTGGGTATAGCAACCGATGGTTTCGAATGCTGATAAAAATGGTAAGGACGGAGTTCGCTCGGGTGGGCAAGTCCTGCTGCGGCAATCACCTCAGCTAATGCGTGTAACGTATTATGATGAAACTGATAAACTCGTTTTGCTTTATCTTCAACAACCAAGGCACGTTGCCGCTGTGGATCTTGAGTTGAGACCCCAACCGGACAACGGTTGGTGTGACAGGATCTGGACTGGACACAACCTAAAGCAAACATAAACCCGCGCGCTGAATTACACCAGTCTGCACCTATCGACATAGCGCGCACCATATCAAATGCAGAAACAATTTTGCCACTCGCGCCAATCTTTATCTGGTCACGTAAACGTGTACCATACAAGGCATTATGAACAAACAACAACCCTTCGTGGAGCGGCGTACCCAGATGGTCAGAAAATTCTTGAGGTGCCGCGCCAGTTCCCCCTTCTCCGCCATCAACAACAATAAAATCGGGAATAATATTTGTTTCTAATATCGCTTTAACAATAGCCAGAAATTCCCAACGGTGACCAACGCAAAGCTTAAAACCAACGGGTTTACCACCCGACAGTGTGCGTAGTTGTTGGATAAATTCTAGTAATTCAATCGGTGTACTAAAGGCACTGTGTCCTGATGGCGAAAGACAATCAACACCGGCAGGAACATGTCGAGCATCGGCTATTTCAGCACTGACTTTATGACCCGGTAACATACCACCGTGACCGGGTTTGGCACCTTGAGATAATTTTATCTCGATCATTTTAACTTGGTCATGAACCGCTTGTTCTGCAAACATTTCTGGGTTAAAACTTCCATCCTGTTTACGGCAACCAAAGTAACCCGTTCCGATTTCCCAAATTAGATCGCCACCATATTCACGATGATAACGACTGATACTGCCCTCTCCTGTGTCATGTGCAAAATGTCCCATTTTTGCACCTTTATTCAACGCCCTAATCGCATTAGCACTCAATGCACCAAAGCTCATTGCGGAAATATTATAAACCGACATGCTATTGTAGGGTTTTTCACACTGTGGGCCTCCTATTGAAATACAAAAACAGGATTCGAGTTTGAGCGCCGGTGCGATTGAATGGTTTAACCAAGCGTATTTTTCACCATAGACATCAAGATCCGTACCAAATGGATGAACATCCATTGTATTTTTAGCACGTTCATAAACGAGGTTGCGTTGTTCACGGGTAAAGGGAATGGCTTCGGTGTCACTTTCTACTAAATACTGACGTATTTCAGGACGAATACCCTCGAACACCCAACGTAAGTGAGCTAACAAGGGATAATTTCTTAACAAATTATGCCGTGTTTGAATAAGATCCCATATTCCCATAACGCTCAAGGGCAATAGAATTAATAACAACCAATACCAGCCACTGTGTCCGATAAAACCTAATACAGGCACTAACAATGTTATAGTAATAACAAAGATAAATGGGAAATAACGCATACCAACTCCATCTATATTTTAATGGCAACTTTGTACAAAAACAACAAGCTACCCAAAAATAGTATATGCCTGTTACTGGGTTCGACTTAAGTTTAACCAGTTGAACCTAGACATGAAGCGGCATAGGAATGTATGCTTCAATCAAGCAGAAATAAAAATAATACGATTACACTAACAGTTATTGCTGATAGCAGTGTACACCATGTGCAGCTAAATCGCGTCGGTCATTCCACTATCATGATGAGATTTATTCCATGCCAGCTATTGCCGACCTGATCAACGCAGTTGCGATATCGATACAAAAGTCATCGTAAGCAGTATCGTTCCTGCAATGAGTACCCCGCTGGCATCCATTTTTGCTAGTGGCTTTCTGGTAGTCGTTCCCATTCTGGCCAGTGCCGTTGGCCCCTATTCGATACTGGCAATGATGGTCGTTGCGTTTGTTGCCTTTTTGGTTGGCAAAATTGTGCGGCACAATATACTTGTGCTGAACCTGTTTTGGCTAAAGGAAATAAAAAATTTACCGTATTTGTTGAACGGCTTTCTGACTTTGCACTGGTTGCGGCCTATGTGATTTCGGTCTCGTTATATATTCACATTTTATCTTCTTTTGTTCTTGTCAGTTTTAAATTAGACAGTGCATTCAATAAAAGTTTATTAACTTCAATCGTCATCGCGATTATTACAATCATTGGTTTATTCGGTGAATTGAAACCACTGGAAAAACTGGAACGTTGGGCGCTTTATGTCACTATTGTTATTCTGATTGGATTACTTGTTTTATTTGGTGTTTATGATGCCAATCAATTTTTAACGCTATAGCATTTTAAGTTACCGCAAATGCCACAACGTAGCAGTTGGGAAATAGCCACCATTGTAGCAGGCACATTGATTGTTGTGCAGGGTTTTGAAACAACCCGCTACCTTGGCGAAACGTTTGATACGGCTACCCGTATTCGTGCTTTACGTTGGTCACAATATTTTTCACTCAGTGTTTATATTTTATTTGTTGCTTTAGCTTTGCCAATTGTTCCCGTTTTGAAAGGGAATTATGGTGACAACAGCCTGATTACTCTGACGGCCACCGCTTCATGGTTATTACCCTTACCGTTGATTATTGCCGCTAGCATGTCACAGTTTTCTGCCGCCGTTGCGGACACATTAGCGGCGGCGGCCAATTATTTTATAACGGTGCTGTTATATACCATAAGCCAATCAATGCAATCAGCGAACATCCCATCAGCACAAAGCTTGAAAGTTTGACCATGGCAACGGGAATCATTTTAACATCAAGATGCGCCATTCCTACATGCAGATGTTCGTAACGCCATGCAGCCAAAAAGAAAGCAATACCACTAAAAATGATAAGTATCGCTGCAATCGTCTGGGTACTCCAAAGAGGCATACTGCCTGACAGGAATCTGGCGATACCGAGACCGGCCACTAGTGCCGTAAGTCCGGTACGTATCCATGCTGCATACGTCCTTTCGTTAGCAAGTGCTGTGCGATCCAGTGCTAGCGTATTGGTGTTGGGTTGATGACTCACTTGTTTTTATCCTGATAATATTAGACATTAATGGGTATGGATCTGCTAAGGTATTCATAACCAAGCCCGAACAATGTTGTTGATCTGTTTAATAGAAGTATAAAACAGATTGCGAATAAAAAGCTAAAATTAACCACGACAGGAGAAAACTAATGATAAATATTGCACACATACACCCTATGCTCGTCCATTTTCCAATCGTGTTACTTCTAGTAGCCGTTGCAATTAATTTTATGGTGTTATTGAAAAAAGGTGATCTGGCGGCGAAAGATTGTTTGCCAACGTCAGGTTTAGCCGCCTTATTGTTGGCCATGATAGCTGCGATAGCCGCTGCAACGTTTGGCGATATTGCATTGGATAAAGCCATCGAATTGGGCTTTAATAAAGCACCACTAGAACAACACGAAACATTGGGGCTGACAACATTATGGATACTTATCGCCCTTTCGGCATGGCAAGTATTCTCACGTTGGCGCGGTATATCACTTAAGGCAACCCGAGGTTGGATCTTCTTTGCTGTTGCATTAGTTGGAAGCGGAGTGTTGTTAGCCGCCGCCTATTTTGGTGGTGAACTGGTATATACCTTTGGTGTCAATGTAACACCGGTGCATCCATAACGGCGATAAAAGGATTAGCGCGTCACGGCGTAAAAGTTAAGATGTTAGCAACCCCTTTCACCCAAACAAGTGATTCGAACTACTGTATTCCTCAAGCCACATCCGGTCAGGGTGACTTGAAACTTTTTTTTGAAGGTGATGAACTTTACGAGTCCATGTTACGGAGCATTGCGGCCGCCCGTACAAGTATTCGATTAGAAAGTTATATTTTTGCTAGCGATGAAATTGGTTGGCGTTTTGCAAAAGCGCTTGCTGAACGCGCTTCGGTGGGGGTTCATGTACGCCTGCATCTGGATGCGGCGGGATTTTTTTCTTGGCATTCGGGTAAATTTAAAAGTTGGTTGCGTAATCGTGGGATCGAAATACGTGTCTTTCATCGTTGGCAATGGCGCGCCCCTTGGCGTTACAATCAACGCAATCATCGTAAATTGTTAGTGATTGACGATCATAAATTATACCTTGGTGGTTTTAATATTCACCGTGAAAGTTCACGCGATATTGTTGGCTTCTCACGTTGGCGTGATACTCATCTTCGTCAAAACGGAACCATTGCCAAATTAGCTGGGATGCTCTTTGATGACTTTTGGACAGGGAAACGTCGTCCATTGCCCACTGAAAAAGATGCTGTGAGTATTTTAGTTCCTAATTTCGATCGTAATTGCCGACAAGTGCTAAAATGTTTATATAAAGACAGTTTCTGTAGTGCGCAGCGGTCAATCGCCTTAACAACACCCTACTTTGTTCCTGATCGCCACACCCAGAAACATTTGCAGGCAGCAGCAAAACGCGGCATTGACGTGCGCTTGTTAGTGCCACGCAAAAACAATCACCGCTTAGTGCAATGGGCATCGCGCGCAGCCTATGCCAAATTATTAAACGCTGGTGTGCGCGTTTATGAATATTTACCACGGATGCTCCATGCTAAAACAGCCGTTGTAGATGGTTCATGGGCTATCGTTGGTACGGCTAATTTTGATTATCGTAGCCTGTTTGTGAATTATGAAATAAATATGGTTACATGGACGCCATCCTTTTGTCAGCAGTTGGATGAACAGTTTAAAATTGATCTAGAACAGAGCGAAGAAATTTGTTCACGTCAATGGGCAAAACGTCCATGGAGTGAACATATTGCGGAGCTTATCGGTTGGCTTGCAAGACGTTTGTTATAAGACTTAATGGTAAATAATATTAAAGTGAATATATTATGAAAAATTATACTAAAGATCCCCACCAAAAAGCATTATCCATTAACCTCGATGCCAATATATACGGTTCCATTGCAGAAATTGGGGCAGGCCAGGAAACATCACGCTGGTTTTTTCGTGCAGGTGGCGCGGCGGGCACCATTGCCAAAACAATGTCTGCCTATGATATGAAATTTTCAGATGCCATTTATGGTAAAAGCCCACGTTACGTTAGCCGTGAACGTGTAACCGCTATGCTTGATCATGAGTTCAGCTTATTATTAGAACGGCTCGACGAATACAGAGACAGTAGCCGTTGTTTCTTTTCCTTTGCCAATACGGTTACGGCGCGTAGCT
This sequence comes from uncultured Thioalkalispiraceae bacterium, assembly GCA_964472525.1. GTDB lineage: Bacteria > Pseudomonadota > Gammaproteobacteria > UBA6429 > Thiohalophilaceae > SZUA-37. Next base: position 9,537 of record CAYYLL010000005.1, on the reverse strand, counting down.
TTACGCATAAAATCGATGGCAATGGTTGGTTGGGCGTACGGTTTGAAACCCACGCACATGAATCACCTTCAACTATCGTGCTGCATGTTAATTTACATGGTAAAAATAATATTCAGGACCAGGAAACGTTGGGTATTCTGGGTATTAACCTTATATATGCTGCACTTTATTTAAACCAAGATCTTGATGCGTTACTTGTTTCATTAGTCGATCAGTTATTTTCTGAAGTCGTCGAAATTGATTTGATTGATTTTTCGGGACCTGTTTTTTCACAGGTTGATAACAAGTTAATGGCCTTGCGTTTAGTACAACATGGCCTATCAAACGCCGCTTTGTTTTCTGCAGACGGGCAAATCGTTCAAATAGGCGATGCCTTATGGAAAAAATCTGTATTGGTTGAACGAAGCCGATTCCGCCCACCCACCAAACTTACGCTTGATTTGTTGGACTGTGCGCAACAGCGTTTTACTCAAGAAACAAATATTAGCAATGATGACGTGTTGGTCTTGTCTGAAATGACTCTTTGCGATCTGGAAAATGACACACAAACAGATGTCGATTCAGAAGACTTCTTATACCGCGCCAATATACTTTGTGCATTAGGTAAACATGTTCTCATTTCAAACTATGGAGAATTTTTCAAGCTAGCACAATATTTATTTAACTATACAAAAAATCCGGTTGCCATTGCAATGGGCTTACCCTCTTTGCGTGATTTATTTAATGAAAAATACTATACAAATTTACCCGGCGGTATTCTTGAATCATTTGGACGATTGTTTAAACATGATCTACGTCTTTATGTTTGCCCTGAACTTGATAAAGAAACAAATAAATTAGTTAGCATTAATGAATTACAGGTCGATTCTCACCTACGCCATTTATACGATTACCTGCTTGAAAATAATTTTGTTCGTGATTTAAATAATATTAATACCGAATATCTTAAGATTCATTCAGATAAAATAATGGATATGATTTGTCATAATATCTCGGGTTGGGAAGATGCCGTGCCGGAACAGGTAGCAGAAATAATTAAACAACAACATTATTTTAATTGGTCTTGTTCAACCTCTTAAACAACATAGATGGTAATAATCAGAGGCCAATGGGTCACCATCGGTAAGTCGCGTACGACTTGCGCAAACGCCAGAATGGCACCAGTGACACTTTGTAACCCAAACCAATAATAAATGAATAACTTATCGCAATTAACAGACTGGTTGCATGCCCTACTGCATAGAGTGAAATTCGCGTGTCCATTTCATACCTCCTTTACTTAATGGCACTAAATAAAAGAGTTTGTGACGTCGTATCTATTATGTTTTTGCACTGGTTCCAATTTGGATAAGCGTATCGGTTAAATATTCATACGGTGGTATCACCAAATTTGTCGGTGCAGGTACATATTTATATACATGCCCGGCAAAATCAAAAAGTGAACCATGGCAAGGGCAGTGGTAACCACCCGGCCAATCTGGACCCAAATCAGCAGGTGCAATATCGGGTCTAAAATTCGGGATACAACCTAAGTGAGTACATAGAGCAATAGTCACTAAATACTCCTCTCGTATAGAACGATATTTATTTTGAGCATATTGAGGTTGCTGTGAGGTAACAAGCGAATCGGGATCGCTTAATTTTTCCCGTAATTTTGCAGTATCCAGCCGCTTCAACATATCCGGGGTACGATTTAAGACCCAAATCGGCTTACCACGCCAAACTAAAGTGACTTGTTGCCCTAATTGTACTTTACTAATATCAAATTTTACCGGTGCCCCTTCACTGCGAGCCTTAGCACTCGGATTCATTGCTGCAACGAACGGCACCAAAAAACCTGCCGCACCAATTGAACCAACTACAGTTGTCGCAGCAACAAGGAACTTACGGCGTTCTTTCTGTGAACCAGATGGATTTTGTTTTTTCGTTTTCATAATATTATCCTAAGTATCGTTAGAAAATGTCTCAATTAATACACATACGGTATCTCTCGTTGGTATACCGTCAGGCAAGAGTCGCCATTCTTGCAAAGCTTTTTCCATTGTCGTCTGCAGGTTAAGCATATCATCTAAGCGTTGACGATTCTCCTTAATTCAAGCTTCAACAATCTCTCTTACTATTGGACAGGGTGATGTACCTGATGTTGCATGTGATAGTATTTTTTTATTTGTTTTTGGTTTTATCAACCCAATTCGTGAATAGTATCGAACAACCTCTGGCACAACACTAGCCAGTATTGAAACTTCACGAACTATCATGTTTTTTGTATTCATCTACCTGTTTATCAATTATAAAATAAGATATTTTCCTATAAAAGTAAGTATAAAACATATGTGCGACACACAGGTCAACAGTTAAGATAAGCCCGTATAAAATACTGGGTAGCTCATTCCTAAGTTGATATTCAAAATTAAAATCCTCTGGAAAACGATCCATTGAGCAAATTTATAAAGTATTAAATAAATCACAAGCGTTGCATAGCATATAGAGTTACCGCAAAGTACCTTAATACAACTAAACGGATTTGATAATTATCATTATTTTTCAGGAACTTATATCGATATCTGATATTAATAAGTTAAAACAGAAATAGTGTAAACTGGTTTAAATATGTAGCTCAGGCTATTGTAAACATTAGGATTTTTGCTTTACAAATCTTATTTCTTGTCATATGCTCAATGGTAAGTAAATTTTATGTCAATTGAGGTTCTATCCAATGTCTTTAATAAGAGTATTAACCGTTATTACGCTCTCAGCACTATCGATTACCCCGGCTTTTGCTGAAAACTCACCCATGTATTTTGGATTTGGTTATGCCAGCACAACAACAAAAACCGTTAATACATTTGGTGCTAGCACATCAGCAGAAGCGGATATGAATGGGGCCGTTCTTAAATTTGGTTACGATATTAACAACTGGATTGGATTTGAAGGCCACCTGAGTAACACAACAACAAACGATCAGTCAGCCCCAACCTATTCCGTTAAAGTTGATTATATGGCTTTAGCTGCCGCACGTTTTAACTTGCGCTATGATCATTTTACGGTCTTCGCACTTGGTGGTGTAGGTTATGCACAAGTAAAAGAAACAAGCTCAGGTACTCTTTATACAACAACAAAAGCTGCCCCTGCTTACGGCGTTGGACTTGATTTTTATGGTTCTAAATCAACCGCTGTTACTTTTTCCTATATCCAATATCTAGATTCAAATGATGTCAATCTGTCGTCAGTACAACTGGGGGTTAAATTTTATTTTGATAAGCCTAAAATTTCGAGACGTTATTAATTCATACCATCACCAAGATAAGAACCAACATCGTTCTGTTTGTATAAATGAATATCCATTCCCTTATACAAACAGAATTTAAACTTTCTGAACAATTTATTTACTTAAATCATGCGGCCGTTTCTCCATGGCCAACATCAACCACGAATGCCATTACTGAATTTGCATTAGAGAATAATATTTTTGGTGCAACGTATTACCCAAAATGGAATGAAGTTGAAAGTAACTTACGCTCTAATCTTGCGTTATTAATTAACGCGCCTAGCTCCGATGATATTGCATTGGTTAAAAATACTTCCGAAGCTTTATCGATGGTTGCATACGGCCTCCAGTGGCAAGCTAATGATAATATTGTCATCAGTGATGAAGAATTTCCTTCGAATCGAATTGTTTGGCAATCACTTTCAGATAAACAGGTTCAACTAAAGCAAGTCAGTTTAAAGAATAATCCTGAAGATGCCTTAATTGCAGCCTGTGATGCGCATACTAAACTACTGGCCATCAGTTCCACACAATACAGTACCGGCATTACACTCGATTTAGTAAAGCTAGGACAAGCCTGCAAACAAAAAAATATTCTTTTTTGTGTCGATGCCATACAAACCATAGGCGCACTGCAATTGGATGTACAAAAAATTCAGGCTGACTTTGTGATGGCTGATGGCCATAAGTGGATGCTAGCACCCGAAGGACTCGCCCTGTTTTATTGTAGTCAGAAAATACGTTCAACTTTAAAACTCAATGAATTTGGTTGGCATATGACGCGAGATATGTATGACTTTAATTCGCAGCAATGGGAAATTGCCGATAGTGGCAGGCGCTTCGAATGCGGCAGTCCTAATATGTTGGGTATACATGGTTTTAATGCCAGTATTAACCTATTGCTTAAGATCGGCATGGATAAAGTAGAGCAATTACTGTTAGAGAATACCGAATACATACTGTCATTATTAAATAAAAATAAGGGAATTGAGATTATTACACCACAAACTCAAGGACAATATGCCGGTATCGTCAGCTTTAAACATATAAAAAGAGATAGTGGTGAATTATTTTCACATTTATGGTCTAACAATATCATTTGCGCACAACGTGGTGACGGTATTCGTTTTTCAGCACATTTTTATACGAGCAAAGAGAATATAAAAAAAGCAACTGATCTATTATTATAATTAATTTAAGTGTCTATTTTTCAATCGTATTTTTATTCAATGAAAAAAAAATTAAAACTAAAACTAGCGTTACAAATAGTATTCTGGATTGTCCTCGCAGGCTATCTCACTGCATGTAATAAAGAGCAAGCAGATTTAAGCACCTTGGCGAAAGAGCCCCCGCATACGAATAATCAGTATAAATTCAGGACAACCGACAGCCATATTAGCACCGCAATCAAAATCCCCTATTCATTGATTAAAGCGGCTATTAAAAAAGCACTTAAAAATTTTGAAACCGTTCCTCTTAAAGGTACTATTGATTGCAGTGTTGATAAAACCATTAAACTTGGCCCAATTAAAAAAACGGTTCATATTCCCTGTACATCATCGTATGAAGGCCTATTACACATCGAGCAAGCCGGTTCCATTCAGGTTTCTAAAGTGGGTAATGCAAAATCATTATTGAACAAATTAACCGTAACAGCTCCTATCAAAGTGTATGGCAAAGTGGGTTTACGCGGCAAAGCTGCAAGAAAGCTTGGATTGTCCAATAAAAATGTTGATGCGACCATTACCGTCACGATTATTCTTGATTTTGGATTGAAGACAAACTGGGATGTTTATGCAAATATTAATGTTAAACATACCTGGAACACACCACCACGGATTGAAATAATACGTGGTAAATATATTACATTTACAAAACAAGCTGATAAATACATAGCGAAAAAACTTAACGATATCCCGCAACAGATAAATACCATGCTGGCAAGTTTAAAGTTAAAAAATAAAATATTGGAAGCATGGAAACCTTATGTTATTCCAATTAAAAAATTAGCCCTTACTAATAAGGAAGCTGTCAACTTAGTGATTATTCCAAAACAGGCGGTTATCAGTAATATTCAATATACTGACAAATTTTTAAATTTGGCCGTTGGGATAAAAGTAGCAACGGGGATCTATCTGGGTTCTAAAGTAAGTTTACCTAAAGTTGGCCCACCCCAGCTATCAAAAATAAAGGCGAGCCAACCTTTATTTAAACTTGTATTACCCGTGTATGTCAGTTACAAATTAATAAAGCAACAGTTAAACAAAGCCATAGCCGGAAAGTCTTTCAGTAAAAAAACAGATGCAGGAATGATTAATATTTTAGTGCAAGATGTTTATGTCTACCCTTCTGATACCAAAATGGTAATTGGTGTTAAATTTAAGGCTGATGTTAATGGCGAGCTTCTTAAAACAACGGGAAAATTATTTTTAGTGTCAAAACCTGTCATTAATAAATCGGGGACAGAATTAAGCTTAACACAGGTTTCGTTTTCAAGAGAGTTCAATAACACTTTGTTAAACGCCATTACTTATGTTTTTAAAACTAAAATAAATAACCTTATTGAAGAAAAAGCACGCTTTAATTTAACAAGAACGATTAAACAAACATTAACACTGATGCAAAGAGAATTAAGTTCCGGGCAAAAAAATACTCCATTTAGAATCAGTTTGAATAATCCCAAGCTACGTGTAACGCAACTTGTTATGGGTGCTGAACAATTGATATTAGAGGCTAGATTAACTGGTTTGGTAAATTTACAGCCACGGAATTAGTCAAATAAAATCAGTATATATGCAAAATTTAATAAGGAAATCTGGTTTTATGCCGCTATATAGTTAAAGAATAAGATTGATCGGGTTTGCACGAATTAATTTATAAATAAACGGAGTTTAGAAACAATGAAAGCATCAGATTTATTTGTTAAATGTCTTGAAGAAGAAGGTATTAAGTATATTTTTGGTATTCCCGGTGAAGAAAATGCCGATTTTATGATTTCACTGGAACAGTCAAAAAAAATTAAATTTATATTAACCCGTCATGAACAGGGTGCCGCTTTTATGGCTGAAGTGTATGGTCGTTTAACAGGGAATCCAGCTGGTTGTTTAGGTACATTGGGGCCGGGAGCCACCAATTTGATTACCGGTGTCGCCGATTCTAATATGGATAGATCACCTATGCTTGTACTAACCGGTCAAGGTGCATCAACCCGTTTACATAAAGAATCCCATCAAATTATGAATGTGGTAAGAATGTTTGAACCGGTGACTAAATGGGCTCAAACTATTTTGCATCCGAACAGTATTCCCGAAATTATCCGCAAAGCAGTCAGATTGGCTCGTACAGAAAAGCCTGGTGCTTGCCATATTGAATTACCAGAAGATATTGCAAAAATTGATACCGATTCTAAACCTTTAAACCCACTCCGGTTTCGACGACCTGTGGCAGGTGATAAAATTCTAAATCAGGCCGTTGAGAAAATATTAAAAGCAAAACGACCAATTATTATTGCCGGTAATGGTTGTATTCGTAAACGTGCCAGCAAACAGCTTAGAAAATTATGTGAGAAGACAGGGATTGGCGTTATTAGTACTTTTATGGCAAAAGGCTGTGTTGATATGGATAAAGACTATTGCCTTTACACTATTGGCCTGCAAGCAAAAGATGTGATTGCCTGCGCACTGGATCACGCCGATTTAATTATTACTCTAGGCTACGATATGGTCGAGTACCACCCTACATTGTGGAACTTAAATAAAGACAAAAAAATTATTCATGCCGACTTTTTGCCAACAGAAATTGATGAACATTATCACCCAGAAACAGAAGTAATTGGTGATCTTGCTCATACCTTGTGGATGATGAATGAACGCTTTGATACGATTAAAGATTTTGACTTTGACTTTAGCCAACAACTGGCAACACGCGAAACAATGCAAAAGGATTTAAAAGAACACTTTGACGATGACACCGAAGGATTAATCCGCCCACAAAAAGTACTCTGGGATGTACGCCAGGTAATGGGAGCAAATGATATCCTGTTATCCGACGTAGGTGCACACAAAATGTGGATTGCGCGTCAGTATCAGTGTCATGAACCGAATACCTGTCTTATACCCAATGGTTTTTGTTCGATGGGCTTTGCATTACCTGGTGCAATCGCAGCAGATATTGTTTACCCGGATAGAAACATCTTGTCTATATGTGGTGATGCGGGATTTTTAATGAACGTGCAGGAAATGGAAACGGCTAAACGACTTAATTCAAATATTGTTGTCATGGTTTGGGAAGATAAAGCCTATGGTTTGATTGCATGGAAACAGGAAAATGAATTTGGTCATCACACTGAACTTTCCTTTAACAACCCCAACTGGTTAGAACTTGCCAGTGCATTTGGTTGGCATGGACACCATGTTATGAATAGTCGTGATTTAGCTGCTGAATTAGACACGGCTTTCAAGGAACAAGGGCCGAGTCTGATTGTCGTACCGATTGATTACCGTGAAAATATGTTACTCACCAAACGACTCGGTAATATTGCTTGCCCAATATAAAAGGATTATACCATTGACAACTCACTACCCTTTAATGGTTGCAGGTTACACTGCTACTAGCAATGACAAAATAACCGTCACTGCACCCTATGACGACAGCGTGATTGCAACATTGGACACAGCCGATGCCAATGCCGTTGAAATGGCACTCACCACCGCCAACGACTTATTTAATGACAAGTCAAAATGGTTGTCGGTATCACAACGCATCGCCATACTTGAAAAAACAGCTGTTCTCATGCGCGAGCAATTTGATGAGCTTGTTCTTGACGCTGCGCGTGAAGGCGGCAAACCGTTTAACGATTCACGTGTTGAAGTGGAACGTGCGATTGATGGTGTACTCAACTGTATTGAATGTATCCGTACTGATCATGGCACAGAAATCCCCATGGGGATAAACGTTGCCTCTGAACACCGTATGGCCTTTACTCGTAGCGAACCTATTGGGGTTGTGGTTGCCGTCAGTGCATTTAATCACCCGTTAAATTTAATTATCCATCAAGTGGGTCCCGCTGTTGCAACGGGGTGTCCGGTTATTATCAAACCCGCAGAGGATACTCCTTTATCCTGTTACCGTTTTATTGCGTTATTACGACAAGCCGGTTTACCTGAACAATGGTGTCAGGCACTCGTTGTATCTGATTTAGATGTCGCTACGCAACTTGTTACCGATAGCCGCGTTGGATTTTTCAGCTTTATCGGCAGCGCTAATGTGGGCTGGATGTTACGCAGTAAACTTGCCCCCGGTACACGCTGCGCGCTTGAACATGGTGGTGTTGCACCGGTTATTGTTGAAGCCGATGCTAATCTAAAAGACGCATTACCTTTATTAGCTAAAGGTGGTTTTTATCATGCCGGGCAAGTTTGTGTATCGGTGCAACGGGTCTTTTGTCATAAAGATATTGTTAAGCTAGTTACAACTAACCTTGCCGATATGGCAAAAAAATTGATTGTGGGCGACCCGACCAAAACAGAAACCGAAGTTGGGCCATTAATTCGTAAACGTGAAGTCGAGCGTGTTCACGACTGGGTGACTCAGGCAATTAATGATGGAGCAGAATTATTAGCAGGCGGTGAAATAATGGGTAATTGTTACCAGCCTACCGTACTATTAAATCCACCCGATGATTCTATTGTTTCTACCAACGAAATTTTTGGTCCGGTTATTTGTGTCTACAGTTATAGTAGTGTTGATGATGCACTAAGGAAAGCGAATGCACTACCTTTTGCCTTTCAGGCCAGTGTGTTTACTCAATCCATTGATAACGCTTTACACGCCTATAAACACCTGAATGCCAGTGCGGTAATGGTTAACGACCACACTGCTTTTCGTGTTGACTGGATGCCTTTTGCCGGGTTACGTCACTCCGGTTTAGGTGTAGGTGGCATCCCGAATACTTACCATGATATGCAAATTAAGAAATTAATGGTGTTAAAATCTACTAACATATAGAAAGTACTGTCTAAATAATTAATTGTTTATTTTTTTAAAATACAGATATCCATATTTTATTTTCTGATTATCGATTGATTTATATCTTGTTCCATAAAACCGGAATAGACCGGAAGTGTCTTTTGGTAATGGCTGCGAATTATTACACCAGCCAACGGTAAAGTTTAACTCTTTTTGAATAGGAATATTCCCTTTCCCCTGTGCTTTCCAGGGCAAGAGCATATTAAATCACTGGACAAATTAACTCAGAGCGTAAAATATCA
>CAYYLL010000004.1:80918-169856 GCA_964472525.1 uncultured Thioalkalispiraceae bacterium | reverse complement strand
GCCAGCCACCAATATCTTTTGAAAGCCTAGCCCCAACTGCATAGCCAATGGCTGCTGAAAGTATTGCACCTAATAGTGCAATATCAGCTACTTGAACTTCTCCAGAACCTTGGGACAAGGCGTATAAAACAACAAACCCACTTCCAACAACACTCACTACCCAGAAAGAAAAACTTGGCCTTTCATTTCCTATCAAAACACCAACTAAAGCTGTTGCAAGAGGCAATATTCCTAAAACGACACCACCATGAGATGCAGGAACGTATTGCATTGCCCATGATGAAAATATAGGGAAACCAACTACAACCCCTAAGGCTACGATAGCTAGTTGGTAAATTTGATTTTTAGTCGGTATTTTTTGGCGAAACCAAAATAGAAATATTGCCGCAAATACGGCAGCTAAAACAGCACGCCCTAAACCAATAAATACTGGATCTAAATGCGGAACAACAACTCGGGTTGCAGGCAAGGTTAAGCCAAAAGCACTCACGCCAATTAAGCCGAGGAGCATTCCTTTAGTTTCATTTTTCATACTGCCCTATAATTTTGCGGAAGCCTAACGCCTCGCTGCACCAGACAATTCAAAGGGGCACATTTTTGCTGCTTTTTTAGCAAAACAAGTGCCGCTTTGAATTGTCTGGTGCAGCTATGTGTTAGGCTTATTTTTTAATTAAATTTATTATCAATAACAACATCAGAAAGTTCTAATTGCCCTGGTCTTTCCCATGCTTCCTTTGTTCCTTTCCCTATTGCAACAAACATTGAAATAACATGATCATTTGGTAAATTTATAAGCTCAGCAACGGCATCAAAGTCGAAGCCATCCATAGGGCAGGAGTCATAGCCCATTGATTTTGCGCTTAGCATTAAGGTTTGTGCAGCTATACCGCATGACCTCATTGCTTCATCCCGTTGAACTTGAGGCTTGTTTTTATAATACCCTTCAATTGCAGGCAAAACAAAATCTTTCACTTCATCTGGGGCATTTTTCCAATAACGAATCGGTTCTTTTTCCCATGCTTTTAAATCGGCACACAATATAATGAGCAATGATGCATCGGTAACTTGTGGCTGCCCCCATGCTGCCTCTTTAATTTTATTTCGTAAATCTATATCTGAAATTGTTACATACCTCCAATTTTGAATATTAAATGCTGTTGGAGATAGCATGGCCAAGGATAATAATTGTTCTTTTTCCCCAGCTAACATCAAATGTTCTGGGTCAAATTCTTTAATAGAACGTCGATTTTTAACTGCATCCAATGTTTCCATAATAACACCCTTATTTATTGATTAAGAAACTATGATATTATTTGAATAGTTCTATTATTGTAAGAACGCACTTTATTGTGCAGTAGGCACTAAATGTATACCTAGTATAGGATGTAATATGAAACACGCAGGTTATAAATGTAATTTTGGATGCCCTGTTGAGGCTGCTTTAGAAGCTATAAGCGGTAAATGGAAAGGTGTGATTTTGTATCATTTACAAGGCGACACTAGGCGCTTCAATGAATTAAGAAAACTCATTCCCGACGTAACTCAACGAATGTTAACTAAACAATTACGCGAACTTGAAGCTGATAAAATAATTAAACGAAAAATTTATCCTGAAATTCCACCAAAAGTAGAATATTCAATGACGGAATTTGGGTTAACACTTCAGCCTGTGATTAAATCTTTGCAAGAATGGGGGATAAAATATATTGAAGAATTAGAAAATATTCGTGGTGATATAAAAGCCTAACGCCTAGTTAAGCCGACCCCGAAGATGGGTGATTTTTGTGGCATTATAGCGTAGCGCCATTTAACAAAACGTTATGTGTAATATAGGCAAATAGTCTTAAATATTAAAAGAGCCAAACCAGTAGCAAGCATAAAAGTAGATTTGAGCTAAAATAAAAAAAGTGCCTGCTGTTGTTAAATGATAATGGGTTACGAACAAACCTTTTACCCAAACGATTCCAATGACAAAACGGTTTAGAAACAATGGAGCATAAGAAAATATGGTTAATGAATAAATAGTGTATCAACAATGAAATAGAGAGCCCAAAAAGATGCTCAAGGTTCACCCACATAACAAATCATTTAAGTACGCTCACGTTATAAGCCCGGCTGATGGAATATGGATTTCAAGACCAGACAAGGAGTAATCGCAGATAAGAAATGGCTATACAAGCTTTATTGTTCCACAATGCGTGCATATATCGAACAAACGTGGGGGTGGGACGAAGAATTTCAGAGAAAAGGGTTCCAAACTAATTTACATCCTACAAAATTTCGAATAGTTATCGTCAATGACAATGATGTAGGCGCATACCTAGTTAACGAAGAAAATAACCACTATTGGCTTGAGATGTTGTTGGTATGTAAGAAAATGCAAGGTAAGGGGCTGGGTACTGCAATAATTAAAAAAATACAAGCACAGTCAGAAAAAAATGATAAGCCATTAAAGTTGTCTGTTCTGAAGGTTAATCCTGCAAAGGAATTTTATTCTAGTCTGGGTTTTTGTGTATGTGATCAAGACGAGTCATTTTTTAAAATGAAGTGGGCTTATAGCAAGCCAATCCAGCCGATGAAAAAATCGCGTGGCTGATCGGTACGTTATGTGTCTGCGGCGCATAAGCATAAGCTACAAGCATCACACAAAATCATTCCTTTAATAAATGTGTGTGGGGAATCATTCTTCCCAACCAAATGCATCCTCAACACCAATACCAAATACTCTCGCAATACGGAATGCACTTTCAAGGCTAGGAGAGTAATGACCTTGTTCTATCGCGATGATGGTTTGGCGAGTTACCCCAATCGCTTTGCCTAATGCTACTTGGCTCATTAATCCATGTGCTTCACGTAGCTCACGAACGCGGTTAGTAATCGGTAGTCGCTTGGTCACACTAGACGCCTCTTTTTAGTAAGAATAGGCCATACAGTATTTTGATAATTTCCGTAACACACACAACAGCTAAAATTGCATTCGCAACTTGCATAGGCGTCAAAGGGGTAAATACAAACCACATGACTATCATTAGCCCTATATAAAGCGAGACCGCTCCAACGCGGTCGGCTTTTAACTCAATTTTTTCTTCTCGCTCATCCGGTAGGACAGCATTTTCATCTTTTTTGGCAACCATTATTGAAGTGATGACAGAAATAACAATAAACACCAAAATAATGAGACCAATGCGGATAAAGAAATCAGTTTGTGTTACTGGGGCTGTACCCAAAAAGCCAAAGACTGTTAAAAAGTGCCAACCGAAAACCATCAGCAAACCAAGTGAGAGAAAGACAATCATTTTAAAATGTGTGGACATCGTTATACCTATATGTTAAAAATATTTAACACTAGGTTAGACAAATATATCCTATGTGTCAAATATATTGAACATGCGAAGGTGGAAGCCTATATGCATATAGGCTTTCAAAAAGAAAAAATATTTAAATAAAATAAATTACGAAGCTAGTGAAAACTATTTAAGAAAAGTAGTTATATTGAGTAGTGTTTTTTGTGTAATTGTTGGTATATTAGTATTCTTAGGTGTTTTACATGGTCCAAACTAAATTATATATCAAATAAAAAAGAAGAAAATCCTCACAAGAAGGTCAAGTTCGCGTGTGAAAAAGTATCACACGATAGAACCTCCACTTCGCTACGGTCTCTTACCTAATGTGCATAGGTAGCATTAAAATGATAACCTTATGATACACCCAATTATTTTTCATATAGGCCTTTGAACTAGTTCGATCTGATATCCATCTGGGTCGGTTACGAAAGCTATTACCTCACTTGTTCCAGGCAATGGCCCTGCTTTGTAAATAATATTACCGCCAAGAGTTTCTATTTCATCACATGCTGCGTAGCAATTATCAACGCTTATAGCAATATGTCCATAGGAATTCCCCATGTCATACTGAGTGACGCCATAGTTATAGGTTAATTCTAAAACAGCTTCATTTAACTCATCGTTAAAACCAAGAAATGTTAACGAATATTTTTCTTTTGGCTGTTCAAGTGACCTTAATACTTTCATACCTAGCACCCGGGTATAAAAATCTATAGAACGGTTTATATCTCCTACACGTAGCATGGTGTGTAATATTTTCCTTGAGTGGTTATTTGAGTTCATTGTGTCTCCTTCTAGATAGTGTTACCCATCACCCTTATGGGCGATGGGTAATCATTTAGGGTTAAGCGACCTGCAACTTTGAAGCTTTGCCAATAGCCTTTCCGAGTTCTTCATTCGTGTAGGCTTTACCTGCAATGCCCCACAATCCTTCTACTGCATAAACTGCATTTACCCAGATTTGCTCACTTGCCAGATTATTATCCGTCGCTTTTTTTACAGCATTGGTCACACGCATTACGAACTGACTCTTTTGCTCTTGGGCGCTAAACGTAAACGATGGAACGCGTAATTCTACAATCACAATATCGTTATTTTTCTGACCCGAAAAGGTTAAGCCTTTTTCGACGAAAATTACCTCCCCGATAATGTTGGGAGCCATGAAGGCATTGCCGGTGATATTGTGTAAATCCAGAAATATTTCCCCCACTTCATGATGGAGCTGTTGCGCGGTTTCTTTAGATACAAGACCCTCAGTCATAATGATTTGAACGGGCATGATTATTCTCCTATAGCGTAATAATTTAGATCATATTAAGTTTTAAATTAAGCAAATATATGGGATTCCATTTTTTGCTGGTATTTTAAATTTAGTCAGTACCTCTTAGTCATTGCTACCTCCTGCGATTTTTATTGATAACTTGCAATTTTTATGTAACGACCGTTACCTTATGTTAAGTAACGATCGTTATCTTGTCAAGGATAACGTTCGTTATGTTATAATGTGATATATCAGTTTATTAATAAACAGGCAGGGTGCGGCATGAGATATACATCTGAACAGAAAGAGCAAACCCGTAAGCGAATCATTGAGGCAGCAGGGCGTAGCTTTAAAAAAGGCGGCTACAGCGGAATTGGCGTAGATGGGCTGGCAAAAGCGGCAGGTGTGACATCAGGTGCATTCTATGGTCATTTTGCCTCCAAGGAGGAAGCGTTCAAAGAAGCGATTATGGCTCAAATGGGAGAGTTATATTCGGCTATTGTACATTTTAAGCAAGAATATGGAGATAACTGGTGGGGCGAATTTGCTACATTTTATACAAGCCAGAAGCGTACTTGTGATCTCACAGAAAGCTGTGCTCTACAGAGCTTAACGCCAGAAATTGGGCGTTCTAATGATGATATTCGAGCTCTGTTTGAAGCAGAATTACTCAATATTACTAACATGGCTAATGCGGAGCAAAATAATGAACCTAGCCAGGAGGGCATAGATAAAACCTGGGTTAGTCTTGCGCTGCTAATTGGAGGAGTTACTTTAGCGCGGGCAGTTAAAGACGAAAAAGTGTCGAACAAAATTGCAGAAGCAGTAAAAAATGAAGTTATTGCTATACATGCCCCTAACCCCTAATTAACCATTTTGATCAAAGCTATCATGAACCCTATGTGAAGCAAGGGATATTCAAATACACGGATAATGGGATGTATGTTTTTGGTTTGATGATCCTGTATTTGCCGGGGTTGCTGCTATTCTCTGAAGTGGCACTTTTGGCTGCACTATTCAATCATATTTATATTAGGGTTCATTATTATTTTACTGAGCGCCCGGATATGCTAAAAATTTATGGTAAGGCACCATAAAATTATCTTGTGATAGGCTCTACAACCCATCATTATTTTAAAGTGAGTTAGGTGATAGAAATGAATAATAATACCGACATAGATTATGGCCCATTGGCTAAATTGATTGGCATTTGGGCGGGTGATAAGGGATGCGATATTGCGCCTGAACCAGATGGCGAAGAAAAAAATCCTTATTACGAAACGATTACTTTTACAGCGATTGGCGATGTCACGAATGCCGAATCACAAACGTTAACGGCTGTTCACTATCGGCAGATTGTGCAGCGCAAATCAAATAACAAAGTATTTCATGACGAAACAGGATACTGGATGTGGGATGCAGCAGAAGGCATTATCATGCACTCTCTCACTATTCCACGAGGTGTTAGTGTGCTTGCTGGTGGTGTTTATACTCATACAAAAGACACAGAGGGAAACAGTGTTTTGGACGTGTCAGCCAGTATTGATGATAAAAATTGGCAAATTATTCAATCACCCTTTATGCAGAAAAATGCAAAAACAAAAGAATTTCATCATCAAATAAAAGTAGGTAATGGTGTACTCATGTATTCAGAAACGACCATCTTAGAAATATACGGCAAGCTCTTTGAACATACCGACCAGAATAAATTATTAAAGCAGTGAACGCACCAACAATGATTATAAACCCAACACTTGATTTATTAGATAACTTATACTGGATAACGCTTATTGCTGTGGTTGTTTCATCTGCATCAGGCGTGCTTAAGGCTGGATTTAAAAAATTTGATTTATTCGGGGTAATCATTATTGCGATTGCGACCAGGCTTGGAGGTGGCTCGCTGCGTGATACGTTGTTGGGTCGAGATGTATTCTGGATTCAAGACCAAGTATTTTTTATCGCATCGCTCGCCAGTGCCATTGTTATTTTTATAACAGCGCGCTTGACGGCAATATCACCTCGAATTTTTCTGGTGATGGATGCAGCGGGTTTGGCAACTTTCGGTATTGCAGGAACATTAGTGGCATTGATGACTGGGGCACCTTGGTTAGTTGCCAGCTTTATGGGCGTTATAACGGGTACAGTGGGTGGTATATTTCGTGACGTATTAAGTAACGAACCCCCGGTTGTATTTCAAAGCCCACTTTATGCTACTGTATCGTGGGGTGGCTCATTAATGTTTATTGGTCTTTTATATTTATTACCAGATGTTACCTTGGCCGCTATTTTTTCTGGTCTTAGCATATTTATTGCAAGGCTGTTGGCAATTCGTTTTAATATTAGTCTTCCCCGATTCAGCTTTAAGTCATAGCCTACAGCTGATCGGAAAAAAGAAATACAACGGCACTCTAGATTCAATTAACAAAAATTACACCGCATTACATGCCCGCATAAAGTTGTATATATTTTTATAGGTGTAGGTTTATTTTTGTTGCTTGTTAGATGTATTTTTCAATAAAGACACTAACAACCAAACCAGCAAGCCTACAATGGATAATGGTACTAGCCAGAAAAGCTCCATTCCATTTACGCACTGACGATGCCCGCGAAAAATTACAGGCCATTGATATTTGCGCACTATTAGAAACGATTAAAGAAGATGCGACTGAACTGGGGTAACAAGTAAAAATTGAGTCCTGTCAGTTAACCCCCTATCCGGCAAGGCCGTTGGCATTAAAGCGTTGCATCGTTAATCTGGTTGACAATGCGATTAAATATGCAGGCAATGCGGTGATTACTGCCAGTGAAAGTGACCATACAGTATTGATTAGCATTTATGATTCTGGGCCGGGTATTTCCGAGCAGCAACTTGATAGTGTCTTTGAGCCGTTCTTTCGTCTGGAAATATCGCGTAGCCGCAAAACCGGTGGGCTTAAAGCCACCCTGACCTTAGTGCGACAGTCTATTTAATGTTAGTTAATTCATTTATTCGTTCAGGATAGCTTTGCGAATAGCGCCGGGCGTTAGCCCAGTCATTTTTTTAAATGCTTTGGAAAAAGAAAATTCAGATTGGTAGCCTACTTTTTCTGAAATAAGGTTAATCGGCATGGTTGTTTCTTTTAGCATCTCGCGTGCTTTTAACATTCGCCAACGAGCCAGATAGATGATGGGTGGTTCGCCTACCATCCGATGAAACTTTGATGAAAACACCGACTTCGACATAGACGCAATACTTGCGAGTTCGGCGATACTCCAGTCGTAAGCAATGTCGTTGTGTATGGATTTGAGTGCCCGGCCGATATTTCTATCCTGAATGGCGGCTAAAAAACTGGACAGATCATCGATGGATTTAATGTAATCCACCAACGCCTGAATAAACAGTGATTCAGCCAATCGATTGATAACAGCATCTTTGCCCATACTCTCACCTGTTGAAATTTGCGCGGCTAATTCAGATGCAGTCGCAAACCAGTTAACCTTAAGGTTATCTTTTGCTGAAATATGGATTAACGAGGGTAATGTTGCAAATAAAGGATGCGGACATTCTTTATCGTATTCAAAATGCCCGCAGATTAAAGAACAGAAATCTGAACCATCACCACCAAAAATGATTTGGTTTGAATGTGTTTTTCGTGCATTACCGAGTAATTCATTCGCTGTAACAACATCAGACTGAAGTGAATCAACGAGGGTGTGTGAATCACCTGCGGGGAAAAGAATCATATCGCCTTTTTGGAGTGTAATGGGTTTGTGTGTTGTATGGGTTTTCACCAGGCACTGCCCACCTGTTACGATATGATAATTAGCAAACTCTCCAGCAGGTATTTCCATGCCCCACGGAGACTGAAAACGTGCGTGGAAATAAACAGTTCCACGCAGTTTGACAGTTTGTAAAATTTCAGAAAGCAGATCCATTATTTTAACTTTTTCCAGTTTTTTTCTGCCTGAACAAAAAAATTTTTCTCATCATTGTTCCAAGGAATTTTTGTATTGAATTTTCCCCCTTTATACAAGTCATTAAAAAACATTAATAGTTCACCGTTATAAAGTTTAAAGGTATCCGCATTTGCAGGTACTTTGGCATTATGTGACGCCATTGCAAAAGCACAATAACCATTATATTTAGGAATGTATTTTTTTGCATTTTTAATAAACATATCCCGGTGTTTTTTGGAGGAAAAATAAAATTTGACGCCATCGTATTTTGCCGCAAATTTAGCCGAACCTTTAGTTGCATGGTCAGCAGTGCGGTAAGATACAATATCATATCCATTTAGAACAACACCATTTTTGTTGGTATTCCAGTTGCCTGCAAACACAGATAATGGCAATAAAATTGTTAATAATAACGATAGGATAACGGTAGGTTGTAAAATATTTTTCATAATCATAGTCTCTATTCAAGTTAAGGAGAATCTTATTTTAAGGTGTTTTTATCGGTATAAAATGGCTGAATAGACTGAATTTTTATCCAATCGTCTGGTCGATAGAAGTACGATAAAGTTAAACACCATCATTAATGTACTGAGAGAAAAATATGAAGATTGAAAAGAAATTAATGGCTTATTATTTTACAGCCATATTCAGTTTAATCCTGTCTATTGTCGGCTTTAGTTATAATGCTTGGCGTATGCAAGCGACCGAAGATAATAATAATATTCGGACAGCATCGTTTGAAGTTTTAACTACTTTGTCGGAGTTTGAGCAAATTATATACGCGGCACATTATGATCATGATAAAATCGAAGGTAATCCGCGAAAAGGTTGGGTGAAAATAGGCTTGATCGTCGATTTAAGTTCATTAATAAGTGAGTCGGTTGAAAAAAAGGCATTGGAATTAAAAAATATGTGGGCAAAAAATTGGGAGAAACTGGAAATCGAACAAAGTGTTGCTAGTTTATTGGTTATGAAAATTGGGCTTGTTCGGAAAGCGATAAAACTCCAATTGAAAAAATTAAGGTAATGATTATTATATCAATATATTAAATATAGAGTACTGAACGAAATATGAAAACTGAAACAACATTGCATTTATTATGCGGTAAAATGGCTGCTGGTAAATCAACGTTAGCCAAAAAATTAGCAAAAAAACATAATGCTATTCTTTTAGTTGAAGATGAGTGGTTGTTATCTTTATATCCGGAAGAAATAAAAAATATACCTGATTATATAAAATATTCGTTGCGTTTAAAAAACACAGTATTACACCATATTCGATCATTACTTTTACATGATCTGTCGGTGGTTTTAGATTTTCCTGCCAATACAAAAGATCAACGTAAAGATCTACGCGCTATTTTTGAAAAAGAAAATATCGTGCATATTCTTCATTATGTAGATACTAGCGATGATCTTTGTAAACACCAATTAAGACAAAGAAGTAAAGACAAACCTGAAGATTCAGCTTTTACCACGGATGCTGAATTTGATGCTATTACAAAGTACTTTCAGCCCCCCTCAGAAGATGAAGGTTTCAATATAATTCATTATAAACGGTAAACGCATTAATACAGTGAGTTTGCTATGTTATGATCCACAAAGAACAAAAATTTCACATATATTGAATATTGCAGCATAAAGAAACAGGTATTAAATGAAAATTATAGAAGAATTTATACAGAAAGAATCATCGAGCGGCATATTACTAATTCTAGCAACAATTTTGGCATTGATATTAAGTAATACATTTATGTTGCCATTATATCAATCGTTTTTACATATTCCAGTAGAAATACGCGTGGGTTCACTGGAGCTTAATAAGTCACTTTATCACTGGGTGAATGATGGCTTGATGGCTATTTTCTTTTTGTTAGTAGGCCTAGAAGTAAAGAGAGAAATACTGGAAGGGCATCTATCCTCTTTAAATCAGATTGCCTTACCCGGTATTGCTGCGATTGGCGGTATGGTTGTTCCCGCAATCATTTATTTAATCTTTAATCAGAATAACCCAATTGCTGTTAATGGGTGGGCAATACCAACCGCAACCGATATTGCCTTTGCCTTAGGCATTCTTTCTTTGCTGGGTAAACGAGTACCGGTATCACTTAAGATATTTTTAATGGCGCTCGCTATTATCGATGATTTAGGGGCCATTGTTATTATCGCTATATTTTACACAACGGATTTGTCAACGTTATCAATTGTTGTTGCTCTTGTTTCTTTAATGGTTTTGATTATGCTTAATATATTAGGCGTTACTAAAAAAGCGGCTTATTTTATCGTTGGTATAGTGTTATGGGTCAGTGTTCTTAAATCTGGCGTGCATGCAACCTTAGCGGGAGTTGCGTTGGCTTTTACCATTCCATTAAACGGGAAAGATGAGAATAACCAATCTATTTCACCTCTTAAAGATATAGAGCATAATCTTCACTTTTGGGTTGCTTTCTTTATTTTGCCGTTATTTGCCTTTGTTAATGCCGGTGTCAATATCACTGAAATATCTTTTAGCCAAATGTCAGGTTCAGTGCCATTAGGCATTATGCTTGGACTCTTTCTTGGTAAACAGTTAGGCGTGTTTGGTTTTAGCTGGGTAGCAATAAAACTTAAATTGGCAAAATTACCCGAAGGGAGTAATTGGTTACAGCTTTATGGCGTATCTGTTTTAACGGGCATTGGCTTTACGATGAGTTTATTTATTGTGTCTCTGGCATTTACAGATGATAGTATTTTCCAGTACACAGACAGACTCGCCATATTGTCAGGCTCATTTTTGTCAGGAATTATTGGCTATTTGATTCTGAAAACCGCTAAAAGCAGATCAAATTAACTTTAAGGTTGGTTTTTGGTAAGATTATTTTATCAGCAATATATAACGTGGATTAATTATGCAAATAAGTGAAACAAGTACAAATCATTCATTCTCTTTATTCAGTTTGGGGTTTAGAGTTTTTTTTATTGCAGCAGGTATTTTTTCTGTTGTGTCTATTGGGCTTTGGTCGGCGATTTATCTGTTTAAGATGCCACTGCCACTGGAGTCTATTTCTAACTCTCAATGGCATGCACACGAAATGATTTATGGTTATGCGATTGCAGTTATTTCGGGCTTCTTATTGGCCGCTGTTAAGAATTGGACGGGCGTTCAAACATTGTATGGAAAACCGCTGATGTTGTTATTCAGTTTATGGTTTGTTGCACGTATTTTATTTTTATTCGGAACAACGTATTTAGTTGCAGCAGCTATTATTGATAGCTTGTTTTTATTTTCGTTAGCTCTTGCCATTGGTTACCCGATTATAAAAGTAAAACAATGGAGTCAAATGGCCATTTTATCAAAAATAGTTTTACTACTTATTTTTAATGTTGTGTTTTATCTGGGAGCAGTGGGTATTCTTGATGATGGTGTTTATTGGGGTATTTATGGTGGTATTTATCTGGCAGTTGGCTTGGTTCTAACAATGGGGCGACGAGTCGTGCCCTTTTTTATTGAGCGAGGGGTGGGGTATAAGGTAGAGTTATTTAATTCCAAAATTATCGATATATCTAGCCTAGTTATTTTTATACTATTTTTTATCGCAGATTTATTTATACATAATCAATTATTAACGTCTTGGTTAGCGCTAGGAGTCTTTATAGTTAATGCTATTAGGCTTGTTGGCTGGCATACAAAAGGGATTTGGAAAAACAGTATGTTGTGGAGTTTGTATATTGCCCTTTGGTTTATTTGTTTAGGTTTTTTACTCCTTGCTGCGATACCGTTAACGGGGGTATCAAAGTATCTGGCTATTCACGCTTTTACGGTTGGTGGTATTGGCGTTGTTACCATGGGGATGATGTCAAGAGTGGCTCTAGGGCATACTGGCCGTGATGTTACAAAGCCGCCGACTATTATGCGTTATGCTCTAGCTTTATTAGTATTAACGGCTGTTTTCAGGGTGATTATTCCGTTGTTTAATACAAGCAACTATAGTGTCTGGATAGGTATTTCACAGTTACTATGGGTGAGTGCTTTTTTAATGTTTGTTATTACGTATTTCCCGATACTCACTAAGCCACGTATTGATAACCAGCCCGGTTAAGAGTAAACATCTTCTTTCCCATACTGTGGTAAATTGCTTAACAAGATATAATAAAACCTATCAGTTAATGAGGCAGTTAAATGACCATAGACAAAGCACGTGAATTATTAACAACCCAAGTGAGTATGGGCGGTGGGTATAATCGAAATGGCGCTAAACTTATTTTAGCTGAAATTGAAAAATTTCATGGACAGTCTGCGGTTGATCAACTCATTAATGAACTGGATCTGGATAACAAATTTGGTTTTAAAGTTGGAGCTAAAATTATAGTCTAGAGTTTAACCGCTAAGTTTATTACTAAAATAATTTGAGTCACAACATGCAAGTTCAAGCAAAAAAAACAGAAGAATATTTTATAAAGGATAAACCCTTTTATCAGCCAGTAGCCAATGAAATTCAAATTTTTGAAGCAGCGTATACTCAAAAATTACCTATTTTATTAAAGGGGCCAACGGGCTGTGGTAAAACACGTTTTATGGAATATATGGCGTGGCGTTTAAAAAAACCATTGATTACCGTTTCATGCCATGACGACTTAACCGCATCTGATTTAGTTGGTCGTTATTTAATACAGGCAGGTAACATGATTTGGATTGATGGCCCCCTGGCACGTGCTGTACGTGCAGGTGCGATTTGTTATTTAGATGAAATTGTTGAAGCACGTAAAGATACCATGGTCGTGATCCATCCCCTAGCGGATGATCGACGTGTTTTACCCATGGAAAAATTAGGTGAAATTTTGGAAGCGAATGATGATTTCTGTTTATCCATTTCCTATAATCCCGGTTACCAAAGCGTACTCAAAGATTTAAAGCAAAGCACTCGACAACGTTTTATTGCACTGGAATTTGATTACCCGGCTGCAGAAATTGAAACAAACATTATTGCCAAAGAAACGGGTATTGATAAAAATATTGCAGCAAATCTGGTCAAGTTTGCAAATATGACGCGCAATTTAAAAGGCAGTGGCCTGGAAGAAGGTGCGAGTACACGTTTATTGGTACATGCTGCAAAATTAATGCACAGTGGCATTGTACCTACAACAGCATGTCATACGGCTATTTCACAAGCATTAACCGATGATAGTGATATGCTGATTGCAGTTAATGAATTATGTTCATCAGTATTTTAATGATTAACCGCAATGGAAATAAAGACTAAAAGTCCATTATCCACAGAAGATATTATAAAACGTTTAGATGTTTATCTGGATGTTGAATTCACCTTCTACCATAATGAATCTCATGCACAAGTTTTAGCTGCCCTGTCTTTAACACAGCAACAATATATTCTTGCTTGGGTGCAACGTACAGCGAGTACTCACCATGAACTGGGATATCAGTTTATGGCGCATATTGTTGATATTTTAAATGACATCGATGCAAAAACAATTGAAGCTTGGGCATTACATGCAATGGATACCTATGATGTTAAGGGCTTATACCCGGCTTTAGAAGTTATTCGTAATGTAAATAATTTTTTACAGTTAAGCCATGAAAAAGAAGCAGGTGCAGTATTAGAAGATGAGTCTGCAATCTTGCTCCACTTTGTTCATGGTTTATCAGGGCGTAAATTAAAGCTTGAAGAAGCAGAGCAAGCTTATACTGATACAGAAACTATTTTTTTACCTGCATTAGTTGCTCAATTAGAGAATAAAAAAGAAAATTTTAAACTATATAAAGTGATGGTTGCCTATTTTTGGGCGCAGTCACGTTTTGGAACGTACAGGCTGAATCTTCACAAGGAAGTTGAAAAATCAGTATACCCTGAAAAATTTATCGCACTTTTTCATGCAGTGGAAACTTTGCGTCTTGAACATTGCCTCGCGCGTGAGTTACCGGGCTTGCATCGGCAATTATGTGAAATAAAATTACAATTAAACGATTCTATTTTAGATGCGCAATGGCAATCAATTAGTGACCAGCTTAATGATGAATTTTGCACCGTCAATGATTCCTTAAATATTGTTCAAGAACATCTAACACAACTTGAACCCTTTACGCCTTATTCTTATCAAGGGTTATTGCAGCCAGAAATAACAGCCAACATTATGCAGGCTCGTATAGATAAAGAAAAAAAACAGCTTAAAAATATTTTACGAAAATTACAAGATGATTTAAACGAAGGAAAAGAACAGGAGCCATTGCAAAAAAATCAGAGTAATGCCAAGTTTGAATTAAAAGATATTAAAGAACAAAGCAGTCAGCAAGATTTTACAATGGAGATCACATTAGACGATCAACCGATTGCTCCACCGGATAATGTAAAGAACTTAATGTCATCTATATTGCAAGATTTAGGTGATATTCCAGATGAATATCTAGTCGCTGCAGGCGACGGTGAATACGATCCTTTCTTTTTTGAAGAAAAAGAAGAAGATCCCGATGACGTTTGGAAAGGAACGTACCATGAAGAAGGGGCTTTCTTATATAATGAATGGGACTTTAAACGACAAAATTATCGCAAAAACTGGTGTGCCGTTCGTGAAAAAGTAGTTAAGCCTATTTACGATGATTTTGTTAATAACACCATGAATAAACACGGGCGGTTAATCAAACATTTACGCAAAACCTTTGAAGCCATGCGTGATGAGAATAAACTATTAAAGCGCCAAATTGACGGTGATGAAGTTGACATTGATGCCTATGTTGAGGCCCTTGCTGATGCACAAGATGGCAGTGAAATGACCGATCACCTCTATATGCAAATGCAACGTCATGAACGTAATATTGCGGTTTGTTTTATGGTGGATATGAGTGGTTCCACTAAGGGCTGGATAAACGATGCAGAACGTGAAGCATTAGTTTTACTGTGTGAATCACTGGAAAGTTTGGGTGACCGTTATGCTATCTATGGTTTTTCGGGGATGGCTCGTAAGCGTTGTGAAATTTATACGATTAAAGAGTTTACCGATAGCTATGACGAAGAAGTTAAGGCACGTATCAGCGGTATCGAACCTAAAGATTATACCCGCATGGGTTTTGCGATTCGGCATTTAAATAAAAAATTACTCGATGTTGAGGCAAAAACACGTATCCTAATTACAATTTCCGATGGTAAACCTGATGACTATGACAGTTATCGTGGTGAATACGGTATTGAAGATACCCGCCGAGCCTTGGTTGAAACGCGTCGGGAAGGGATCCATCCCTATTGTATTACTATCGATAACGAGGCAAAAGATTATCTACCCCATATGTACGGTGCGGCAGCTTATACGGTGATAGATGAAATTCGCGAATTGCCCTTGAAGGTATCGGATATTTATCGTCGCTTAACGACCTGATAATGATCTTTCATTTTGGATAAGCATATCACTTGATATGCTCAGGCTCTGGCCGTGTATGCCCCGCTGCTTTCATCTCTTCTAAATAATTTTTCCAGTTCTCATCCATGTTTTTACCTAGGTTATACAATGTATCCCATGAATAAATACCGGTGTCGTGGTTATCGTCAAAAAATAACTGGATAGCATAGTTGCCGACTTGATCGATTTTGGTAATATTAACGTCCTGCTTACCAATTTGTAATACGCCCTGACCGGGACCATGGCCTTGGACTTCAGCGGAAGGTGAGTTAACCCGTAAATATTCGGTTGTCATTTTAAAACGTTCGCCATCATCAAAAGCTATTTCCAGAATATGAGAGGCTTGATGTAAATTAATTTCTGTTGGTTTAGGCATGGTATTAATCCTGTAGTTTGGGGTCAGAGTAAAAACTCTTTAAAGTATATAACGGCTTAAGTCTTCGTCTTCAGCCAGGTCTTGTATATTATCGTTGACATACTTGGCAGTAATTTTAACGGTTTCCCCTGCTCTGTCGGAGGCAGTAAAAGAGACTTCCTCGAGTAAACGTTCCAGTATTGTGTGTAACCGACGTGCGCCAATGTTTTCGGTACGTTCGTTTACTTGCCATGCCATTTCAGCCAAACGTTTAACACCTTCGGCAGTGAATATAAGTTGCACATCTTCAGTTTCAAGTAGGGCGCTGTATTGTTCGGTCAGTGAGGCATCGGGTTCGGTTAAAATTTTAACAAAGTCATCCGAGCTTAAGGCGTCAAGCTCAACCCGAATAGGGAAACGGCCTTGTAATTCTGGAATAAGATCAGAAGGTTTGGATAAATGAAACGCACCGGATGCAATAAATAAAATATGATCCGTTTTGATCATGCCGTATTTAGTACTCACGGTAGAGCCCTCAACTAAAGGCAATAAGTCGCGCTGTACACCTTCGCGTGATACATCCGCACCGGATGTATTGCCACTTTTAGCTATTTTATCCATTTCATCAAGAAATACGATACCATTTTGTTCAACGCTAGATAGCGCGGTTTCTTTTATTTCTTCTTCATTTAGAAAATTAGCGGCTTCTTCATCGGTTAAGGTTTTCATGGCCTGTTTAATTGACATCTTACGTGAACGTTTTTTCGTGTTGCCCATATTTTGGAACATGCCTTGCAATTGGCTGGTCATTTCTTCCATGCCAGGGGGTGCCATAATTTCAACGCCGACAGCGGGAGCATTAACTTCAACTTCAATTTGCTTGTCGTCTAAATCCCCTTCACGTAATTTTTTGCGAAATTTTTGTCGGGTTGGATTATTGGTATCTTCTTTGGGTTCTTCATCAATGTCGTCATTTTCGTCCGGGCCAAAGTTATAACTGCGAGCCGAAGGAAGCAATATATCAAGAATGCGTTCTTCAGCAGCATCGGCGGCGCGATCTTGTACCTTTTTCATTGCTTGTTCGCGTGTTTGTTTAATCGCAATTTCCATTAAGTCACGAATAATGGACTCAACATCACGTCCGACATAACCCACTTCAGTAAATTTTGTGGCTTCTACTTTTAAAAAGGGTGCATCCGATAATTTTGCAAGTCGACGTGCAATTTCTGTTTTACCCACGCCCGTCGGGCCAATCATTAAAATATTTTTAGGGGTAATTTCATTACGCAGTTCTTCATCAACCCGACTACGACGCCAGCGATTTCTTAAGGCAATGGCAACGGCACGTTTAGCCGCAGCCTGACCAACAATATGTTTATCAAGCTCTTCTACAATTTTACGGGGTGTCATTTTAGACATAATGGGTCCAGTTTTTATTTGCTACTAATTGAGGCTGAATTAATCTACGTTCAGTTCTTCAATTAAAATATTATGATTAGTGTATATGCAGATGTCACCTGCAATATTCAAGCTTTTCTCTACAATTTCTTTTGCACAAAGGTCGGTGTTTTCGAGCAAGCCACGCGCAGCCGCTTGTGCAAATGGGCCGCCGGAACCAATGGCAATCAAGCCTTGTTCGGGTTCAATTACATCACCATTACCGCTAATAATCAGTGAGGCATCTTCATTGGCAACGGCCAATAAGGCTTCCAGACGTCGTAAGGTACGATCGGTTCGCCAGTCTTTTGCCATTTCAACGGCGGCACGAACTAATTGGCCTGAATGTTTTTCGAGCTTACTCTCAAAGTATTCAAACAAGGTAAAGGCGTCGGCGGTACCACCGGCAAAACCGGCAATGACTTTATCATGATAAAGGCGGCGCAGTTTTCGTGCATTGCCTTTCATCACGGTATTGCCCAGTGTTACCTGACCATCTGCACCAATGACTACTTGGTTACCTCGGCGTACTGATAAAACCGTCGTTCCGCGATATTGATCCACGAGTAAACTCCTAAAATTTGTGTGTGTTTAGCGGCTAAAAGAGCAGGCTATTGTACACGAAAAAAGCGTCTGTTCGCTTTGTTATCAAGGATGATTCTGTTAATGAGCCCTTAAGAGAGGGTATCTAAACGGTTATGACTTTATTTGGATAGTTTCTGGTTGCGTTTGACCAGACTATTAATAAGCCCATCGACACCACTACTACGTAATTGTGGTGCAAAGCTGCTTTTATAGGTGGTTATCATGCTAATGCCTTCAACGGATACATCGTAAATTTTCCAGCCTTTACGCGTATTGTGCATATGGTAATTAACAGGGACGGCCTTGGTTGAGCCGGGTGGGTTAACAATTGAACGTACGGTTACGTCTTTGTTGTTGTTGTCGCGTAAAGGCAGGAAATGCATAATTTTATGGTTAATTTCATGCGTTAGGGCGTATTCGGCTAAAGCGGAAGAATAAAAGCGAATAAGGAGTTTACGGAATTCTTTAATAAAACGTATTTTTTGTGCGCGGTCGGCATTTCGCCAGTATTTGCCCAATACCCAGCGTGAAGCAGCGATAAAATCCAGTTTTGGAGCAATATGGGCTTTAACCAGTTGTTGGATTATTTGGGGGTTTTGTTTGAGTATTTTCTTTGATTTTTTGAGTGACTCAATCAAGTTATAAGTAATTGATTTTAATACTGCTTCAGGCGCCTTTTCGGTTGAAGCAAATATTGTTGCAGTATTGAACAGCATAAATAGAGCAATAAAGGAGCTGGATAAGAGACTATTTTTATTCATATTTTTGGCTGAGTGCTTTTTCAGTTAAAGTCTTAAGAGTATGATAACAGGCAATGCGTTAAGTTCGAAAAATTATTAGGCAATCTGAATAGAAACATTATCCTGTTACTTAATTAACGCAATTTATTTTGCCATTATTTTAAATTTTAAGGAGCGCCACTTTGGCCAATATCGAAAGCCATTTAGGGAAATATCCCAATATTCGAATGCGACGGTTGCGTCGCGATGATTTTTCTCGTCGTTTAATGCGTGAATCTTACTTAAGTTGTGACGATTTAATTTACCCGATGTTTATATTAGAAGGGACTTCGCAGCGTGAAGCAGTTGCATCGATGCCCGGTGTTGAACGTGTCAGTATTGATGAGTTATTAAAAGAAGCGGCTGAACTGGTTGAGTTGGGCGTGCCGATGGTGGCACTGTTTCCAGTGACACCCGATAATTGCAAATCAGAAGATGCTGCCGAAGCGTATAACCCGCAAGGGCTAGCGCAGCGAGCAGTGCGTGCTTTAAAGGAAGCATTTCCTGATTTAGGTGTGATGACCGATGTGGCGCTTGACCCATTTACCACTCATGGTCAGGATGGCTTAATTGATAGCTCAGGCTATGTGCTGAATGATGAAACGGTTGAGGTGCTAGTTAAGCAGGCCGTCTCACATGCCGAAGCCGGTGCTGATGTGGTGGCACCGTCGGATATGATGGACGGACGTATTGGTGAAATCCGTCAGGCTTTAGAAGACGCCGGTCAGATATATACACGTATTATGGCTTATTCTGCCAAATATGCGTCTAGCTTTTACGGCCCGTTCCGCGATGCGGTGGGTTCCGCTGCCAATTTAGCCGGTGGCAATAAATACAGTTATCAAATGGATCCTGCTAACTCGAATGAAGCACTTTGGGAAGTCGGTTTAGACTTAAACGAAGGCGCGGATATGGTGATGGTCAAACCGGGGTTGCCTTATCTGGATATTGTACATCGCGTTAAACAACAGTATGGCGCACCGACGTTTGTTTATCAGGTGAGTGGTGAATATGCCATGATCATGGCAGCGGCACAAAATGGTTGGCTGGACGAAAAAGCGGTTATCATGGAATCTTTATTGGCGTTTAAACGTGCCGGTGCAGATGGTGTATTAACTTATTTTGCCAAACGGGTTGCAGGTTGGTTGAAAGAATAAGAAAAATATTTTTATCTTTAAATTCGTAATATATTCATCATCAAGATCAAAGCCTTTTAAATCTAAATGCCCCGTCCACTTGTGGTGGACGGGGTTTCCAAAGGGTGCATATCCCGTCGACAACATATAATGGATTATCCATCTGTTCACAAAACCGGTTGTAGTTGTAAGTAGAATGGTTATACTTCGCAAAATAGGTTTGTCATAAAATTGTAACAGTTGATTAGTGGCAACACTTTATTAGCGGAGGAAATCATTTATGCCACCCATCGATATTTCGGCTCTTTTTGGCAGTTCGCCAGTTTCACCCTTGCAAGCACATATGGCAAAAGTTCAAGCCTGTATAGAGGCATTGGGCCCTTTTGTAGAAGCCGCCATTGCTGGCAAATGGAATAAGGCGGAAAAAGCCCAACAAAAAATTACCACACTCGAAAATGAAGCGGATGATTTAAAAAAAGCACTGCGGTTAAATTTACCCACTGGTTTGTTTATGCCGGTATCGCGTCGTGATGTATTGGAAGTGCTTACCATGCAGGATCGTATTGCCAATAAAAGCAAGGATATTGCCGGCCTTATGTTAGGGCGAAAAATTGAATTTCCTGCAGCCATGCACAAAAAATTACTGGAATTTGTAAAACGCTGTACTGATGCATCAGGACAAGCGCAAATTGCAATTAATGAATTAGATGAATTAGTTGCAACAGGTTTTCGTGGTAATGAAATAAAACTAGTTTCATCGATGATTAAAAAACTAAACAAAATTGAAAATGATACAGACAAACTTCAGGTTAGAATAAGAGCCATGTTGTTTAAACAGGAAAAAGATTTACCGCCGGTTGATGTGATGTTTATGTATAAAGTGATTGACTGGATAGGTGAGCTTGCCGATATTGCGCAGCGTGTGGGCAGTCGTCTGGAATTAATGTTAGCAAAATAAAAGTTATAACGACAAAATGTTGTGAGAATAAAGCGTCGTGTAAATAGCGAACTAGTGGGAGATTCGTTATGGATTTTGGAATAATATTTATTGTTTTAGCCTGTGTTTTTGGTTTATTTATGGCGTGGGGTGTGGGTGCTAATGATGTTGCCAACGCGATGGCCACATCGGTAGGTTCAAAAGCCTTAACCATTAAACAGGCGATTATCATCGCTGCTATTTTTGAATTTTTAGGCGCCTATTTAGCCGGTGGCCAGGTAACCGCGACTATTCGTAAAGGGATGATGGACAGCAACTTATTTGTTGATAGCCCCGAACTTTTAATTTATGGGATGCTAGCATCATTACTTGCGGCTGGTATCTGGTTATTGGTGGCAACCCGGGCGGGTTGGCCGGTATCGACAACACATTCTATTGTGGGTGCCATCGTTGGCTTCGCTTCGGTGGGCATTGGTATTGATGCGGTTAACTGGGCTAAGGTCGGCACTATTGCGATGAGCTGGGTTGTGTCGCCTATTCTTGCCGGTGTTGTTGCCTATGCCCTGTTTCGTAGTGTGCAGTGTTTAATTTTTGATGCCGACAAGCCGTTTCAAGCGGCAAAAAAATATGTACCCTATTATATTTTTCTGGTTGGTTTTATTATTGCGTTGGTCACCTTATTTAAGGGTTTAAAACACGTTGGCCTAGAGTTAACTATCTTGGAAGCTTACGGTGTTGCGATTATTATGGGTGTAATTGCGATGTTCGTGGGCAAGTTTTTTATAAATAAACTAAAGTTTGATCCGGATGCCGATCATGACTATCACTTTACCAATGTTGAAAAAGTGTTTGGTGTGTTGATGATGTTCACTGCTTCTGCAATGGCCTTTGCGCATGGTTCAAATGATGTTGCAAATGCAGTTGGGCCATTAGCTGCTGTGGTAAGTATTGTTGAAAGCGGTGGGCAGGTTGCACAAAAATCGGTGATGCCGACATGGATTTTATTGCTAGGCGGGTTTGGTATTGTTGCCGGACTTATTACCTACGGCAAAAAAGTGATTGCGACTGTGGGAACTAATATTACCGAACTCACGCCGAGCCGGGGTTTTGCCGCAACATTAGCCGCCGCGACTACGGTGGTGATCGCATCGGGTACTGGCTTACCCATTTCAACTACGCATACTTTAGTTGGCGCTGTTCTTGGTGTGGGGATGGCACGAGGTATCGCTGCGCTCAATATGAATGTTGTGCGAACTATTTTTATGTCGTGGATTATTACTCTTCCCGCCGGTGCAGTGCTTTCTATTGTGATATTCTTTATGCTTAAAGGTATCTTTTCTTAAGCGATACGCACAGTAAAAAGCTAGAAAACAACTCTCAGGAATAAACGGCATGACCGACATCTTTGATTTTGAGCCGCGTGTTGATGAATACGCGGTGATGGGCAACCCCATTAAGCATAGTAAAAGCCCGCAAATACATTCATTGTTTGCCGCACAAACACAACAATCCATCAATTACACCGCTATTCAAGTTGATGTGGGTGGCTTTAAGCAGGCGGTGGGAAATTTTGCCGCACATAAAGGGAAGGGGTTAAATATTACCGTACCGTTTAAGGAAGAAGCTTGGGCGTTAGTGGATGAGCGCAGTGAACGTGCAGAACGTGCTGGCGCAATTAATACCATTAAATTTTTAGAAAATGGCACACTGTATGGTGATAATACCGATGGTATGGGCTTGGTTAATGATTTAAAAAATAATTATAAGCTAAACCTCAATCAACAACGTGTGTTATTAATGGGGGCCGGTGGCGCGGCGCGTGGCGTGTTGGCACCTTTATTAAATGAAAAACCTACCACCCTTGTTGTGGTTAATCGGACTCAAAGCAAGGCAAAAGAACTCGCTGATCATTTTTCTGATTTGGGTAGTATAAAGGGCTGTGGTTATGACAACTTGGTTGGTCAACAGTTTGACATTATTATTAATGCAACGGCAGCGAGCTTGCATGGCAAACTACCGCCTTTGCCTGAGCAGTTAGTGACAACGACAGGTTGCTGTTATGACATGATGTATGGTCGGCAAACACCGTTTATGCAGTGGGCTGAACAGCAAGGTGTGCAAACAATCGCTGATGGATTAGGAATGTTAGTTGAACAAGCGGCCGAATCCTTTTATGTTTGGCGAAATGTTAGACCCGATACTGCGATGGTACTTGATGTGTTGAGAAAGGAACTGCTTGGTTAATCAAATTATTTTTTTATTTGTATCCCCCAACGTTTATTTTCCTGCTCTTGAACAAAATTTAAAAATGTTATCCCACGTTCTTTGCACCATGCTTTTACGTCATCTCCATAGGGTGGATAGCTGATTAATAAATCAATTTCTGTATTAGCTTGAATTGTTTCAACAGCCTTGTTAATCGCAAGTAAATAACCGAGACAGGTTTGTCCTTGCACATCAACGATGGCTTTATTATTTTTATATTCGATACTGTTGGCTCGTATCCCCGTTGGAGAAGATTTTTTAAATAACTGAGATAAAAACATAATCGTGTTTAATTTAAGGCAGCACTTTAGCAATATCTTTGGCGGCAAAATGAATCATGCTTTCAAATGTTACGGGTGCTTCGCTTGTTGTATCATAAGCATAGGTTAATTCCTGCGCAGCTTCCCATACAATGATGCCTTTGTTGGCATCCCATATCTGCACAAATAGACGCAGGTTGGCACTTTCGGTGTCATAAATATTAAGCCCGAGTATACTCCATCGGCCTTGTGCTTTGGACTTAAAATAACTGAGTTTAAGTTGGCAGATGTAGCGGCTATTGGTGAGTTTGCCAAGTTTTTTTAAGGTTGCCTTATCAAAAATTCCGGTTTCACGATAACCATCGTACATCTTTTTGTAATCATCTTCCATGTTGGCCAGACTAATCATACCTAATGTTTTTGATAAATCTAAAATTCGTAATTCAGGCCGATCTTTTTTTAATGCATGGCTAAAGGTGAGAGCAAGGTATTGTTTATCCTGTTCCATACCGGTAATGGTGGTAGGAGTAATAAAGACCAGACCTTGTTGCCGTAGGGAATTTTTTTCTAATAAATGTACATTGTGTTCGATATTTGAACGGAATTGGGTGGAACAGCCAACAATAATTAAACCCAAAAAGATTAACAGAAGGTTTTTAATAAATTGTAATCTAATAAACGACATAGGCTGTCCTAAAAAGATTTAATAATCGAATAGTTGTGTTTATTATGTTTTGTTAATGGGTTGCTGGTACAGTATTTAGCTTGCTGAAAATCAATAAAACGATACAGTTTATGTTCGTCTCGCCCGATAGGAATACCTAAGCGTGTGGTTTGAATAATTTTTTCAGGTTGGTAAGCAATATCATCAATATAAAATTCATCTGGATCAAAAGCCTGTTGATCCCAACGTGTTACTTTTAAATGCAGCGCACGGCACAACAAGGTTTGGCCGGCACATAATTTATTGATCGATCGTGGCTGACCATTATTTTGTGGATTAAGTTGCTGCATAAGCTTGAACCCCTTCTTTGATGTTAGTTTATCGGCGAATGGGACGCAAGACTTTAACAAAACAGCATTACCATCACCTTTAACACTGATATTGCAGGAATCATGGCCTCTGGCATAGTACATATAAAGGGTGCCGGGCGGCATAAACATCGCCATTCTTTTATTAGTTTTTCCTAATGAAGAATGACTACCTTTTTCGCTTAAGTAATAAGCTTCGGTTTCGATAATTTTAGCCGCCAGCCAATGATTTTTGTACTTGCGACGGATAACTTTACCTAGTAACGCTTTTGCTACCTGGCAGGCATCCTTATCGTAAAATTTATTTGCTAAAATCATTTATTAATTTGTGTTGAATATTATAAATAACACACTATTTCTTTTCTGTTACTCGTATACAATTTCTGCCATCTTTTTTAGCAACATACAGTGCTTTGTCTGCTGATTCAATAATTTCACTCGCAGAATCAGATGCTAGGTAATCAGTAATCCCGCAACTGAAGGTAACATTAAATTTATGGTTGAAGTGAACAAATTCAATTCTGGAGAAATTATCGAGTATTTTCTGGATCACTGATTTTGCCACAGTGGCGTCAATACCGGGTAAGATAGCCACAAATTCCTCACCACCATAACGGCCTACGCTATCGGTAATACGTAAGCTTTGTTTTAAAAAACGTGCTAGATTCTTAATAACCATATCACCCATATGGTGGCCATAGGTATCATTTGCTTTTTTAAAGTAGTCAATGTCAATCATGGCGTAACTTAGATTGCTGTTTTTTCTTTTTGCGCGTGCAATTTCTGTGTCTAAACTTGCAATAATGCTAGTGTGGTTAAGTAACCCGGTTAAGCTATCGTTGTGCATGTAGGCACTGAGTTGGTGGTAACGTGCTAATTTATTTTTAATAACGCCGATCAAATGTTTTACATTAACGGGTTTTGTTAAAAATTCGTCTGCCCCCACTTCAAGGGTTTCTAATTGTTTTTGTGCATTGGTTTCTGCGGACAAAAAGATAATGGGCGTACTAATATAATTTTTCTGTTGTCGAATAACGGCTGCAAGTTCAAGGCCACTACATTTTGGCATGTGCAAGTCGAGCAGGATAAGCTCGGGTTTAAAGTCGATGAGTTCATCCATCACCATAAAAGGATCGGTAACAACTTTTGTTTGTATACCCACATTTTCAAGAGAAAGAGCATAAAATTGTGAAGTAGAAATAGAATCATCCACAATAAGTACTTTAGACGAGGTGATAACCTGTTTTTCTGACAGGCTATCAATGATGTCAATGATAGGTGAAAAATCCACAGGCTTGGTGAAATAATAGTCCACTCCCATTCGCACTGCTTCTAAACGTTCATTAAAATAACCGGTGCTAGCTAAATGTATTATTTTGAAATAGTATTTTTTTTTGAAGGCTGTTAATATTTTTTTTGTTTGTGTGTTAAACAGCGTTGAGTCAATAATAACAACATCAGGTGCATTATCTTGAATGGCACATTTCAAGTCTTCGAGGCTAGAAAAATTTCGCACGTTATAACGATAGGTTTTAAACTTGGACGTCAATTCATTAACGACTAAGCGGTTTTTTTCCTGAATATAGACAACCAATGGTTCATCTTGTTCTTTTTTCTGTTTGTCAGGTTTTAATTCTTTAGTGGCTATTTCTTTTATTGTTATCTGTTGTTGGTTTTCCTTTGAAATTAATTGCTGTACATAGGATTCAATCGTTGAACGTATGCAATCATCCCAAGGAGCGTGTCCTTTTATGTCTGGGTTATGCTGAATGTCTTTAAGTGCATTTTCAAGAAGCCGTGCATTGTCCGAAATATTTTTAAAACCGAAAGAAGTGCCTGCCCCCGCCAATTTATGGCAAAGAAAAATGATCTCGCTTATGTCCTTGTCTTGATTATCAATGCGCACACGCATCCAGATAGTTTCGATATCTTGTAATTTGGCTGGAAGGTTTGCTGCAAAGTTGTCCTGAAGGGCTTGTAGTTTTTCCTGTATTGTTTCAGCGTTTGCCATAAATGGATTTGTTCTTAATGGTTCCGTATTTAAGAGCTTATGGATATTATCGGCCATATTTTGTAAGAATTTAGCCCTAGTTTGATATACTCGTGGCTATGGATGTATCGAAAATATTAGACCCTTTAAATTCAGCTCAACGTGCGGCGGTTTGCCATGCTAACGGTCATGCTCTGGTGTTAGCCGGGGCGGGCAGCGGCAAAACGCGGGTGCTAGTGCACCGCATTGCTTGGCTGATTGATGCCGAAAATGTCTCTCCTTTCAGTATCTTAGCCGTTACTTTTACCAATAAAGCGGCCGCTGAAATGCGTGGGCGGATTGAAACCTTGTTGGGGATCCCGGCCAGTGGTATGTGGGTGGGTACTTTTCATGGCATTGCACACCGCTTATTGCGGGCGCATTGGCAGGAAGCGGAATTACCACAAAACTTCCAAATTCTAGACAGTGACGATCAACTACGCACCCTAAAACGCCTTATTCGTGAAATGGGGCTAGACGATTCACAGTGGCCAGCGAAAGAGGCGCAGTGGTATATCAATGCGCGCAAGGACGAAGGGACACGGGCGGGTCAAATTAAGCTGCATCGAGGTCAAAAGGATGACTTGCACTTATTGCAAATGATCGAAATCTACAAACAATACGAAGCTTTATGTCAACGTTCGGGGATGATCGACTTTGCCGAAATGCTATTACGTGCAAAAGAACTTTGGCAAAAATGCCCGGACGTATTGCAACATTACCGATTACGTTTTCAAAATATTCTGGTGGACGAATTTCAAGACACCAACTCGATTCAATATGAATGGATCAGGTTACTCGCCGGTGAAACAGGTCGTGTCTTTGCGGTAGGCGATGATGATCAATCTATTTATGGCTGGCGTGGAGCTAAAATAGAAAATATTCATCAATACAGTCGTGACTTTAAGCCTGCCGAAATGTATCGGCTGGAACAAAATTACCGTTCTACCGCCAATATCTTAAATGCTGCTAACGACCTTATTGCCAATAATACTGACCGACTTGGTAAAGAACTCTGGACCGAAGACGCCGAAGGTGAACTGATACAGGTTTATTCGGCCTTTAATGAAATCGATGAAGCCAATTATGTTGTTGATAATATTCAGCAACGGATTAACGAAGGTTATAAAAGAAGTGAGTGTGCTATTTTATACCGCTCTAACGCACAGTCACGGGTGATGGAAGAATCATTAATTATGGCAGGTATGCCATACCGCGTGTACGGTGGCTTACGTTTTTTTGACCGTCAGGAAATTCGAGATGTGTTAGCCTATTTGCGCATAATGGCAAACCGAAATGATGCACCTGCTTTTGAGCGCATTATTAATACACCCACACGCGGCATTGGCAATAAAACATTAGAAGTCGTGCGCGCAACGGCTAGCGAGCAGAATATGACATTATGGCAGGCCGTGCTGAGTGTCATTGAAAGTAAACCATTAACCGCTCGAGCCATTTCTGCGTTGCAGGTGTTTGTTGACTTAATCAATGAACATGCGGATATTATTCAAAACTTAAATTTAAGCGAAAAAATTGAACATGTTGTCCATCACTCTGGTTTGGAAGCGTATTATAAAAAAGAAAAAGGTGAGCGTGGCCGCGCCAGAATTGAAAACATGCAGGAACTCATTCAGGCCGGGGTTAACTTTGAAGCCGAAGACTGGCAAACCGAAGACGAAAACATGGATGAGCTGTCGGCCTTTTTATCTCATGCTGCCTTAGAGGCCGGTGAAGGTCAGGCCGATGAATGGGATGACTGTGTGCAGCTGATGACCCTACATTCAGCAAAAGGTCTAGAGTTTAAACAGGTTTATATTTGTGGCGTGGAAGAAGGTTTATTCCCGCATCGTTTATCTGCAGAAGATCCTGTGCGCCTCGAAGAAGAACGTCGCTTATGTTATGTCGGCATGACACGTGCAATGGAAAATTTAAGTCTAAGTTATGCAGAAAAACGCCGTATTTATGGGAAAGACAGCTATCCCTCCCCCTCACGATTCTTAAAAGAAATTCCACAGGAATGCCTACACCAAATTCGTGTCACCGGTTTTGCACAACAAGCAGTAACTCAAACAACATCACGCTATGCAGAGGCACCACAAACCGATAATGGCATGAACATCAGCTTAGGCCAACGCGTACTCCACCCCAGTTTTGGCGAAGGCATGGTCATGAACTATGAAGGTGAAGGCCGACATGCACGGGTGCAAATCAATTTTGAAGAAGTTGGAAGTAAGTGGTTGGTGATGGAATATGCGAATTTGAGTTTGGCTTAGATCTAAATTTTGTTTATTTTAATTGGCTTACCAATAAATTAATAAAAACAGGGACAAGTTCGGCTGAAAATTGTTTGCCGGCCTGTGTTTTTATTTCATTGAGTGCGGTGAGAACTGAGCGCTTGTAGGTTCGGTCGGGTCGGTAGGTGGTCATGGCAATAAATGCGTCAATAATACTTAGCATTTTTGCGCCAATACAAATCTGGTTGTCAGTTAAACCTTTAGGGTAGCCAGTTCCATTACTTTTTTCATGGTGTTGCAATACGATTTCGTGTGCGATATCCCAGTCATTGCTCATGCCGATAAAGTCGGCTGCAATTTGCGGGTGCGTTTGCATAAGGGATAGTTCTTCTGAGGTAAATTTTTCTTTTTTTAACATTAATGTATCGGGCAAAAAAGTAAAGGCCATGTCGTGGACATAGGCGGCCATTTCAAGTTGGTGAGTTTGCAGTGGATTTTGTAATTCATTATTGAAGGCTGTGAGTAATTGGACTAGCTGATAGGTACGACCTTGCCAGTGTGATACTTTTGTTTCCAGTAATAAGGCTAAATAACGCATGTAGCCTAAATGTTCCCTTAAAGAGTCTGGCGTGTCCTCGGAAATATAATAATTCATTTCCTGAACCATTTCTGTTTGAAACAGGGGTTTGGTTGATGATGAGGGTTCTTTTGGCCCAGGGATGATCAATTTGGGGCTAACGTCGAAGCCTGTTATTTCTTTTATTATTTCGGCACAGAGTTGATCAACTTCCGTTTGTGTACAGTTCTGGATTTGCAAAAAAATATCCTGAATTCGAGTAACAGAGGGATCATCTACTGCCGAATTAACAAAAATGGCTTCGCTGATTTCTTTTGCTTTATCAAGGCTAAGGGTAATGGACTCACCCAGTAATTCAGTGAATATAATTTTGTGGTCGCGTAAGGCCGAAATACTTTCTTCAACAGAATGCAGGAAACTTGCAAGCTGTTCAAATATCAGTATTCTTGCATTGCCCTTAATGGTGTGCATGGAACGAAACATTTCGTCAATACTGGCATCATTTTTTGGGGTCGTATCGAGTGCGGCAATACAGTTAATAATGATTTCATAGTGATCATCAAAACCCTCGCGGTAATCTGCGATAAGTTCGTCATCAAAATCATCTTCACCCGATGTTTGTGTCATAGTATTAGTGTTATATAAAAAGAAGGTCTATTTTAATATCGGCGAGTATTAATGAAAGTTTAGCGCTTATTAGAGTTGGTTTTAAATTAATTTAAAACTAGTTCGTCGCTGTCTTTCTCAGTTTGTAGTGTTTGGAAGTCCATGGGTGAATAAATTTGCGCGCTAGGCAGGCCAAGGTAGTTGCCTTGGGCAAAGTCAATGCCATAAGATTTAAGCAGTTGCAGCGTTTGGTCATTTTCGACAAACTCGGCAATGGTTTTTTTACCGAGTGCATGTGCAATTTGATTCATGGATTGCACCATGGCTTGATCGACATGGGTGTCGGCCAGATTTTTTACAAAGGAACCGTCGATTTTTAATTTATCAACGGGTAACTTCTTAAGGTAATTAAAGGAGCAGAATCCCGAACCAAAATCATCAAGTGCAAATTCACAACCCATATCTTTAAGTTTACTAATAAACTTGCTGGCATCACGCAGGTTGGCAATAGCGGCTGTTTCGGTGATTTCAAAGGTGAGTTGCGAAGGCGAAAGACAGGAGTCATTAATCAAACCTCGAATAAGGGGTAATAATTCTTTATCTTCAAAGGCGCGACCGGAGAGGTTAATCGCAAAACGTAAGGCTTTGTTATGTTGTGTTGTGAGCGCATCAAGATGAGTGATGGCGCGGGTAATGGCCCAGCGATCCACATTGTGTACTAGACCAAAACGCTCGGCTGCGGGCATAAAGCCACCGGGTAGGATCATATCACCATCATCTCGCTGCATTCTTAACAGCACTTCATAGTCATTGATGGCGCCACTGGCAATAGAAATAATGGGTTGATAGACCAGAGAAAAACGGTCGTTTTCAAAGGCATCACGTACCCGGCTAGCCCACCCCATATCCTTGGCTAAACCATCTTTTTCGTTACTGCCGGGCTCGGCAATATGTACACGATTACGTCCATTCGACTTGGCAATATTGCAGGCGATGTCGGCTTGCGAAAGAACTTCATCTGCGGAAGTGGTTTGGTTGGTTATACAGGTAATGCCTAGACTTAAGGTAACATTAAAGGCTTTTGCGCTATCCATAAATTGATAATTTTCAAACAGTTTACGTAAGCCTTCTGCAACCGTGCAGGCTTCTTCCCGTTCAAGATTATAAAGTAAAACAGTAAATTCATCACCACCAAAACGTGCGAGTAAATCACCTTCACGAATGTGGCTACGTAATAAGTTAGTCGTTTCAAGTAACAGTTTATCGCCCGCGGCATGGCCAACAGTATCGTTCACATATTTAAACTGATCCAGATCGATATAAAAAACCGCACAGTCTGCTGCCGAGCGCGCAACACGCGAAACGACTCGTTCGAGTTCCTGTTGAAAATATTGTCGATTATAAAGGCCGGTGAGTGAATCATGTTGTGCTTGATAAGTCAGTTCATTTTCGTAGGCTTTTTTTGATGTAATGTCACGCGCAGTGCCTGTGATATAAGCAACGCTGCCATCAGAGTTTAACATTGGCTTGGCATTAAAACTAATATGGATATGTTCGCCTTGCTTATTCACATGTACGGTTTCATAACCCACAATTTCCTTACCGGAAAGCAGTTTTTCAACGGCAGATAAATCACGGTTACGTGACTCAGGAAGTTGGTAATCAGAATAATGTTTAAATAACATTTCATCTGCTTCATAACCATAGATATTAGAAACAGCTTTATTGAGATAGGTCCAGCGACCCTTGTTGTCCATGCTCCAGACAAGATCGTGAGCCGTTTCAACCAAATCACGGTAACGCGCTTCAGCTTGTACCAACATTTTTTCGGTGGCTTTGCGTTCAGAAATATCGGAGATTAAACAGTTATAATAAATTTTCTTGTCCATCACCATTTGAGTTGTCCGTAATGACATCGTTAGCATATGCCCATTACGATGTTGTGCTTCAACTTCATGTTCACCTTGCATATATTCCTGCATATTGCGGTTGAAGGAAGGAATAAGCCAAGTAAAATCTTTAGCACGTAGTTCGTCAATATTAAAACCAAATAGCTGTTCTGCGGCTGGGTTAACGGTTTCGATTTTACAGTGGTGATCTAGAATAATAATA
Source organism: uncultured Thioalkalispiraceae bacterium (assembly GCA_964472525.1). Taxonomy (GTDB): domain Bacteria; phylum Pseudomonadota; class Gammaproteobacteria; order UBA6429; family Thiohalophilaceae; genus SZUA-37. Next base: position 137,585 of record CAYYLL010000004.1, on the reverse strand, counting down.
CCTTCAGCGGCATGTTCAACAATCGCATGTACTTGCGCTTCTTGATCGCCGAGACGTTTAAATAATTTCCCAAGCATTTGAACCAGTAAGCCCATTTCATCTGTAGAGCGTGGAGTGAGGCGCTCGGCCAAGCGTTCATGGCTGGTGGCTCCGTGATTGGCGGCGGTAATGTGTTTAACCGGGGCGAGTGCCTGATTAAAACCATATAAGTAGATAGAGGTGGTAATAAAAGCGGTAAAGCCTAACAAACCCCAAGTGACTATAATTTCTGTGGGTAAAATGCCCGTTTTCCACCAGTAATATTTTAAAAATATAGTGGTCATTAACAAAGGTATAAAGCCACCAATGAGTAAAATTTTTGTACGCATACTCACTTGCACATAAGCAAGCCCAGTATAACGACTTACCATGCCTAAAAGATTAAGTGCATAAAAATAGCCGGGCATGGCAACAATGACGGCGATGACTAAATTTAAAAGCATAAATTGTAGTAGGCTGCCATAGGCACTTGCATTGGAGGGTGTTTGAATAAACCAGTAGTGTATGGTGGGTATAAATAGGATATAACTTAAAAAGAATGACCAATAGGTTGAGCTAAAGGAATGCAGATGCGTACTTAATTTTTCGGGCAGGGGGGGTGCTGATGTGTTGCCTGAAGGTTGCGACGCCAGCCAGCTAAAAACAGGATTTAGAAAATTATAACTAAAAAAGAAAACCCAGGTTGTCAGCAACAGACAAATCCCTGCGAGAATTAAACCGAAAGGGGTAAAGAAAAAATCAACGTTGGTTGGCATGTTAAAAACAGAGGCAACACTATAAGCAACGATCGGTGTCAGAATAAAACTAATCGTAACCGTTAACGCGAGTTGTCTTTTTAAACGTAATAAAGAATGCAGCATTTATTGACTTTTAAAGTATACGTTGATGTTATTTGCTAAGTTAAGTGCACCCGTTTAGATGTCAACTTGATATCTAAAAGCAGCAGCATTATCATTTTTTGTAATTTGTTCATTGACTTCAGTTCAGGAAGAACAAAACATCGTATAGCAGGCTTTGTAGCGGAATGAAGTTAAGCGATTACAATATTATTAATGAAGGTAATTCTGGCAGAAAATAACGAGCTTTCCAGTTTTATTTCGAAAATAATGGTAATTGTTCATATTTTTACAGGCCATACTTTTGTTAAGGAATAATTGAGTCGTTACTGTTATTATATATAATCAGCCAAGGTGTTGATTTGAAAAACAATTACACAAAGCAAGGCTTAATTCGCAATCTGGGCTAACAATCTGGCATGAATTTTAAAATATAGATTAACAAAGGATAAGGCTATGAAACGTCGTGACTTTATAAAAACATCAGGTGTGGGAGTGACTACCACGGCCATTGCGGGCGTCGGTGGTAGCTTATTGTCTGCGCCTGCTATAGCAAGTAGTGCAAAAAAAATTAAATGGAAAATGGTAACGACTTGGCCGAAAAATTTTCCGGGCTTAGGAACGGGAGCAAATAATCTTGCAAAGCTGATTACTGAAATGAGCGATGGACGTATTACAGTCAAAGTCTATGGCGCAAAAGAGTTGGTACCGGCTTTTGAAGTATTTGATGCGGTTTCAGGTGGTGCGGCTGAAATGGGCCATGGCGCGGCTTACTACTGGAAAGGTAAAAGTGAAGCCTTTCAGTTTTTTACTACGGTGCCTTTTGGTTTAACAGCGCAGGAAATGAACGGTTGGTTGTTTTATGGTGGCGGTATGCAGTTGTGGGAGAAGGCATATTCCGATTTTAATCTAGTGCCATTAGCTTGTGGTAATACAGGTGTACAAATGGGGGGCTGGTTTAATAAACAAATTAATAATATTAAAGATTTAAAAGGTTTAAAAATGCGTATTCCCGGTCTGGGCGGGGAAGTGTTAAAACGCGCCGGGGGTACACCCATTAATTTGCCCGGTGGTGAAATATTTACAGCTTTAAAGTCGGGCAATATTGATGCAACAGAATGGGTTGGGCCTTATAATGATTTAGCGTTTGGTTTGTATAAAGCCGCTAAGTATTATTATTACCCCGGTTGGCATGAACCTGGTCCAACGCTTGAAGCCATTATTAATAAAAAAGCTTTCGATAAATTGCCTAAAGATTTAAAGAGCATCGTGCGCAATGCGGCTCTCGTTGTGAACAATGATATGCTTGCAGAATACACCGCACGAAATAATGCCGCTTTAACGACATTAGTGGCTAAACACAAAGTGGATGTACGTAAATACCCTGATGATGTATTGAAAAAGCTCAGCGGTTTATCGGACAGTGTGGTAGCTGAAATTGCGAATAAAGATAAAATGAGTAAGGCTATCTATCAGTCATATAAAAAATTCCGTGATAGTGTTGTCGCGTACCATAAAATTTCGGAACAGGCTTATATGAAAGCGCGTAGTTTGTAAGAGGTAGCTATTAGCGTTTAAAGATCGTTCTCTTTTAATTTCAAAGAAACCGAATTAATACAATACCTCAGTCCGGTGGGTTGTGGCCCATCAGGAAAAACATGCCCTAGGTGACTGTCGCATCGACTACAATGCACTTCCGTACGTTTCATAAAGAGTTGTCGGTCTTCGGTTTCTTCAATGGCCGCTTGGCTTATAGGTTGCCAGAAACTTGGCCAACCTGTACCGGAGTCAAATTTTGTATTGGAATTAAATAATGGCTCATCACAACAAATGCACACATAGATACCGTATTGCTTGCAATTTGCGTATTCGCCACTAAAAGCATGTTCGGTACTGTGTTTTCGACAAATATTAAACTGTTCTTCGGATAATTGATCGCGCCATTGTTGTTCAGATTTGATCACTTTATCATGGATAGATTTTGTCATGGTGTTCTCGATAATTTAGTTTATGTTAAAATAAAATTTAAAATTATAAAACCAATTACTGAGGAATAATATGAAATCATTTTTAAAAATAAGTTTAGTTGTATTCGTTTATCTAATTTTGCAGGGGTGTGCTTCGATTTCTCCCCATTTATCGGCTGTTCCACCGGGGCAGGAAAAAGTGAGTCCTGAAAAAGGTAAAGCATTGGTTGTTTTCTTGCGGCCTTCGAATTACGGTGGCGCTATTCAAGCAACGGTATTTGATGGCGCAAAGTATATTGCAACGGTTTCTGCCGGTACGCGGGTTGCTTATCAAGCTAAACCCGGTAAGCATACTTTTATGGTTGTGAGTGAAGCAGCTGATTTTATGGGGGCAAATTTAAAAGTAGGTAAAACCTACTATTCATTGGTACAGGCTAGAATGGGGTTTTGGCGTGCACGATTTAGTCTGGCTCCGGTTAACTTAAATACAACAACATACCAGATTGATGAATGGTTAAGCGAGACAAAACGTATGGAACCGAATGCGGAAGGGGTGCGATGGGCTGAATATAATCAGAGTGACATTGATACAAAAAGGACGGACTATATGCAAAAATGGTTATCTAAACCCGCTGGTGATAGGCCTATGTTATTAATAAACAGTGGTCGTTAAATAACATGCCAGTCGTATAAAAAAGGATGCAGTTTGCATCCTTTTTTATGAATGTTTATTCGTTTATATATAAATAGATCTTTTTAATATCAGACATATGCAGGTTAAACTGTAGCTTGCCGGTTTTTCGTTCTTTTTCTAATATGATGTTGTACCCAACCTCATCAAAGCCTTTTAAAATCCCCTTGTGTCTTAGCTTCTCTGTTGTGAGGATGATAATAGTAGAACCTATATATTTTTTGATTTCTGACTTTTTGATTTCAGGTAAGTTTTGTGTTTGTTTGGGTGGTTGAGTTTTTTCGATTGTAGTACGTTGATTTAATTTGGCTTCAAGTTTTTTTATAGACTCTTCTTTTCTTTGTTGTGCTTTGTACGCGGCGGTGTCGGTTAAGTCTGCTGTTTTATCTTTACGACTATAGTATTGGGGATCCTTCAACAAATTTGTTTCAACAAGTTTTATTATATTTTCGGCTGTGCGTATATTTAGTTTTTCCTGTGCACTCAGTGACGCACTATTTTCCATTTTCTGAATAAGCTGACGCATGCGTTTAGCCGCATCGGGCTCACTTAATATGCCTTGTTGCGTTTGTGCAATTAAATTAGGCAGGGTGTCATCGCCTAAGGTCGCGAGGCTAGAAACACTGATTAATAAACTGAGCACGGAGGAAATAATATAAGTTAAAAATGGCTTTCGTGCTTCTTCCCAACATTTGTAGGCAAATGAAATGGGCGGAATAAAGGCAAGGATAGAAATGAGTAAAATACTTATAACACTGCCGGGTTGAATAAACCATATGGATAAAATAATAACCAGTAGTGGCCCAATTAAGACCCATACCCCCCATAAGGCATTTTTTTTGAAGGCACTAATCAGTAGCCAAACAAAACTAATTAACACAACTGGAGCGAGAAGAAGGCCGATAATTTCCACAGTAATATTCCTGTATTATTTAATGGTATTTTATAAAGTGTTTATTTTAATGTCAAAGTTGCTATTTTTATCTATGTACGGGCATATTTGGTTAATAGTTAGTCATCAAATTGGGTAGCCAAGTCGCAAGTTTTGGCCAATAGGCCAATACACTTAAACCAATAAGTTGAATAAATATAAAGGGTATGACCCCTTTATATATTTGTTTGGTTGAGATGGAGTCCGGTGCTACTCCGCGTAAATAAAATAAGGCAAAGCCAAACGGTGGTGTTAAGAAAGAGGTTTGCAAGTTAATCGCAATCATAATACCTAGCCAGATAGGACTAATGTCCATGGTGAGTAAAATAGGTGCGACGATGGGCACCACAACAAAAGTAATTTCGATAAAATCGAGAATAAAACCCAGTAGGAACATCACTAGCATAACAATAAAAACAGCACCAAAGGTGCCACCGGGCAAATCGGTTAAAATATTACGTACAATGTCATCACCACCGTAACCACGAAACACCAGTGAAAAAAGCGATGCGCCAATAAAAATAACAAACACCATACTGGTTATTCGTGTGGTGTTTAACATAACCTCTTTGAGGATGGTTAAATTAAACTGACGTTGCATGATGGCTAATATAATAGAGCCAACAGCACCGACCGATGCTGCCTCAGTGGGGGTAGCTGCACCTACTAAAATAGAGCCGAGTACTGCAATAATAAGAGCAATGGGTGGCAGTAGTGCTTTTAGAATTTGTAATAGTAGCTGGCTTAAGTTTTGTTGGCGTTCATTTTCAGGAATGGCCGGTACGCTAGTCGGTTTAAAAATACTGAGTAGGATGATATAGAGTGCGTACAAACCAACCAAAATTAAGCCCGGTACGAGTGCGCCAATAAATAAGTCGCCTACTGACACCGTTTCCGGCGAAAAAACACCCATATCGAGTTGTGCCTGCTGATAGGCGGTGGAAAGCACATCACCCAGTAGTACCAAAATAATCGAAGGAGGAATGATTTGCCCCAAGGTGCCCGAAGCACACACCAAACCACTGGCAACTTGTGGGTCATAACCGCGTTTTAACATGGTGGGCAAGGACAATAAACCCATAGTAACCACCGTGGCGCCGACAATGCCGGTACTGGCTGCGAGTAACATGCCAACGATAATAACGGAAAGCCCCAGACCGCCACGCAATGAGCCAAATAGCTTTGCCATGGTGTCGAGTAATTGATCGGCCACTTTTGAGCGTTCCAACATGCAGCCCATAAACACAAACAGCGGTACGGCTATTAGGGTGGTATTGGTCATTATGCCGTAAAGTCGGCTAGGCAGAGTAATAAGAAAACTGCTTTCAAAGGTATTGGTGAGTATGCCAATAAAAGCGAACAATAAGGCGGTGCCACCGAGGGTAAACGCCACTGGGTAGCCGCTGAGCAAGACCAGACAAACAACCGCAAACATAATCAATGGCATCCATTCCATCAGTGCGCGCCTTTTTGTTTTGACGGAGTGGCCGGATTGTTTAAAAGTGTTTCGATGCTGCGTAAGATCATTGCCGTGCCTTGTAACAACACCAGTAAAGGCATAATAAAGAGGCTGGTTTTTAGAATGTAAACAAAGGCCAGTCCCCCCGCCTCACGAGAGGCTTCATGAATATGCCAAGAGGTGAGAACGTAATCAAAACTTATCCATGCGATAAAAATAAACATTGGAAAGAGTAAAAAAAGGCTGCCAAGCAAATTCACCCAAGCCTTCTGGCGTTGGCTAAATTCACAATAAAAAATATCAACACGCACATGGCCTTCGTGTTTTAATGTATAACCGGCAGCGAGCATAAAAACCCATGCGTACATATAGGTGACGGATTCCTGCATCCAGATCCAGCCAATATCGAAGCCGTAACGCAGCACAACCACGATAAAGGTTAACAAAACCACGCCAAGACTTAGCCAACTAATTGCGTGACCAACTTTTTCGTTAATCGCTTCAATCGGATCGATGAGATGCTTTAATTTCATAAAGTGAGTACTTACTACTTGGTTTTGATACTTATTAAGGTGCTTGCATGTTAAAGGCTTTTGCGTTGAGTCTCAATATTAGTTATGCACAGTGTTTTAAAATCAAGATGTTAGTGTCATTTAACTGTCAAAAAACAGAATTGCGCTATAAATATAATATAAGTTATTGTTTTTATATTAAATTGTAGTTGATATTTTTATGACGCCGCTCGTCTGTCTTGCCAATTTGTTGTCAAGATGACCGATATTATTATTTTATCCACAAAGTTATCCACAGGCTAGCCAACAATATCCGGTTTACTCAAACGTCGATTACGCAAAATATTTTCAAACACTGTGGGATCTTTAATGTGGGTCATTTCCCCCTCGCGCGGAAAGTGTTTGTCCTGTAAGCGCGATAGCCAAAAGCGTAATGCGGCTGCACGTAGCATTAGCGACCAATCATTTTTCTCGTTGTTGGTCAGCGGTCGTTCTTGTTGGTAGGCCTGCAAAAAATGTTGGCAGCGCTGCTTGTCTAAGCTGCCATCCGGGTTGCTACACCAGTCGTTTACTGTAACGGCAACATCGTACAGTAATACATCATTGCAGGCATAATAAAAGTCAATGATGCCGGTTAGGACGTTGCCGTCAAACAAGGCATTGTCTCGGAACAAATCTGCGTGGATCACGCCGCGTGGTAAATGGTCGTTACGGTGTTGGGTTTGAAAAGTGAGCTCATCTTCTAATAGTTGTTTTTCTTCCGGGCTGAGATGAGGTATTAAACGTTGACTGGTTTGCTGCCACCAGCGAGGGCCACGTCGATTACTGCGTTGGCCATTAAAGTCCTGAGTTATCTTATGCGCATGTCCGAGTGCTTTGCCCAGTGCGGCACATTGCTCCAGATTGGGTTCAGTCACGCTTTTGCCGCTTAAGCGTTGCACCAGAGCGGCGGGTTTGTCGCAAAGTGTTTTGAGGTAACGTTGATTATTATCTGCAATCGGGTGCGCACTGGGTACTTGGTGTTCGTTTAGGTGCGCCATTAAATCGAGAAAAAAAGGTAATTCTGCTGTTGTTAGCGTTTCAAATAAGGTGAGTACATATTGCCCTTGGCGGGTTTCAACAAAATAATTGGTATTTTCGATGCCGTCACTAATACCGATAAAGCTGACTAATTCACCAATGGAATAGTCCGTTAAGAATTGAGTTAAGGCTTGCTCGTTAACGGTGGTGTAAACAGACATGCTCAGTGTTCCTTGAAAATTATGCCGATATTTATTTAAAAAGGGCATTGTACCTGAGTGCACATGGGAGTGTTAGCAGATGGGACTGGCTAAGCTAAAAATTTAGGGGGAATATTATATATCGCCAACGGAGTATACACCCCTTTGGAAACTATACGACTTTGGGTCTGTCGCAAGTGGCGGGGTTTTAAATTAAACTTTAAATTGGGCCACTAATGATTGAAGTTGGGTGGCCAGATTTGCGAGTTCATGTGAGGTCGTGGTTGTTTGTGCCGAACCGCTTGCGGTCTGTTCAGACACTTCGCGGATACTAATAATGCTTCGGTTAATTTCCTCAGAAACTGAGCTTTGTTCTTCGGCTGCACTGGCAATTTGGGTATTCATATCGTTAATGGTTGCGACTGAGCGGGTAATGGCTTCCAGTGCTTCGGAGGCTTCTTTGGCATGCTCGACGCCGATAGTGGCTTTTCCTCGACCTTTTTCCATCGCCTGAACCGCATTTTTGGAACCAACTTGCAGTTTTTCGATCATATCGTGAATTTCATTTGTTGATTCCTGAGTGCGGCTAGCGAGAGTTCGCACTTCATCGGCTACCACAGCAAAGCCTCGGCCCTGTTCACCGGCTCGTGCGGCTTCGATAGCGGCATTCAAGGCTAATAGATTGGTTTGTTCAGCGATGCCTTTAATTACGTCTAAAATAGTGCTGATGTTGTTACTGTCTTCTTCAACTTGCTGGATAATGACGGAGGTGTTATCAACTTCGTTGGCAAGTTCTTCAATTGCTTGTACGGTATTCATTACCACGACTTTGCCGCCTTTTGATTCATTGTCGGCGCTTTGGGCTGCATTGGCAGCCGAAGTGGCATTGTTGGCAACTTCCTGTACGGTGGTGGTCATTTCATTAATGGCAGTGGCAACTTGATCGGTTTCATTACGTTGGCGATCAACATTTTGTGCGCTTTCATTGGCAACGGCAGACACTTCTTCAGAAGCAGTTGCAAGCTGAGTGGTCGCGCTGGAAATTTGTTGGATAAGTGCCTGAAATTTATCCAACATACTATTAAAAGCATACGCTGCCATACCAATTTCATCTTTAGATGAAATGTCGATACGGGTAAGGAGATCGGAATTTGTTTCAATTTCTTCAATGGTGCTTTTTAGCGTGTTGATTGGATTGATGATCATACGTCCAAGCACAAAGGCAATCACAATCCCGAAGATAGCACCAATTACAATAAGGCTAATGGTTAACACATAGGCGCTACTACTTTTAGCTTGAGCCACACCAAAAAAGCCTTTCCCTTTGGTTTCGGCATATTTAACCAGAGCATCCATTTTTTTATCCAGTAAGGCAACGTGTTTCGCACCTTTGCCTTTGGTGATGGCTGCGGCGGCACCACGGTCACCGGCTTTCATTAATTTAATCACTTCATCTCGAATGGGTTTCCAGTTATGGAAGATTTTAATGGTTTCGGCAATGAGATGTTTGCCTTCGGCACCCAGAATACGGTCAGTTACAACAGCATATTCTTTGTAAGCGTTCTTTTCATAAGCATCAACCTTGTGACTTGCAGCTACCATGCTTTCGGTATTTTTTGCTAACGCAATGTCTTTCATACTACGGTGCATTTTAATAATACTCACATCGGCCTGTAGCGAAGCGCGGGTCACAGCCAAGGGGTGTTTGTACATTTTAACGGTCAAATTGCCGAGTAATTCGATGCGAGTAAGTGAAATAACCCCCACCGCGATAATCATGACGATGAGTAATGAAAAACCAAGAATGAGTTTATTACGAATACTGAAAAACATGAATGAGTGACCTTGATTATTTTAGGGTGACTCCTATATTAGCGGTCTAAAATAGTATTTCTTGAGTAAAAAAATCGGGTTTTCTTGATAGTCTATTTTTTATTGAACGGAGCGACCAATTTTCGAACGATGTTGTATTCAGCATCGGATGTTGCAGCAAAACCATCGTATTTTTTGTCGATAGCTTTAATAATGCGTAAATGTTTGGCATTTTTGTTATTAAGTGCCAAAAAAGCTTTTTTAAGCTGCGCAAGTAATTCGGGAGAAATATTCTTACTGGCGGCAATGTTATAAGGCGGTAAATGGGGGGATTGGTATAAAATACGCAGTCCTTTGTTTTGCCATTGAAAGGCTTTAGTGTCTTTTAAAATACCGGCATCGAAGTCGCCGTTTAGTACGGCACGGGCAATGTTGTCATAATGCCCCAAAAATTTTATTTCTTTAAACTGCTCGAGTTTAAACCCTGAGCTTACCACGGCAGCACGTTGCAGCAAGGCACGTTTATCACCAAAGGCAAACGTTTTGCCAATAAGATCATGAACTGTTTTGATAGGGCTATTCTGTTTAACCACAATCATCAGTTGAAAACTGGCTTTGCCCTGAGTAACGGTTTTGACTAAAAGTCGGGTATTGCTTTTTTCTCGGGCTCGCAGGTAAGCAACAGGCGTGAGGTAGGCAATGTCAACTTTGCCGCTGATAGTGTCCTGAATTGCTACGCCCATATTGGGTGCTAAACGTAAAGCAACAGGCCGCTTTAATGTTTCACTTAAATATTGGGTCAGCGGTTTAAGCCGTTTGTGCATTTCAGCTGGGATATCCATGGCAACGGAGCCTAAAACGAGAGTTTTCTCTTTTGCTGCGTAACTGAGAGCCGATGTTGAGAAGAAAACACAAAATAACAATATGGATAATGGCTGGAAGATCCCGTTCGGGGTTTTTACTTTATGCCGAATATTGTTTTTTCCTGATGTCATCATAATGGGTAACGGCATTTCTACCATTTTCTTTACTGTAATAAAGGGCAACATCGGCAAAATGGTATAATTTATCGGCATAGTCTTTAAAATTTTCTGCGGTTAATGTTGCTACACCTAGGCTAATGGTAATACCAACCAATTTTTCTTCAATTAAAATCGTTAATTCCTGAATAGTTTTTCGGAGCGTTTCGGCTATTTTAGTCGCGGTGTCTTTATCCGTGCGCTTACAGATAATTAAGAATTCCTCGCCACCAATTCGACAAACGATATCGGTTTTGCGGATTCGATTTTTTAAAACAGTTGCAATTTCTCTTAACACATTATCACCTTGTGAATGGCCGTAGGTATCATTGACCGTTTTAAAATGGTCAATATCAGCAATAATAATGCTGACTGTATCGCCATGGCGGTAGGTTAAGCTGATTTCTTTTTCCAAGTGTTCTTCAAAATAACGACGGTTGTATAAGTTGGTTAAATCATCGGTAACTGCCAATTTTATAAATTTGTTATTCATTTTTTTAAGCTCTTTTTGGTGAGCCTGTAGTTCAACAAAGTTTTCATGTAATAGTTGGTCAGCACTATCTACGCGTGACTGGAGTTGGCGATTGGCATTGTTGAGTTGTTGGTTTAGGGTATTAAATTGTATGGCCAACTGGCCAAATTCATCATGACTGGGAATGGGGATAAGGGTCGCTTTTTGATTATTGTCGGTTGTGTCGAGCGATTCTGAAATAATGCGTACCGGCCGAATAATAATATAGGACAAGGCGAAAAATTCACCAAGGGCGATGATTAAAGTGATTAATATTTCACGCTTAAGGTATTTAAAGCGTTGTGAGTTGATATGCTTAAGTGCAAGTTCGGTATTAATACCAAGGGTAAGCTCACCTAATTTTTCATTATCCAGACTAATAGCCTGAGGAAAGAGTTTCATGCGGTTTTTGTCATTAACGAGCGTACCGGTTTGCGACATGACTTTTCCGTGGTTGTTAACAACTTTGGCATAGCCGACTTCATCAGAATGGGTTATTTCTTTAAGGAGTAGATCGATAGTGTGGTAATCGTAGCCAACCACGCTATAGGCGAGTGACTTGGAAACAAAGCGGCTAATATCACTACCGCGGTTGTTTATTTCTTTAAGAATGCGCTCCTTTTCTTCATTCAGTGTAAACCAACTGCTGATAGACAGTGTTGTGAGCAACACTAACATCAGCATTAAAAGTACTTTTTGCCGAATACCAAAACGGATAAAAGATGTCGATGAAAATTTCAAAACAGGATGATGCCGCCTTGATTAATATTTAGAACACTTTTGAGTATATCGGCTAAACAAGGGGCGACTTTAGTTTAGCGGTTAAGTTTAACCTATTGGTTCTATTACCATTTCATTAAAATCCACTGATTAATCTCGGCTTTTTTGGGATCATTTTCTGTGGCGTCTAAAATACCATCACCATTGCTGTCATACATATAGTAGGGCGGGCCTTTCTTTGGGGTAATTTTGGCGTAACGGAGTTTACCGTTGACACGAAATTCTTCAACAACCGCATCCTTTTTCTGGATAATAGTAACATCGGTATTGTCGCCAGAGGGAACCGAGCTATCCTGTTTTTTTTCGGCTTCATTCGTCAGTTGGGTGTCGGATGGTGGAGCGTTGTTGGCAGCATAAACCGATGTTACTCCGGTGCTTAAGATAAGACTGGCGAGTAAGTAGTAAAAAAACTTCATTTGGTTATCCTCAATGACTCTGGATGATTTGTTTAGTAGTTCATAGATTAAAGCAGCGAAATTTTCTCTGCATCTTCATGTGATGGTTCAAAACCACTTTCTTCATAATGCTGGAAGATAGCATCTAGAATCTCTTCCGGTGTGTCAATAATTTGCATAAGATCTAAATCTTCGGGGTTAATCGTGCCCTCGGTGACCATAGTTTCTTTAAACCAGCCCAGCAAACCTTCCCAGAAAGGACGATGTACCAGAATAATCGGGATCTTCCGCGTTTTACCGGTTTGTACTAGGGTTAAAATTTCGGCAAGTTCATCTAGCGTACCAAAACCACCGGGCATAACCACATAGGCAGAAGCATATTTAACAAACATTACCTTACGTGAAAAAAAATGCCGAAAGGTGAGTGAAATATCCTGAAAACCATTGCCGGATTGCTCGTGTGGTAGCTGAATATTTAAGCCCACACTGGGGGACTTACCTTTATAAGCCCCTTTGTTAGCCGCCTCCATAATGCCGGGGCCACCACCACTGACAACCGAAAAACCCGCATCGGATAAAGTCCGCGCAATATCTACGGTCAGTTGGTAATACGGGTTGTCGGTTTTAGTGCGAGCCGAGCCGAAGATACTGACCGAGGGGCTAATTTTAACCAGTCGCTCAAAGCCTTCGACAAATTCTGCCATGATCTGGAAAATTTTCCAGGACTCTCGTGTTAACTGGGTGTCATTAACCGGACTTAAACCGGGGTGGAGATTTTTATGTACTTTTGTCATGTAGGGTCTTTGTATATTAATGAGATTACTAAAAGTATAGAGTGTATTCGAACTTTTTTGTATTTAATCTAAATTCGCCCTCCGCGGGTGTATAACCCCGTTGACGATATATAATTGAATACAATAGCGAGTTACAGCGTAGAATACGAATTTTATTTTAGCGTAAATTTCAAGATAAGTTATGGTCAACAAAAAAAATCAAACTAAAGACAATTCTTTAAATGCAAATAAACCCACTCCCTTTTTATTAGTGGACGGCTCCTCCTATTTGTTCCGTGCTTATCATGCGATGCCAGATTCATTCAAAAATTCCAAAGGTGAAGCAACCGGTGTTATTTATGGTGTCACCAATATGATACGCAAACTACTTGCTGACTATGCACCGAGTCATATCGCGGTGGTGTTTGATGCTAAAGGAAAAACCTTTCGCCATAAAATGTATAAAGAATATAAAGCCAATCGGCCACCCATGCCAGATGACTTGCGCGAACAAATTCAGCCAGTGCATACCATTGTCGAAGCCATGGGCTTGCCGTTAATTTGTGTGAGTGGTGTTGAGGCTGACGATGTGATTGGTACGCTTGCTCATCAGGCCAGCGAGCTAGGAATGGAAACTATTATTTCAACCGGTGATAAAGATATGGCTCAACTAGTGAATAAACATGTGAGTTTAATCAATACCATGACCGATGTTTTTAGCAACATTGATGGCGTTAAAGAAAAATTTGGTGTTGCCCCTGAGCAAATCATTGACTATCTCGCCTTGATGGGTGACAAGGCAGATAATATTCCGGGGGTTCCAAAGGTTGGGCCAAAAACGGCCGCGAAGTGGTTGGATACTTACGGTTCAATCGATAATCTCATTGAACACGCAGACGAAATTAAAGGCAAGGTGGGCGAAAGTCTACGTGACCATTTACAACAACTTCCTTTATCCAAAGAATTAACCACAATTAAGTGCGATGTTGAACTGGATTGTACACCCAAAACATTAGTCCATGCCGAGCCGGATATTGAAGCCTTACGCGAATTGTTTAGTCGCTATGAATTTAAAAGTTGGCTAGCGCAACTTGACGATAACGGCACGACTAATTCAACAGCTAAAACAAAAACATCTCAAAAAATAGAAATAAAAACACAGTACGACAAAGTGCTTGATGAACAACAGTTAAATGTTTGGTTAGCAAAATTAAAAACGGCTGACGTGTTTGCTTTTGATTTGGAAACAACGAGTTTAAATTATATGCAGGCAGAAATAGTCGGCCTGTCTTTTGCTGTTGAAGCTAATAAAGCCGCCTATGTGCCATTGGCACATTGTTATGAAAATGCACCGCAGCAATTGGATCGTGATAAGGTGTTAGCGCAGTTTAAGCCTTTATTAGAAGACAAAAACATCGCCAAGCTTGGCCAGAACTTAAAATACGATATGAGTGTACTGGCCAATTACGCTATCAATATGCAAGGTATTGCTTTTGACACCATGTTGGAATCGTATGTGTTAAACAGTGTGGGTAGTCGACATGATATGGACACGCTTGCATTGCGACACCTCGATAAACACACCATCCACTTCGAAGATGTTGCCGGAAAAGGTGCCAAACAAATTACTTTTGACTATGTGGATATTGATACTGCAACCGAGTATGCTGCCGAAGATGCCGACATCACGTTACAGTTACATCAGACACTCTGGCCACAGTTACAGGCCGTTGATTCGCTGAACACTGTTTTTCAAACAATCGAAATGCCGTTGCTGCCAGTGTTATCACGAATGGAACGGCGCGGTGTTTTACTCGATGCCGATGCTTTAGCTACACAAAGTAGCCAGCTAAGTAAACGTATTAGCGAACTGGAAACGCAGGTGCATACTTTAGCCGGTGAAGAATTTAATTTAGGCTCACCAAAACAGTTACAAAAAATATTATTTGAAAAATTAGAGTTGCCCATTATTTCCAAAACACCCAAAGGTCAGCCATCAACTGCCGAGTCGGTATTAGTCGAACTGGCGCATGATTATGAACTACCAAAATTACTTCTGGAATATCGTTCACTATCAAAATTAAAATCAACCTATACCGATAAGTTACCAAAGATGATGGATGTGACGACTGGTCGGGTGCATACCTCATACCATCAAGCAGTAGCCGCAACAGGCAGGTTGTCATCCACCGATCCAAATTTACAAAATATTCCGGTGCGAACCGAAGAAGGGCGGCGTATTCGTAAAGCCTTTATTACCCGGCCGGGTTATAAAATGCTAGCGGCAGATTACTCCCAAATTGAATTACGCATCATGGCGCATCTGTCTGAAGATAAAGGTTTACTCAACGCATTTGAAAAAGGGATAGATGTGCATAGTGCTACCGCTGCCGAAGTCTTTAATGTTGAGGTGGATGCCGTTACTAAAGAACAACGTCGACGCGCCAAAGCAATTAACTTTGGGCTTATTTATGGTATGTCGGCTTTTGGTCTGGCCAGACAATTGGATATCGAACGCCATCAGGCACAAGCCTATGTTGATTTATATTTTGAACGCTACCCAGGCGTTAAAGACTATATGGAACGCACTCGTAAAATAGCTAGCGAACAAGGTTACGTAGAAACGGTTTTGGGACGTCGACTTTATTTGCCTGACATTAATGCACGCAATGGAATGCGTCGCCAGTATGCCGAGCGCACCGCGATTAATGCACCTATGCAAGGTACCGCTGCGGACATTATCAAGCTTGCGATGATTCAACTCGATCAGCAGTTAGAGGATTCTACCCTAGACTGCGCCATGTTAATGCAAGTACACGATGAACTGGTTTTTGAGGTAAAGGAAAAGGATTTAGACGCATCACAAAAGATGATTAACCATGCCATGGTCAATGCTGTTTCGCTTAATGTACCACTGGTGGTGGATATTGGTGTGGGTAATAATTGGGATGAGGCGCATTAAGTGACAAAACTATTGTGCAAAAAAAGTTTTTACAATGATGGAACTTATTAGAATAACGTCAGTCTTATTTTCTACATATGTTAACGCATATCCTTCCGCCAACTCCCTCAGATATCTTGGCGGTCGTTAAATAGCCGGTTCCCCAAAACCGGCGTTGTTGACCTCGGTAACCATCTCCCCATAGATGCACCGAGGTTTTTTTTATTCTGCGAATGCTGAGAGCATGGATTACGGCGTTACAAACCTCTTTGGAATGCTCATTGGCTATATAGGTTAGTCACTCTCGCCCGTCCATGGGCTTCGTGAACTAAGCACATCCCTGTGCAAAATTCCGCTTCCTCGTCAGTTTGTGCCTTGTACTCCATGCTCCCAGCATCCGCAGAATGGTGCTAGTAATGGTATGGGTCACGGGGTGCCCCACTTCCTCGGAATGCTTATTGGCTAGTGCCAATTTTGCTTCCTCGTCAGTTTGAGTCTTGTATCTCTAACCTTATGACCATCAGCAGGCGCGTGCGGGTGCAAAAGCGTATTAGCAAATGCTAAATAATGTGGTATAGCTCTCAAATTAGTAAGAAATATGAATTATTTTAATGAAATGGATGTACAAAAGTCTATTTTGGGTTAACCTATGGGTTAACCCGCTATGACCCTGGTGGGTTAAACAAGGTACGTCAGGTCTATCACCCCATGAGAAACTGACGAATCGTTGCCCTGGAATATACCTCTCCCACAACCCTGGTATTCCGGGGCTTTTTATTGCCCGTTTAAAAAGCTCGGACTGTAGAAATTCCAGATGCAGGCGAAAGCTTGGTAGGCTTTTGCTGTGCTTTGAGTTTATTTGCTTGCGATGTTGCGTATTTCTTTTTCCAAGGCATCGAGTTTGTCGATAATTTTATCTGACATTTTACGCAAATCTGAAAAACGTTGTTTGGCCATTTCAATATTTTGTTTTTGCTGCTTTTTATGTTGACCGGTTAAGCGGGAGAAAAAAGAACCTTTTTTCTGTTCAAATAGCAGGTTAAAAATATCGGCATAAATTGTATGTAATTCATTATGCGGTGCTTCAATTTCAGTATAAGACTTTAAGCTGGCTAATTCCTTACCATCACTGTAATACCAGCTACCAAAAATACATTTTGTAGGGAGTACCGGAATTTTTTCTTTATCGACGGGTTCCCCTTTAATTAAAGCCTGCGCACGGATGACCCAACCCAAGTGTGCTTTTTTAGCGTTGCGTAAACGATCAATAATATCTTTTTCATCCATCGTGATGCTCCCCATACATAATTACTATAAAAAATATACTATCAATTGTCGGGCGCATTTCTTTGTTTGGCAAGATCTTTTGTGAATTAGTTTAATCTAGATTCCCCGTCTGCTTGCGGCGGGCTCAAAACCGTTGGGGGTTTCCAAAGGGGGGGGAATACCCCGTTGATGATATATTATTGATTTTTTAATGTGGCATTCCGTTTGTTAGTGTTGAGTTTGGTTTACGTCGAAATAATAGTAACAGCGGGGCAAGTAACAAAAAACTCAGGGTGACAAACCAATAGGCGTCGATAAAGCCGAGCATATTCGCTTGCCGTCCCAGTTCATGGGCGAGTCGTTGCGGGGCTAATGGATCGTTAATGGTGAGGTGTTGCTCGGCTAGCCATTGCTGTAACGCTGGATTGTATGGATTGATATTGCCCCCTAAACGGTTCCAGTTGACCTGTGTCATACGGGTAAAGACGGTTACTGCTACGGATATTCCGATAGCACTGCCAACCGTACGTGCCAGATTGAATAGGGCCGAACCCTGATCGGTTGCGGAGCTGGGTAAGGTTTCGTAAACCAGTGTTGATAGTGGTACGAAGATCATCCCCATACCCAACCCCTGTAAAATACTTGGCCAGACGAACCAACTGATCGACAAGTCCAAATTATACCATGTCATTGGCAAGGTGCCGGCAGCGGCTAAAGCCAAACCGACCAAGACTAGCCGGGGCGCACCGACCTGCGTTATCAGACGTGATACCAGAAACATGCCCACTGCTGATGCTAAACCGCGTGGCGCCATTACCAAACCGGTGGTTTCTGCTGGGTAGTTAAAGAGTCGTTCCAACATCAGTGGCTGCAAAGCAATCATGCCAAATAGTGCCATACCAAAACCGGCCATCATAAGTGAGGCAAGTAGCAGATTACGATCCTTGAGCAAATGCAATTGCAAGACGCTATCGGCACGTGACCAACTGCGTAGGGCGAAGGTGGTTAGCCCAATAATAGTGAACGCTGCCAATGTAATAATTAAACCTGAGTGAAACCAGTTTTCCTGATTGCCGCGATCAAACAATATTTGCAGGCTGCCGATACCGGCTGCCAACAGCAACGCACCGAACCAATCAGACTTTACCCAATGCCCCAGTTCCGGTTTTACCAACCGTGAAATCATCAGTAAGTTAATGATGCCAATCGGTACATTAATATAAAATACCCAACGCCAATCAAAGTGTTGGGTGATATAGCCGCCTAACGTTGGGCCAAGGATGGGCCCAAGCATGATCCCTACTCCCCATAATGCCATGGCCTTACCGCGCTCTTCAGCAGGAAAATTATCGACCATAATAGACTGAGATAGCGGGATAACGGCAGCACCAAAGCCACCCTGAAAGAGACGAAATACGACCATTTCGGTAAGTGAGCCTGCCTGCCCGCATAGTGCGGAAGCCACAACGAACCCGGCAATACTGATTAACATTAGCCGACGACGCCCTAACCAAGTTGCCAAAAATCCGCTCATTGGAATAAAGATGGCTTCCATCACAATGTAGGCGGTTAGTACCCAAGTAATTTGGTCGGCAGTTGCACCTAATGATCCCATCATATGCGGTAAGGCCACGTTGACAATGGTCATATCAAGAATCACCATCACGGTGGCCAACATAACAGCGATACTGAGCAACCAACGTGATGAGTTGGTTGATACCGTTGTGGTGGATGGTTCGGTCACTTCGTTTCTCGGATCAACAATATATTATTTGTTAGGTTCGCTGGAGCCGCTCGTATCAATCGTGACAGAACAACTGGCTCCAATACGTAAGGGTGTATTTTTGTCGCGGGTAATCACCCGCACTCGTACCGGAAAACGTTGTGTCACTTTCACCCAGTTGCCGGTGGCATTTTCGGGTGGTAGCAGGGAAAACGCGGAACCACTTGCCGGGCTCAATGATTCAACAACCCCAACAAAGGTTTTACCTGGGTACATATCCACGCTGATAGTCGCGGGCTGCCCGGCTTTGATTCGAGAAAAGTCCGTTTCTTTGTAGTTGGCATTAACCCAGAAGGTTTGGTCTTCCACTAAGGGGAATAGCTGTTGCCCGGCCTGAACAAGATTACCGGGACGCACTGAAATTTTGCCCAACCAACCCGCTGTGGGTGCGTTGATGGTGCTATAAGAAAGGTTTAAACGTGCTTGATCAAGTGCGGCTTTGGCAACACGAATCCGTGCATCGGCCTCGTCTTGTACTCGCATGGTTCGTTTGTGATCGGCTTGCCCGGCTTTTAAAGCTGCTTTTGCTTCACGCAGTTTGTCTCGGCCGGAATCAGCTTGGGCTTGTGGTACTGCTTTGTCTGCAAGTAGACGAGTGTCGCGGTTATAGCTGCGTTGTGCGTTATCGAGTTGTGCCCGTCGCAGCTTGATCTTCGCGCCGGTGGCTTGCATACCCGCGCCTGCGGCCATCGCCTGTTGCTGTGCAAGTGCAAGCTCTGCTTGTGCCCGCTGCACTGCGATTAAATAAGGTTGGGGGTTGATCTTTAAAAGTAACTGACCCTGCTCCACAGCCTGATGATCTTTTACTGGTAATTCAATAATTCTGCCGCTAATTTGTGGTGCTATGCGAACCACATGAGCGGTAATATAAGCGTCCGATGTACTGGGATAAAGAGCCTCATGCTGTAGGAATACGTATAATCCAACTGTAGCCGCAGCCAGTGAAGCCAGCAACAGTATCCATTTTGATCTTGTCATATCAATACCTTGTTTAGTGCTTGTGTTACTTATGATGATCCCATCTATAATTAAGGTTTAGGGAGCGGATTTTACAATCTTACCCGTTTACATCATGTTATAATGGTGCATGTTACTTATTTGCCTATATTGTTAATATCCATAAACAAAAAATAAGTAGTTATTTTTATACTCCCTTTACGCTAATATTTACACTTTAAAATAACATCGGCTTTATTTTTCAATAGAAAATCTGGTAATAAGAAAATTGGCAATATGAAATTCTATAAAAAATGTATTCAACAAACGTTGAAGCATTTAATGGTATTATTTTTTTGCTATCGCTGTTTGCGGCAAAGGCTTTTGCCACTGATGTTGTTGACCCTCACCCTGGGAATAGCGGTTCATTGACAGCGTTGAATTTACAACACGAACCCATCCAACCGTTGTCGCTACCATCCAATCTGGATTCTAATAAGGTTATTCTCGGTGAAATGTTATTTAATGAAGTCCGGTTGAGTCGTGATAATGATATGGCCTGCGCAAGCTGTCATTTATTGGATGATAACGGTGCTAACCATCGACGTTACTCTTTGGCACGAAAGGGGGTTGGGCTCGATGTGAATACTCCAACTGTGTTTAACAGTAGCCTTAATGAAAAGCAATTTTGGGATGGGTGCGCTCAGAATTTACAACAATGGCCACGCCTGAAGGTAAAGAGGCTGCTCGGTTATTTTTAATGTAGCTAGAAAAGATTGCTTTGCTGTTATTAATTCATTGAAAGAGATAAGCTGATTACGGATATGCTTGTTTTAGATTTTGTGTGCCGGTTCATATTCATTCCACTTATCCAACATCATCCACACTTCTTCCAAGCCGTCGCCGGTTTTTGCAGAAAACATTTGTGCGCTGACGGCGGTATAGGCTTGGGTGAGTTTTTGTACTTTAAGCAAACTCGCTTTGGCGGCACCAAATTTAAGTTTGTCAGCTTTGGTTAACAGAATATGAATGGGGCGTTGCAGGCTGTCACACCAGCCGAGCATTTGCCGATCGAGGTCGGTCATGGCGTGGCGGATGTCCATTAGCAAAATAATTCCTTTAAGCGCGAGACGGTTTTCGATGTAGTGAGCCATGTTCTGCCCCCATTTTTGACGCATATGGCCGGGTACTTTGGCAAAGCCATAACCGGGCAAATCGACCAGACGGTGGTTTTCATCGAGCTTAAAAAAGACCAAGTGCTGAGTACGGCCGGGTGTTTTACTGGTTCTGGCTAACCCAGTCTGGTGAGTAATACGGTTGATCGCACTGGATTTACCGGCGTTGGAGCGTCCGGCAAAGGCAATTTCATAACCTGAATCGAGTGGTCCGGCATTCATTTTGGGAACACTGCAAATGAATTCAGCTTGTTGATAGGTACGGTGTGATTGTTTAAGTGGTTTTTTGGGTTTCATATTCAGCTAGGGTTCAGTTATTAAGGGGTAATATACCTTTCTACAGAGACATTGAATTGATCTAAATCACTGATTTTGTCTATCTGGCTTGACCATTGCGGTTGCAGTCGGTATAAAGTGCAACAAATTTAAATGGTTCTGTTAAGTTTAATAGTTATAAGCAAGTTATTTTCAGTTAGAGTATACTTTAGTTAGCTTGTTGGTTTTAGACTGTTTTACTGTGACAGTATAACTTATAGTAATTAATTGATATTTGGAGCTAAATACATGAATAAATTAGTAATTATCGCTGCTTCCGCTTTAATGGTTGGCACAATGACAAATGTTTCTGCAAGTGGTAAAACAGACTTTCAAGCCCATTGCTTTGCTTGCCATGCTACAGGTGCCGCTGGTGCTCCTATCGTAGGCAAAAAAGCTGCGTGGAAATCACGTATTGCACAAGGTAAAGCAACGCTTTATAAACATGCGCTAAAAGGTTTTAAAGGCAAAAAAGGTTTTATGCCTGCTAAAGGTGGCTCAAGTTTGAGTGACTCTGCCGTTAAAGCTGTTGTTGATTATATGGTTAAAACCAGTAAATAAGATTAGTTTAACGTTAAAGGTTTTATGCCTGCTAAAGGTGGCTCAAGTTTGAGTGACTCTGCCGTTAAAGCTGTTGTTGATTATATATGGTTAAAACCAAAGATTAGTTTAACGTTATTCTGATAAAGCGCTACCGGAATGACAGTGATCGTTTTGGCAGCGTTTTCTTTTCTGTTTCTAATATTTAAGGTAGATCCTAAATGAAAGCTCAATTTAAGTTACAAATTGTAAGTTTACTCAGTTTAATGGCATTTATTGCAAGCTCTCCCGCTATGGCGGCAGGAGATGCAACAGCAGGAAAAGCCAAAGCACAAGTTTGCTTTAGTTGCCATGGTGCTAATGGTGCTGGCCCGGCAAATCCTGCATGGCCTAAATTAGCAGGCCAACATGCTAAATATATTGCTAAAGAATTAGCTGATTTTAAAAAAGGCAAAACCCGTAAAGATCCTCTTATGGCTGGACAAGCTGCGAGTTTGTCACCGACTGATATGGCAAACTTAGGCGCGTTCTTTGCAGAGCAAACACCAAAACCCGGAAGTGCGCAAAAAGATAAAGTGCTCCTAGGCGAGCGAATTTATCGTGGCGGTAACGAGAAAAGTGGTGTTGCAGCCTGTGCAGGTTGTCATTCACCTGATGGTATGGGTAACCCTGCAGCAAATTTCCCACGTTTAAGCGGACAAAATGCTGTGTACGTGGTTAAGGCTTTAAATGACTTTGCATCCGGTGTGCGCAGTAATGATGCCGGTAGCATGATGCGCACTATTGCCGCTCGTATGACGGCTGCTGAAAAAAGTGCGGTTGCGTCCTATGTAGAAGGTTTGCATAAATAACAAATTTTTTCTGGCAATGGATGTTTTATAAAAGGGTGGCCAGGCGTCACCCTTTTTTAGTTTTAATCAAAGCAAGATGAATACAACACAATCTCAAAAAATTCCCCATAAGCATTCGAACAAAAGCATTCTGCTTGAATTTTTAGGCTCGATGAATTTAGCCATTAGTATTTTAGTGGTGCTGGCGATTGCCTCTATTATTGGTACGGTATTGCAGCAAAATCAGCCGTATACGGATTATATTATTAAGTTTGGCCCCTTCTGGCATGAGTTCTTTCGCAGCCTAGGTTTATATGACGTTTATTCGGCTGTCTGGTTTTTAGTTTTACTCGGCTTTTTAGTGTTATCGACCAGTGTTTGTGTTTTTCGTAATACCCCCACTATGTTGCGTGAAATGCGTCAGTTTCGTTTACACGCAAAAGCAAAAAGTTTAAAAAGCATGAAACATACTTCGCTGTGGGCGATTGACTCAAAACAAACCACGGCAGCACATCTTGTACAAAAAGCAAAACTTTATTTGGGGCAGTTTGGGTTTCAGCTGCGAGATGAAATTGTTGACGGGCATCATACTCTGGCTGCAAAAAAAGGTGGTATCAATCGTATTGGTTACATTTTAACGCATGTGGGTATCGTGGTTATTTGTATTGGTGGGTTGATTGATGGCAATTTAAGTTTAAAAGTTAAAGAATGGCTAGGCGATATTAAAATTGAAAAACGCGACATTGCGGCTAAAGATGTACCGGCGATCAGTCGTTTAAAAGCAGATGAATCGTTATCTTTTCGTGGAGGTATTACCTTACCCGAAGGTACTAGCAGCAATTTTGTTTTTTTGAATGTGCGTGATGGTTATTTAGTTCAGGAATTACCTTTTTCAGTTGAATTAAAAGACTTTAGAATTGAACATTATAAATCAGGGCAGCCTAAATCGTTCGAAAGTGATTTAATTATTCATGATAAAGAACGTAAAATATTTACAGCCACTATTTCGGTTAATCACCCTTTAACATATCGTGGCTATTCTATTTATCAGGCAAGTTTCGGTGACGGCGGCACACAGCTTAATTTAGCCGCTAGGCCATTTTTTACTAAACCGTTAAAAACTAAGATAACAAAAGATAAGCCAACAGAAGCAAACTTGGCGCAGCGTATAAAACTAAAAGGTGAAATTAAAAAAACAACCGAGATTAACACTTCGCGAGGCAAATATACTCTGGAGTTTGGAGATTTTAAGAAATTTAATGTTTTTCCGAATAAAGACAAAAAGATTAATAAACAGTTTATTAACTATGGTGTCAGCATTGTATTTAAAGCGCGAGACGAAAGTGGTCAGGCACGTGAATTTGTTAATTATATGTCACCCATAAAATTAGGCGGGCGTTACTTTTATTTATCCGGTATGCGCAAAACGGTGGGTGAGGGTTTTAAATATTTACATATTCCCATGGATGCTAATGCAACAATGGAACGCTTCTTTAAATTTGAAGAAATACTCAATGATGATGCTCGTGTACTGCAAATGGCGCAGGCAACGGTAGGCTCTGCGTTAAGCGACAAGGATAAGAATAATACACAAATAAAACGGCAAGTGGCAAAGGCAATGGTACGTTTAGTCAGCTTATTCCGTAAAGATGGTTATATCGCTATCGATAAAGATATTAAATCCAAAGTACCAAAAGAAAAGCAAAAAGCCATTGCAAAAGCCTATATGGGCGTTTTGCAAACCGCACTACAAAATATGTATTTATTAGTGCTTCGTGAAGAAGGCATTGATGTTAATAAGGGTATTAGTGATACCGAAAGCGTGTTTTTTGAAGACGCTGTGAGTGCTTTGGCAGGGTTAGGGTCGTACGGTACGCCCTTTTATTTACAATTAGTTGATTTTAAAGACCGTGAAGCATCCGGCTTGCAAATAGCGCGCGCACCGGGAAAAAATATTGTGTATTTTGGTTCGCTATTATTAATAATGGGTATTTTTATGATGTTTTACATTGCGCAGCAACGTTTTTGGTTAATGGTTGTCAAAACTGAAGGTGCTGATGAATTAGACGTTATTTTTGCGGGCAGTACCAACAGAAATGAATTCGGATTTAATAAACGTTATAAGAAATTTGCAACACAATTAAAGGCGTTATTGGTTGATAATAAATAAAATGTGATGGCATAAATCACTGAGATCTAAATATAAGGTTACAGCAATGAGTGAACATATTCTCCCACAACAATACCAAACCCAAAGTTGGTTAAAACAGTTAACATTGTTTGACTGGATTTTTGCGGTTGCCTTGCTGGTTGGTAGTGTCTATGCGTATAACGAGTATGGACGTTATATGGATGACTACGAAGTGGGTATTTTATTTGGATCGGCGTTTGCGTTTATCGGCTTGGGCTGGAATTGGAAGCCATCAAGATTATTGTTTGTGGTGGTGACGGGTTTAAGTTTATTGGCAATTAGTATTTATAATCCTGCAATGTTAGCTCTGGCTAAAACGGGTGTAACCGGACAGGCAGCCATTGATATTTTAAATAATAGCCATGATCAATCAAAATTTTTCCTCAAATTTTTAATTTCGAGTCAGTCCGCTATCATGTGGATGAGCGCTTTGTTTTTAATGGCGACCATCGCTTATTTTATTGAATTATTTGGTCGTAGTGTTTTTGTGGGCAAGGTTGCAACGGCGATGGTGTGGTCGGCTGTCACAATGGGACTGGTTGGTTTAATGGTTCGTTGGTATGAGTCTTATTTACTTGGTGTCGATGTTGGGCATATTCCGGTTAGTAATTTATATGAAGTGTTTATTTTATTTGCGATTATCACTGCAATGATTTATCTCTATTATGAAGTACGGTATGAAACGCGAGCCATGGGTGGTTTTGTTCTGTTGATTATCTCGGCTGCGGTCGGTTTTTTGCTTTGGTACGATTTTGCAAAAGGTGCAGCAGAAATTAAACCATTGGTACCTGCATTACAAAGTTATTGGATGAAAATTCACGTCCCGGCTAATTTTATTGGCTATGGCAGTTTTGCTCTGGCAGCGATGGTAGGTGTTGTTTTTTTACTAAAAGAACGTGCGTTACGTCATAACCCTGCAAGTTTAATGGCCGTGCGTTTACCTGCAACGGATATACTGGATGATATCATGTATAAATCCATAGCCTTGGGCTTTGCTTTTTTTACCTTAGCAACCGTGTTAGGGGCAATGTGGGCAGCTGAGGCATGGGGTGGTTATTGGTCATGGGATCCAAAAGAAACTTGGGCACTTATTGTGTGGCTTAATTATGCGGCATGGTTGCATATGCGTTTTACTAAAGGTTGGCGAGGTACGCCCATGGCATGGTGGGCAGTGATTGGTTTATTTGTGACCGTCTTTGCTTTTTTAGGTGTTAATATATTTTTGTCAGGGCTACACTCGTACGGTGAACTTTAATGTAACTTACAGCTCCAAAATAAACCCAAAAAGTAAACCCCAAAAATAAATCCAGATATACAAGGAGAAGTCCGTGTTTAATCGTTTTTCAAAGTATTTATATGCTGTGTCATTCTTGCTAATGGTCAATGTTTCAGTGCAGGCAGCAGGTTTTGATGAAGGAATTGAATATATAAAAATCAATCCGCCTGTTTCAACATCCGTTAAAAAAGGTCAGATCGAGGTGGTAGAACTGTTCTGGTATATGTGTCCGCACTGTTTTCGATTTGAGCCAGTGATCCAAAAATGGTTGAAGACTAAACCTAAAAATGTGGTCTTTAAACGTATTCCTGCAGTTTTTTCACCACGTTGGCGTTTCTTTGCCAAAGTCTATTACACTGAAAAACTATTAGGCGTAGAGAAAAAAATCCACGAACCTTTGTTTAATGCGCTGCATAAACAAAGAGCAAGTTTAGGTAATGAGGCCGCAATGGCAAATTTCTTTGAAAAATATGCAGGTGTTAAGAAGCAGGAATTTATGGATGTTTTCAATTCCTTCAGTGTCGATGCCAAAGTTAGAAAGGCCGAAGATTTAAGTAAACGCTATGGTGCGCAAGGTGTGCCTACCTTGATAGTGAATGGCAAGTGGCGTACCGGTGGTGCTATTGCGGGTGGTCATGAAGGTATGATTGAAGTGGTGAATCACTTAATTAGAATGGAATCTAAATGAGGCCGTAAAGGTCTCGGTTAAATACAATATATGGATATTCGACCGCGTTAAATTTAAAGGTATTTCTGACAAAGCCGATATTCTTTAGTCTAATGATGGTAAAAGGAGATTGAATGAAAGCGGCAGAATTATTTATAAAATGCCTTGAAAACGAGGGTGTTGAATATATCTTCGGGATCCCCGGAGAAGAAAACCTCGATGTGATGGACGCTCTGCTCGACTCCAGTATTCGCTTTATTACCGTGCGGCATGAGCAAGGTGCGGCATTTATGGCCGGTGTTTATGGTCGTCTTACCGGTAAAGCCGGTGTTTGCCTTGCAACATTGGGCCCCGGTGCGACTAATCTGGTTACGGGGGTGGCAGATGCCAATCTAGATCATGCACCGCTAGTCGCTATTGCCGGCCAAGCCAGTACACACCGGCTACATAAAGAATCTCATCAAGTTCTTGATTTAGAACTTATGTTTGAGCCGATCACAAAATATTCATCACGTATTTTGTCGCCCAGTGTTATTACTGAAGTGGTGCGTAAGGCTTTTAAGGTGGCACAAACAGAAAAAACTGGTGCGACTTTTATTGAATTTCCCGAAAATATCGCCGAGATGGAAATCGAAGATTACCCCATTGATCCAAGAAACCCGCTCTCCCCCGAGCCTCCTAGTATAAAAGTAGACGCGGCCGCAAAAATGATTTCAGAGGCGAAGCAGCCGATAATACTCGCAGGTAACGGTATTATCCGTGGTGATGCTTGTAAAGAGTTAGCCGAATTTGCTGATAAGCTAAAAATTCCAGTGGCCAATACGTTTATGGCTAAAGGCGTTATTCCGTTTAAGCACACGATGGCATTGGGCAGCGCGGGGTTACAAGCGAATGACTATGTTAGCTGTGGTTTTGCGAAAGCAGATCTAATTATTTGTATTGGTTACGATTTAGTTGAATACCACCCTTACCTCTGGCACAAGACAAGAGACCGAAACATTATTCATATCGATCAAAACCATGCCGAAGTTGATGCTTACTATTCAGTTGATATTGGTGTGGTGGGTAACATTAAACATTCTTTAACGCGCATTATGAATATTGCAAAACCTGCCTCCGGCAATACGATGAATGCGTTACGCAATGCACTTATTGAGGACATGAACCAACACAAGGATGAGAACACGGTACCGGTCAAACCACAAAAAATTATTTGGGATTTGCGTACCGCAATGGCGCTGGATGATATTGCGATTAGTGACGTGGGTGCGCACAAAATGTGGATGTCGCGGATGTTTCGTTGTGAGTATCCCAATACCTGTATTATTTCAAATGGTTTTGCCAGTATGGGCATTGCAGTCCCCGGTGCGATAGCCGCCAAGCTGGTTAACCCTGACAAAAGAGTGGTTGCGGTTACCGGTGATGCAGGCTTTATGATGAACTCACAGGAAATTGAAACAGCAATGCGTTTAGGCACGGCCATCGTTATTTTAATTTGGACAGACTGCGCCTATGGTTTAATTGAATGGAAGCAAATGAACAAATTTAAACGTAGTTCAAATATCAGTTTTACTAATCCAGATTTTGTTAAATACGCAGAGTCCTTCGGTGCAAAAGGTTATCGAATTGAAAAGGGTGAGGACTTGTTACCAACCTTAAAAAAGGCATTGGACGACGATACGGTCAGTATTATTGATTGTCCGGTTGATTATAGGGAAAACTTAAAGTTAACGAGTAAGTTGGGTGAAATGGTATGCCCAATATAAACATATTTCAGGTTAAACAGTAACGCATGAATGTTGAAAATAAAATATTACGGGTAATGAGTTACAACGTACAAGTCGGGATAAGAACCGAAAAACCGCATCATTATGTTCTACATAGTTGGAAGCATGTATTACCGCATTCATTTCGTTTAACAAATCTGGATCGTATTGCCGATTTGATCAAGGACTATGATCTTGTCGGTATGCAAGAACTTGATGCGGGAAGTATCCGTAGTAACTTTATCAATCTTGTTGAATTTCTTGCAGAACGTGCAAGTTTTCCGTTTTGGTATCATCAGGTTAATCGTAACCTAGGGCATTTAGCGCAACACGCCAGTGGTTTTTTAAGTCGCTATCAACCCGATGAAATTACCGATATTCGTTTACCGGGATTTATTCCTGGACGGCGAGCAATTATGGCAAGGTATGGTGAAGGTGAGTCGGCATTAACTATTTTTGTTTTGCACCTAGCTCTTGGTAAACGAGCAAGATTAAATCAACTGGATTTTATCAGTGATTTTGTAAATGATTCTGCTCATGCTATTTTGATGGGGGACTTAAATTGTAAAGCCGATAGCGAAGAAATGAATTTACTCTTTCGTAAAACAAAATTACGTCGGCCTTTATCTGAATGTAATACTTTTCCTAGCTGGCGGCCGCATCAACCAATAGATCATATTTTAATAACTTCCGGGTTGAAAGTATTAGGGGTAAGAGCGCTTTCAGATACCTATTCCGATCACCTACCAATTGTGATGGATATTGAATTACCCAAAGGTTTGCAATTAAAAGAGGTGCCACGAGAAATTAAAAATATAAGAAGAAGTGGTTAACGAATGGCTTTTGGAAAAAAATCAAAAGATGACGGAGAGCCTGCTCAGTGGAAAAAGAAATATTACGACAGTCTTGATGATTTAGAATATAAAGAAGAACAATGGCATCAGGTTGAAAAATTATTACGCAATGCCATTGTGCGAATTAGTTTGGCCGCTGGCTCAGGGAATGAACGCTTAACAAAACTAATGGATACATTACGGGAAGATATTCGTAATGGCAAAGACAGTTTAAATCTGCGTGTACAGCTAGATAAAATCAGTACGGTTATTCGTGATATTGATATATCAGATAAACAGGAGGACAGTCGTTATTCTGTAAAAAAACTAGTAGAAGAATGTGTTGAACGTGTTCAATGGACTGACAAAGCACAACAATTTAAGCGCGGTCTAGCTAGACAATTCAGTAATATTAAAGACGATGAAATTCAGAAGTTTATTCATTCCTTTACCAAGTTGATTAATCAGGAATTTATTTGGCACGATGAAGAATTAAAATCATTACAAGAAAATATTACAGATGGGGCAGATAAAAGTACAGCGAACAACATACAAAACGATGAACTAGACAACCATCAATCAAATAATAATGAAGACTTAACGGATACTACCGCACGGGAACAAAACTCTGAAATAGAAACACCACTTGAATACCCTGTACTACTGCTTGGCTTCCTTAAAAAAATTCCTGCTGAATTTCTTGATACAACAAAAACAAGACAATTACAGTTAAAAGCAGCTTCAAGTCAGACTCGTCAACAAGCAATGGAAACGATGGAGTTGATTGCGAACAGCTTGTATATTTCAACATCTGAGAAAGAAAATGGAACGGAAATATTTTCAAATCAGGCAGCCAGTTTATTAATTGAATTTTTAGAGTTGGTTAGCTTACCTGATGATTTAAGCGTAACCGCAGAAGAAATACGCCAAACATTGATGAGCGAGCCGGATAAATTAAAACCATGTTTGGGGCGAATTGTTGAGCTAGTTATGGCATTGCAGCTGACATTAAAAAATGAACGCAAGGAGTTGGAAGGTTTTTTAACTGAGCTTGGTGGCCGTTTACAAGAAATTGATGAAGAAGTTAAAAACCTTTCAGGTATTAGTGACAAAAGGTCAAACAATTTCAAACAAATGAATGAATCGGTTAATCAAACCACCGACAGCATTAACGATTTTCTAAATAATGAAACAAATATTGATACATTAAAAGATAATGTAAAGTCACATGTTATTATGATTAGACATCATATGGATACTTTCCTTAGTGTCGATAATACACAGAAAAATAATTCAGATGATGTCGTTAGGCAATTGGCAAAAGAATTAATAACAGTCAAACGTGAGGCTGAAGAATTACGTGAACAGCTAGAGAAAAAACGTTTACAAGCAACGCATGACACGTTAACCAGAATTCCAAATCGGCTAGCTTATGATGAATGGATAAGCCAGGAACACGAACGGTTTACAAAATATAATACTCCGTTTGTGCTAATGGTTTGGGATGTGGATTTTTTTAAACGTGTTAATGATGAATTTGGTCACCAAGCTGGCGACAAGGTATTAAGAATTATTGCTCAAATGTTATCTGAAAATATTAGAGATGCAGATTTTGTGGCACGGTATGGCGGTGAAGAATTTGTTGTGGTGCTTCCCGGTACCATGCTAACTGCTGCGATGAAAGTAGCTGATAATATTCGTAAAGCCATCGAAGCATGTGCTTTTCATTTTAGAGATAAACCAGTCAAAGTGACGGCATCTGCCGGTATATGCGAAATAGCTGAAAACGAAAGTGTACAAATGTTATTTGAACGTGCAGACAGGGCGTTATACAAAGCAAAAGAGAGTGGCCGTAATATTTGTATTGCAGGTTAACGAATGCAACAGAAAATAATCGGTTTTCATTTAGACGAAGTGAATGACTGGGTTGCTGACTTAGAGTGCGGCCATACACAGCATGTACGGCACCAGCCTCCCTGGCAAAATAGACAATGGGTGATCAGTGAAAAAGGCCGGATGGAACATATTGGACTAGAATTACAATGTAAAAAATGTGATGAGGGTGAATAAATAAATTTCCCAAAAGCTTAATTCTATATAATTTATAGTTCTTTGATTCGTACTGGGATTCGTATTGGATTTAGCTATTTCTGGTTCAGAAAAAGGGGATCCACTGGCAGAAATAGGGGTTGTTCGCTATAATCTCGGGTAGAATTTCAATTGGTGGAGAAAGTTTTATAGGCCACTGATTTTTATAAAATTAATGATGATGAAGGTTTGGTAGCAATGAAAGATAGTCAATTTGTAAATTATTTAGTGGGTATTGGTGGCGCGTTGTTCGGATTTTTAATTTTAATGATTGTTTTGGCTAATTTATTGTCATCAACAGATAAAAAAATGCCCGATGTGATGGTGACCGAAGCAATCGATGCGCGTATTAAGCCAGTGGGTGAAGTGAGTGTTGGGACGCCAGTTGCTGTTAAAACAGCGGCATTCAGCGCGGCGGCAGCCTTTCAAGCGCATTGCTTTGCCTGCCATGGCACGGGTGCGATGGGTGCGCCTAAACTGGGTGATAAAGGTGCTTGGAAGGCACGTATTGCACAGGGTAAGTCAACATTATACAAACATGCGATTGGCGGCTTTAAAGGTATGCCACCTAAGGGCGGCTCAAGCTTAAGCGATGCCAATGTTAAAGCAGTGATTGATTATATGGTTTTAAAAGCTAAATAAAGACCGGGTTGTCTTCATTTTAAAAACCACCTCTTTTTTTAAGCGGTGGTTTTTTTATGTATCAAATTAAGTCAAAAAGTTTTGAAATTGGGATGGGATCCACTTCAGTTTGGGGTGTGATGGTTAGGGTTTATTATAATAACAATCAGCCATATCAGTATTTGAATTTTTTTCAGGGGCGACTATTTAGATATTCATCGAGTTGGGTATTCAACGCGTCTTCAACACATCTAGATGCGTGTTATTCATAAGTGGCTTGATATAGCGGATAAAGTGTACCTTCTTCTCGTTCAATCCGTGCGACGAGTGCCGCGCCTATATCTTTTAAATCATGAGCAAATGACGATGCTAAATCAGCATCAACCCCAATGGTTTCATATTTCAAAATAAAAGCTCTAACTACTTTACCTATTCCATCCATTTCGCTACGAAAACTCTGGACAAGTTCAACATTAGCCTCATCACCCTTAAAAGAATTTTTCATATAAACATAAAGACTTACATTTTCTACGAGAATGTGATCCATAAAACCACGTTTAAGTTCTTTTAACTTCTGTGTTGCAAGTGGGTAGTTTGCTGAGTCAGCAGCCGATTTTATTTCTCCATAAATACCAAGCAAAGTTTGATGATCGCCCTTTAATTTATTAATTAAATTAGGGTTGTACCTAATAGTTGTTCCTGGGGCAACTTGTTGCGGAGATTGCTGTTTTATTACACCACTTTCAGGCTTTTTATCTTTCTTCTTAAATAAATTAAACATTTTATTTTCCTTAAAATCTAAGATTGGATGCAGTTTTATTACTCAATCAAACTTAAAACTTAAAATAGTCATCAATAGAGACATCTAAAGTCCCTATAAGTGCTATGTTATCGGCAGGTAAAGTGAGAATTTAAGTAATTTATAAAAATACTTATGTAATTTGAGTTGCAGCAAGCATATTTTCCGTCTGCATAGCATATCCACCACCAAACAGGCTATATAAAACTCCCTTGGAAATCCACCAAATAATTCTATTTAGTTAGTGTTCGGTTTTTTTGATTACGAGTGCTTATGATTTTTTATTAGCTTTCAGAAATTAAAGCACGCAGACTTGAAAAATGCATTTGACCTTTCTGTTTTTGTTCTTCTTTACTGAGTTTTGAATTTGAACCCAGCCAATTTAAATCATCTTCTGGTAGTTCATCAATAAAGCGGCTAGGTTCACAGTCAACAATTTCACCAAACCGTTTTCGTTGTTTGGCGAAGCTGAGAGTGAGTGTACTCTTTGCACGGGTAATCCCAACATAAGCTAGGCGGCGTTCTTCTTCTATGTTTTCCTCTTCTATACTGGTTCGATGTGGCAATATTTCTTCTTCCATGCCGACTAAAAATACATGCGGGAACTCCAGTCCTTTGGCAGCGTGTAAGGTCATAAGTGAAACATTATCACCTATTTCATCATCATCATTGCGTTCGAGGGTATCAATCAATGTGAGTTTGGTAATAATGTCATGCAGACTGGCTTCAGGATCTTTTGTATGCAGTTTACTGATCCAGTCTACCAGTTCATTTACGTTATTAATTTTACGAATAGCAACTTGTTCGTCTTTGGCGGTATCGGTTAACCATTGTTCATAACCAACGTCTTGTATCACACGTTTTATTGCTGCAACCGGCGAATCATTTTCAGCAGTGTGAGTAACGTCTAGTATCCACTGTGCAAAATCATTTAAGTTTTGTTGTGCGCGTGGTTTTAACTGAGTCGTAATATTACTTTCAAAGCAGGCACTGAATAAACTGTGATTGTAGCTAGAAGAAAATTTATTCAGTGTTTCTAATGTACTCGGGCCAATTTCACGTCGAGGTGTATTAACGATACGAATAAAGGCATTATCATCATCGGGGTTTGAAATTAAGCGTAAATAAGAAAGTAAGTCTTTAATTTCAGTGTAAGAAAAGAAAGAAATACCACCACTTAAATAATAAGGTATATTATTTTCTCGCAATGTACGTTCAAATAGTCTGGACTGATGATTGCCACGATAAAGCAGGGCATAGTCTTTAAAATTTGTTCCATGTTGAAATTTATGATGTAAAATTTCAGCAGTAATTTGTTCGGCTTCTATATCTTCGTTGCCGCAAGGTAAAATCCGGATCTGTTCTCCAAAGCCTAGTTCGCTCCAAAGTTTTTTCTCAAATACATGCGGGTTGTTTTGAATGAGGGTATTGGCAGCGTTTAAAATACAACCGGTTGAACGGTAGTTCTGTTCCAATTTAACAACATTTAAGTTAGGGTAATCTGTCTTTAAATTTAACAAATTCTCCGGTTGCGCACCTCGCCAAGCATAAATGGATTGGTCGTCATCACCCACAACGGTTAAGGCGCTCTTATCGCCAACAATAAGTTTAACTAACTCGTATTGGGTGTTGTTGGTATCCTGATATTCATCAACTAATAGGTAGCGAATTTTTTGCTGCCAGTAGTTACGGGCTTCTTCATTATTACGTAATAGCAAAACCGGTAACATTATAAGGTCATTAAAATCGACTGCATTATAAGTGCGAAGGTGGTGGTTGTATTGTTCGTAAATTTTTGCAGCAAGAACAAGATGTTGATCGCCATTGGCCAACTGCTGTGCATTTTCAGGTGTGATAAAGGCATTCTTCCAGCGGTCGATTTGTTGTAGTGCCATTTCAGCTTGATTTTTTGGGTCAGAAAATGTTTTACGCATGAGTTCTCGTACCAGACTTAGACTATCGGTATTATCATAAATTGAAAATCCGGTTTTAAGACCCAGTGGATGTAAGGAGTGGCGAATAATATTTAATCCCAACGTATGGAATGTGGAAACACGCAAGCCCTTGGTTTGTTGTTTTGTCATTAGGCTTGAAACACGTTGTTTCATTTCGCGTGCTGATTTATTGGTAAAGGTAACGGCTGCAATGGTATTGGCCGGATAGCCGCATTTTTGAATAAGATAAGCGATTTTATAGGTGATAACGCGTGTTTTACCACTACCGGCACCGGCCAGAACCAGACAGGGTTTATCAATACAGCGGACGGCCGACTGTTGGGTGTGGTTAAGTTGTTGCAGCATAAGGACTCATAAAGGTTGGATTAAAGAGGAAACAGAAGGGCTAGTTTAACCAAGCCTGAAGAGTGCGTCGATATTGACAATCTAGAAAGTTTCAGAATTGGCTGATTATTAGGATAGAAAATTGCAGGACAAGGGCTTAAATGGTATCTTTTATCGTCAATCCATATATAAAGGCATAACAGGCTGCGTTAAATAGTGGCCTGTTTTTTATGTGTGGCTGAATTTATAAAATAGACTATTTTATTGGTTGGGGATGTTTGGAGCATGGGTCAGTATTTTTTAGGGGTAAAGTTTGCAGCAAAACAAACAATCATATTGTTTGCTGCACTGGTTATTTTAGTCTTGAGTGCTTTGCCTGCTAAGGCGGCGATATTGCACGATTACACACTCGATTGGTTCACCCTTGAGTCAAAACATTTCCGCTGTCTTTTTTCCAAGGGTGAAGAAAAGCTGGCACGGCGAACCTTGGCTATTGCAGAGGAAACGCACACAGAACTCAGCTTGATGATGGATTGGACCCCGGCGGACAAGACCGACATTATCTTAACCGATGAGTATGACATCTCGAATGGCTATGCGGGCCCTTTCCCAACTAATCGAACCGGTATTTTCTTGTCCGGCCCCGATAGCGTCAACAGTGTTGAGGATAATTCAGACTGGCTGGAAACGGTTATTCGGCATGAATATTTGCATATCCTGCATTTAGATAAAGCTATCGGTGCTGCCTCGGTGATGCGTAAAATTTTTGGTCGGGCGGCTTATATCTTTCCATTTTTTAGTGCTTTCCCCAATACGTATCAACCTTCATGGCTTATTGAAGGTTTAGCAACGTATGTTGAAACCGATACTGGGCGTGGCGTGGGCCGTGGTCAAAGTAGTTACTTTAATATGTTAATGCGTATGGAAGCGAAAGACGATTTTAAATCATTACGACATGTGAGTGTGCCGTTAATGACGCAATGGCCAATGAATACGTCACGTTATTTATATGGCGTCAATTTTTTTCAATATATCGAAAAAAAATACGGTAAGAAAAAAGTAATCGAACTTGTTGATAATTATTCAGACAACATTATACCGTGGCGAGTCAACTCAAATGCCTATTATACATTGGGTAAAGATATGTGGGGTTTGTGGGACGGATTTGAAACAGACATGAAGGCCAAGTATAAGCCGCAGTGGCAGGCGGTTAAAGAACGCGGTGAAGTGATTGGTAAACGCATAACGCAGGACGGTTATTTTACCGGGCCAATGCAGGTTTCTGCAAAGGGTGACATTTATTATGTGGATTACAATGCGGATAAGAACATGGCATTGAAAGTTCTCCATCCTGATAAAGATGGTACTTATCATGCAGCAAAAAAATTAACTGAATTAAGGATAGCGGCACGTTTCGACCTGCATGAACAAGCCGGTATTATTCTGGCTAAACCGGAGCGCTGTCGAAATGCAGCAATTTATTATGATCTTTATCATATCAACCCGACTAGCGGTGCAGAAACCCGTTTAACCCACTGCGCACGTTATCGAACCGTTACCTGGAGTCCTGACGGCAAGCAATTAATGGCTGTTAAAAATGGCTTGGCAAAAAATGAATTACATTTGTTGGATGCGAAAGGTGAATATAAAGAAACCTTGTGGAAAGGTAAATATGCGGAAGTTGTTGCCTCTATTGACTGGTCACCCACCGAAAATATTTTAATTGCCTCCGTGTTCCGGCCAGATACTGGCTGGAATCTGGAAAAGTTTGATATTGCAACTCGGCAATGGCATTTTGTGACACAAGATGATGTTATCGAGACAAATCCAATATTTTCAGCCGATGGTAAAAATATTTTATACAGTTCAGATAATGGCGGGATCTACAATATTCGTCGTATTAATATTGCATCAGGTGAAACTACCAGTTTAACGGATTTAATCGGTGGTGGCTTCTACCCTGTGCAGGGTAAAAATGAAAATGAATTGTATTATATCGGTTATACAGAAAAGGGTTTCGATATATTCAAGTTGGCAATAAAAGAAACCCGTGAGGTTCCCCCTGCCCATAAAGGTAGCACGGCCATTGCTAAACCTGAACCTGCTGAGGTTAAGACTGGGCCTGTTAAAGATTATTCCCCTGCCGAAAGCGTTGTACCGCGTTGGTATCAGCCTATTGTTGCGATAGGTGAAGACTATTATCAAGTGGGAGCCTTCACTTCTGGTTGGGACACCTTAGCAAGGCATATTTATGGTGTGTCACTGTCGTATGCTAATTATCATTCGAGCTATGATGACTGGCTGGGCTCCTTTGATTATATTTATGATCGTTGGTACCCAACATTTAAATTACATACATCACACGGCAACAGATTATTTTTGGATAATAATAATAATTTACTGCGTGTGCGAAGTCACAATGTTCAGCAAGCCGAGGTTGTTTTTCCGTTATTATCACTTACCGATCGCTTATCTTTTCATGTGGCGGCGGTTAAAGATACCGAAAAAGATTCGTGGCGAAAAAATACGAGTATTGCAGTACGTAACCCAATTGTTGATAATTTATTAGGTGCTGCGGTTGTTTATAAAGATACAAGTTATCATCCAAAATCAGTGAGTCGGGCAGAGGGCCGCTCCATTCAGTTGATTGCAGAAGACAGTAATCGTTTGGGTAATAGTGATTATCGTGGTCAAGTTTACACTCTCGATTGGCGCGAATTTATTCAGTTGGGTGGTGAACATGTATTAGCCCTGCGAGCGGTGGAAGGCTATGGTACGGATAAGCCAAGGCCGTTTCAACTCGGTGGCAGTAATACTAATAATTTTGAGCCCAGACTACTTTCGCCAACACTTATTTCATCTCCTTTTAACCGACGTGAATATATGTTGCGTGGGTATAATGCCGGTCATGCCGCGTTAACCAATCGTCGGATGCGCCTAATGAGTGTGGAATATCGTTTCCCTATCTGGCGTTTAGAACGTACCGCAATGATACCCCCCCTTGGTTTGCAACAACTGTCTGCGGCAGTATTTATTGACCGTGGTGCAGCTTGGCGTGATGGGAGTCCAGATAAATATTATACGGGTTCAGGTGTTGAATTATATGCAGATACCATATTTGGCTATAGTACGGTAATACGGGTTACTTTAGGCTATGCTCATGGGTATGATAATCTTATTGGTGGAGATAATTTTTATCTTCGCTTAGGTGCGAGTTTTTAATCGGATACGCGTCAATGGTGATATTAAATAGCATATTAAAAATATGAGTAATCCAATAGAATCCACAACCATTTTTTCTAAAATAAAAACCAACGACGATGCAACGATAGGTTATCGGCTTACGCGCCAACAGCAGCTTAAACCTTTATTAACGCTTATACACGGCCTTGCAAGTAATGGCACTCGTTTTAGCGAGTTTGTTGAATATACCCAATTAAAAAAAGATTGGGACTTACTACAGATTGATTTACGTGGCCATGGTGAATCTATGTACCGAGGCCATTATTCACGTAGTGACTGGTTAAATGATATTAACCTTGTGATGCAGGTGGAGCATTATCAGCAATCTGTTTTTATGGGTCATAGCCTCGGCGCACAAGTTGCGATTACTTATGCTGCTCAGTACCCTGAACGCAGTCGAGGACTGATTCTGATTGATCCAGTTTTTCCTGAAAACCTGCATGGTCGTTTAAGCAAGGCAAAAAGTTACCGTTATCTTCTTCGGCTATTTAGCTTTATCTTACGCCGTTTAAATTTTATTGGTGTTAAACGTTGGCGGTTGCCCAAGCGGGATTTGCGCGCACTCGACGAAAAAACACGCGCAACGTTAAAGAAACATCCTGAATTAAAAATAGCTGATTTATATACCAATCCCTTTGCCGATTTTAAATACATTCCTTTGGCCAATTATTTGCAGGATATCAACGAAGTGATACGGCTTTTACCGGTATTGGAAGATATTCATATCCCTGTTCTGGTTCTCCTTTCTGGCGGTGCTAGTATTAGTTCATTCGATCAAACAAAAGAAATAATAATGCGCTTCCCTAATGCTAAAATTGAGGTGGTTGATGCAGACCATTGGTTACTAACCGAAAAACCACAAGAAACGCGATTTATTATTGAAAAGTGGTGTGCGGAAATGTTTAACTAATATCGACTTTACACGCTATCGTGGCAGTCTATTTCCGTTAGAGCCACTCTATTATCAAGAAAATAAATCAATTATATATCGTCAACGGGGTATGCACCCCGCTGACGACCAACGGGGGAGAGCTTCGCTTCTCCCCTTTGGAAACCCCAACGGTTCTGAGCCCGCCGCAAGCGGACGGGGTATTTAGATTTAATATTCTCCAAGTTTTAATATATTCTATTGTTTAAATTGTTATTATAAGCTTTCGATTGGATTGTAAGTAATCAGCGTATGTGTAAGGAAAAAGGAAAAATGGTAAAACTTAAATTTTCTACAGTTCTATTTTATATTATTTCCGGGTTGGTGTTTTTAGTCTCAGCCATTAGTTATGCTGCTGATAATCTTGAAACGGTTATGGTTGAATCGAAACAAATACCGTCAGTGCGTTATTTACCAGCTCAAATTGAAGCGGTACGGCAGGCAACAGTTGCCTCCCAGGTACGTGGGCGGATCCTCGCAATTCCTGTGGATATTGATGATTACGTAAAAAAAGGTGATGTATTAGTACGCTTTCGGGACAAGCGACAACGAGCCGCAGTAAAGTCGGCCAAGGCACAATTTGAAGAAGCGCGGTCAGATTATACGCGTGTTAAAGAAATATACGCAAAGCGGCTAGTTGCAAAATCAGTATTAGATAAAGCGGAAGCACATCTTAAAAGTTCGCGTGCGTTACTTGAGCAGGCAAATGAATCATTAGCCAATACCATTGTACGTGCACCTTATAGCGGTATTGTTGTTAAACGGCATGTCGAAGTCGGTGAGCTTGCGAATATTGGTCAAAAACTTATGACAGGGTTATCGCTAGAAACATTGCGCGCCAGTGTGCAGTTACCCGAGTCTATTATTCACAAAGTTCGAAAATACAATCAGGCATGGGTTTATTTAGGTGAAAATAGGAAAACACTCGTCAACGTTAGCTCTATGTCTATTAGCCCTTATGCGGATCCGTTAAGCCATTCTTTTACAACGCGACTTCATTTACCAAAAGGGGATTACAAAGTTTATCCAGGCATGTATACCCGAGCAGGTTTAGTCGTTGGTAAAGAAAAGACTTTACTTATTCCTCAACGGGCAGTGGCTTATCGTAGTGAAGTGACGGCTGTTTATGTTAAGAACAAACAAGGTACTCTTACATTTCGACAAATTCGTTTAGGTCGTCGTCATGCCGGGGATAAAATTGAAGTGTTAGCCGGTTTATCTGAAGGTGAAAGTATTGTTCTGGATCCCACCAAAGCTGTGATGGTCATCCAGCAACAAAACAGTCAGGGTGACAATGAATGACTGACACTAAAGACAAAGACACAACAAATAAAACAAAGTTAGGCTTGTCGGGGCGAGTTGCCAAACTGTTTTTAGTTTCTGAGATCACACCGTTATTGGCATTGGTGGGTTTTTTACTGGGTATTTTTGCCATTATTATTACGCCTCGTGAAGAAGAACCACAAATCAATGTTACTTTTGCCAATGTTTTTATTCCTTTTTCGGGTGCATCAGCAGAAGAAGTGGAACAACTTGTTAGTTCGCCGGCTGAACGAATTTTGTCAGAGTTGCAAGGCGTTAAACATATCTATTCGGTATCTAAACCTGGGATGTCTGTTTTAACGATTCAGTTTAAAGTGGGCGAAGATAGAACGCAGGCCATCGTTCGTTTGTATAACGCACTGTATTCCAAGCAAGACTGGTTACCAAAAAAATTGGGAGTTGGGCAACCCCTTATTAAACCGAAAGGCATTGATGATGTGCCAATCGTATCACTAACCTTGTGGACTGAAGATAAAAATAGTGGTGGTTATGAACTATTAAAAATTGCTCATTCAATTGAAACAGAAATTAAACGGGTGAAAGGAACGCGTGACGTCTATACCGTTGGTGGTGCTAAAGATGTTGTCCATGTTGGGCTAAACAGTACTGCATTAGCCGCATACGATATATCAATCAGTGAATTACGCCAGGCATTAACTGTGAGTAATGTGACGAAACCCATTGGTTATACGGTTACCAATAATAAAGAATTTGCGGTACAAGCGGGGCAGTTTTTATCAACAGTTGATGAGCTGCAAAATTTAATTGTTGCGGTACACAGCGGGAAGCCGGTTTATTTGCGCGATGTTGCAAAAATTAGGCGCTCGGCTGAACAGCCCACCAATATTACTTTGTATAGCAATAAAGTAAATAATTATCCGGCTGTTACGATTGCGGTTGCAAAACAAGCAGGGGTTAATGCGGTTGATGTCTCTGAT
Source organism: uncultured Thioalkalispiraceae bacterium (assembly GCA_964472525.1). Classification (GTDB taxonomy): domain Bacteria; phylum Pseudomonadota; class Gammaproteobacteria; order UBA6429; family Thiohalophilaceae; genus SZUA-37. The sequence goes on along the minus strand of CAYYLL010000004.1, from coordinate 95,902 downwards.
GCTGTTATCAAACGAATTGAACAGTTAAAAGGTGTGTTTATACCCGCTAATGTAAAGATGGAAATCACAAGAAACTACGGTGAAACGGCCAATAGTAAAGCCAAAAAACTAATTCAAAAATTAATTTTTGCAACGTTGTCGGTAGTTATTCTTGTATTGTTTGCAATGGGCAAACGTGAAGCTGTTATTGTTGGTTTAGCAGTAACTATTACCTTGGCGATGACTTTATTTGCGTCATGGGCATGGGGTTTTACCCTTAATCGAGTCTCTCTTTTTGCACTTATTTTTTCGATTGGTATTTTAGTGGATGATGCGATTGTCGTTGTCGAAAATATTCATCGACATATGTTGTTAGGTGTTAATAAATTAAAAGACGCCATTCCTCTGGCTGTGGATGAAGTAGGCGGCCCTACAATATTAGCCACCTTTACGGTGATTGCGGCCTTGTTACCAATGGCTTTCGTCAGTGGTTTAATGGGCCCCTATATGAGCCCTATTCCCATTAATGCCTCCATTGGCATGTTACTTTCACTGCTCGTTGCTTTTGTTATTACGCCCTGGCTCTCCTATCGTTTTTTAAAAAATAGCAAACATCAGGATGCCAGTGGCCATAATAAAACTCATAATGATAAAACCCGGAATGATAAAAATAGAGAAAAACAATATTTATTTTTTAAACGTTATATTGGACTATTTTTAATTGACGCTAGCGGTAAAGAAAATAGTGCAAAGTCTAACCGACGCAAATTATTATATGGAATTATTATTTTATTAATACTATCAGTTAGTTTAATACCACTTAAAGCCGTGGTCTTAAAAATGTTACCGTTTGATAATAAATCAGAATTTCAAATAATACTGGATATGCCCGAAGGAACAACCCTCGAGCAAACGACACGAGTATTAACGGCATTAGGTGAGCATATTAAAACTGTTCCTGAAGTTAAAAATTATCAAATTTATTCCGGAACAGCAGCTCCGATTAACTTTAATGGGCTTGTTCGTCAGTACTATTTGCGGCGGGGAGCTAATGTAGGTGATATTCAAGTTAATCTTGTGGACAAAAAACATCGTAACTTAAAGAGTCATGCTATCGCGCGAGCCATGCGTGCGCCCTTACAAAAAATAGCGGCTCCTTATCACGCGAATGTTAAAATTGTAGAAGTTCCTCCCGGGCCCCCTGTCTATTCACCTCTTGTTGCTGAAATTTATGGCTTGGACTATACAGGGCAAATAGCGATTGCGAAAAAAATTCGTGCGGTTTTTGAAAATACAAATGCGGTTGTTGATGTTGATGACAGTATTGAAGCGAATGCAGAAAAATTTATCATTACAGCCGACCAGAATAAAACTGCATTGTGGGAAGTTTCACAACAAGAAGTCGTTGATGCAATTGCTACGGGCTTAAATGGTGATGATGTGAGCTACCTGCATACGGGTAAAGTTAAATACCCTTTGCCGATACGATTACAAAACTCAATACAGGATAAAGAAAAGGTAAATGATCTCCTTGGTTTTAAAATCAGAAATCGGAAAGGAGAGTTAATTGCACTTCAGGATTTAGTGAGTATTAAGGATACTGTTCGGCAGAATACGATATACCACAAAGATTTATTACCCGTTGTTTATGTGACGGGTGATGTAGCTGGTAAGTTGGATAGCCCACTTTATAGCATGAAAGATATGTATACCACATTGCAGAATAAAAAGATTATTTACGGGCATCCCCTGCCTCAATCTTTAATATCTCAACCTAGCAACCCCTACAAATACGGTTTAAAATGGGATGGTGAATGGCAGATAACCTATGAGACTTTCCGTGACATGGGAATAGCCTATTCAATTGGCCTTCTTATTATTTACTTGCTCGTTGTTGCGCAATTTCGTTCGTATTTTGTTCCCATTATTATTATGGCACCCATTCCATTAACCGCCATTGGCGTATTTTCGGGGCATGCACTTTTAGGATCGCAATTCACCGCGACATCTATGATTGGGATGATTGCACTTGCCGGTATTATTGTGCGTAATTCTATTTTATTGGTTGATTTTATTAACCAACAAATTCACGAAGGTATTGCTTTAGAAGAAGCGGTGATTCGTGCAGGTGCAGTACGTGCTAAACCCATTATCTTAACCGGTCTGGCGGCCATGATGGGGGCATTTTTTATTCTGGACGATCCCATCTTCAATGGCTTGGCGATATCGCTTATAGCCGGTATTCTGGTTTCAACTCTACTTACTTTGGTGGTTATTCCTGTTTTTTATTATGCTTATTTAAAGCGGCAAAGGGTAAGCAAATAATTCCTCTTTAATTCTAATAACTTAGAATAATTAGTCATTATTCGCTGATTATTCCTTGCATGGTTTTTTTAAAGTTAAGTGCATTCCTGCCGATAATTTACACGGGTACATAGCGTAAAGAGTGAGTGTTGTGCAAGCGAGTAACAATAAAAATCTTGAGCCACTTTATTCTGAATTACTTAAGCATGACAATTCTGCATTCCCCCATTTAGTCGATAAATTTATTGCAGGTCTCCCTGATTTTTTAGCCGAAATAGAACAAGCCATGTTAAAGGCAGATAACGCTGAATTAAAAAGTGTTTTCCACAGGATAAAAGGGGTGTCAGGAAATTATGGTTATCCTCAACTCTATGACCAATGTAAGAAAGCTGAAAAATTATGTCAAAAAGATCCAGTACATCTGGATGTGATTGTTAAAAAAATTATTGGAATTGCAGACAGGATAATGTTGGCAAAAAACGAGAGAGAATAAAAATTTTAATTAAGGTAGTTTTGGTTTAAATGAAATTAACAGCAGAAAATAAAGACGCCATTATTTTAGCAATTGATGATAATGAAGCAACGCTTGGTTTAATTGATGCTATTTTACGCGGAGCTGGATTTAAAAATATACACCTGACGCATGAAGCTCGGCAGGCATCTACTTTATTTAACGAAATTAATCCAGATGTTGTTTTACTCGATTTAAATATGCCTGGCATGGATGGCTTTGATGTATTAGCGGCTTTAAAAGCAGAATGTAATGCAGAATATCTGCCTGTTATTATTTTGACTGGGGAAGATGATGTTGAGGTAAAGGTAAATGTCTTAGAATGTGGTGCCAAGGACTTTATTGCAAAACCGTTCGACCACTTTGAAATGTTGGCGCGCATTAACACGATTGTTTCAATGAGTGCTTTTTATAAAGAGCTACTGTTAAAAAACAAATCGTTAGATTATATCGTGAATGAGCAAACCGATAGCTTGATGTCTGCGGTTAAACAAAAAGAAGAAGCCGAGGAAAAATTAAAAGATAATTTATTACACGATAGTGTAACGGGCCTACCTAACCGATATTTATTCGAAGACCGTTTACTACAATTTATATCATCAAGCAAACGCAATAAAACAAGTGTCGCTATAATTGTTTTAGGCTTTGATAATTACACAGAAATTGACAATGTGATTGGGCATCATGCTTATGATGAATTATTAAGAAAAATTACCATACGTTTAAAAGCCATTCTGCGAACATCTGATACCGTTTCTATTATTCAGGATGCGGCTAGCGGTACGGCTTTGTCTCGTTTAGGTGAAGATTTGTTTGCCATTATTGTTCCTATATTTCTGACATTAGATGATATTGATAGGGTTATTGAGCGTTGTGCTTCAAGCTTGCTTGCTCCCATTGATTTACCTGACATTATGTTTGATATTATTATCCGTGCTGGTGTTTCTTATTTTCCGGATCATGGTGATACCCCTGACGAGTTGATTCAGCATGCAAATAATGCGCTTTATCATGCCCGTGAAGAACACAAAGATTATATGATTTATGATATTTCACATGATTATGAAACAAAATATCGTTTAAATTTAATGACCGAATTAAAGAACGGTTTGGAGAACGATGAGCTAGCTCTTTATTACCAACCCAAAATTAATTTAAAAACAAATAAAGTAATCGGATGTGAAGCATTAATACGTTGGGCGCATCCTGAGTATGGTTTTGTTTCGCCTGATAGCTTTATATCCATTGCCGAAAAGACCGGTACGATACGGTTGGTGACAACTTGGGTTATTGAAAAAGCGATGATGCAATGGGCTCAATGGCAGGCGATGGGGTTGGGGTTAACCATTTCTATTAATGTTTCAACATATGATTTAAGTGACAGTTCTTTTGTTGCCTTAGTTAAACAAAATCTGGAAAAATACAATGTGAACCCCGCTAATATTATTCTAGAGGTTACTGAAAACTCAACAATGCAGGATCCGACAGCCTCAATGACTATATTGAACCACTTATCGGCCTTGGGTATAAAATTAAGTATTGATGATTATGGTACGGGTTATTCGTCATTGTCATATTTAAAATCACTGCCAGTTGACGAGATTAAAATAGATAAATCTTTTGTAATGAACATGGACACGGATAGAGATAATAGTGTTATCGTTAAGTCCACTATAGATTTGGCGCATAATCTTGGTTATCGTGTTGTTGCCGAAGGAATTGAAAATAAAACAATCTATGCCATGTTACAGGCTTATGACTGCGACACCGCACAAGGATTTTTTATGAGTCGTCCATTACCTGTTTGTGAAATTGAACATTGGATGCTCGGGAAAAAATGGAAGTTGGCTTAAGCTTGCCAGCTAGAGCTGGGCATATCAATTAGCTTTAAATAACAGCTCGGTCTAATCGCCGATATGAAATAGCCTCAGAAATAATTTTAGTATTAATGTGTGGCGTATTTTCCATGTCGGCAATTGTGCGAGCAACCTTCAAAATACGTTGATAGGCACGGGCAGATAACCCTAATTTTTCGATCGCACTTTCCAGGAGTGCGGCATCGTGTTTGGCCAAGCGGCAATATTTTTTAATACTACTATTATTGAGCTGGCTATTTGAACATTGACTTCGGGCTAGTTGTATTTGCCTTGCTTTGTTAACACGTTGTTGTACTTTTTGACTGGACTCCTCTTCACTTTGATTAATTCGATTAAGATCTTTTATTGGTAGAGCCGGTACATCAATGTGCATATCGATACGATCCAGTAACGGGCCGGAAATCTTCTGTCGATAACGTAATATTTTATCAGGGGTACAACGGCAACGGCCATTGCTGTGCCCATAATAACCACAAGGGCAGGGATTCATTGCCGCGATAAGTTGAAATCGTGCAGGGAATTCAGCCTGACGTGCGGCACGCGAAATAACAATTTTTCCAGACTCAATCGGCTCTCTTAATACCTCTAATACACGGCGTTCAAATTCAGGGAGTTCGTCAAGAAACACAACACCGTTATGTGCTAGTGAAATTTCTCCCGGACGGGGTTGCGAGCCACCTCCGACTAAAGCTACGCCAGAAGCTGTATGATGGGGCGATCTAAAAGGGCGCTGCATCCAGTATTTATCATCAAACCCATGGTGACTAATGGATTGTATGGCAGCTGTTTGCAAAGCTTCTGTTTCTGTCATCGGAGGTAGAATGCCCGGCAGGCGGCTAGCTAACATGGTTTTGCCTGAACCGGGTGGGCCAATCATCAATAATGAATGGCCACCTGCAGCTGCAATTTCTAGCGCACGTTTTGCATGATGTTGGGCGGTAATGTCACTTAAATTGGCCGTTAAATGCATCGCCGATTGTTGTAGTGAAGGCAATGATTGTTGATGTGGTGTTAGCAGGGTTTGTTTGCTTAAATGCGCGCAAACATTTAACAAATGTTCTGCCGGATAAACCGTTGCATCACTTACCAGTGCTGCTTCATCGGCATTGGTAGTGGCAACAAACAAACTGCGTTTGGCGCGGGCAGTTTGAATAGTTGCCGGTAGCACACCGCGTATGCCGCGCAGTTCACCGCTTAATGCAAGCTCGCCAATAAATTCAAATTGATCAAGTGATTCTGATGGAATTTGTTCTGATGCAGCTAAAATACCCAGAGCAATAGCAAGATCAAAGCGACCGCCTTCTTTTGGTAAATCGGCTGGCGCAAGGCTAATGGTGATACGCCGGGCAGGAAAATCAAATTGAGAATTCAAAATGGCGGCACGAACCCGGTCTTTGCTTTCTTTCACTTCCGTTTCGGGTAAGCCGACAATGGACAAACTGGGTAAGCCATTGGATAAATGTACTTCAACACTCACCAATGGAGCATCAATGCCTGTCTGGGCGCGACTATAAACAACTGCAAGTGACATTGGTAATCCCTACCTTTTTATTTCCATCGTGTCAGCTATAGTACTCTTGTTTTAGTTATCCGTCATTCCCCAGTAGGTGGAAAATTAAAAAAATAATAGTGTACTCTAAGGGTGAAGTAAAAGAGGATTTTAAGAAATAGCTTATCTTTATAGGTATATTTTAATTTATATATCGGTTTAACATAATTCATGCTTGTGCTTTAATAGCTATAAATTGATGGTTTAAGTTCTTAAGTATCGGGAAACTATTTATGTTTGATTCTATATACACAATATTACCCTTGGCGCTAGGGCTTGGCATGTTACATGCTTTAGATGCTGATCATGTGCTAACCGTAACGGGCATATCGGCTAATAATAACCAATGGCATAGATTATTAAAATACAGTTCTCATTGGGCGCTTGGTCATAGTTTTTCGTTATTATTTATTGGCTTGTGTGTATTTTTATTGGGGCTTTCTTTTAATTCAGCGTTTAGTGAATATGCTGAACTTATTGTCGCTACTATTCTTGCTCTTATTGGCATTCGTATTTTAATTGAATCAGCGCGGCAGATATTAGGTTTTAAACCCGATTTAAAAAAGCAAAGCAAACTATCTACCAGTAGGGCAATCGTGGTGGGTAGTGTGCATGGTGTGGCTGGCACAGCATCTGTTTTAGCATTAATCCCTGTTTCGAAAATGACTGAACCGTTGCTTGCGTTGAGTTATTTAATGTTTTTTTCAATTGGTGTTATTTTTTCCATGTTTATTTTCGGTAGTGTATTCAGACATACTGTTACACGTATTATTCTGCGTTATCCTCATGCCACTACAGTCATGCAGATGTTGATCGGATTATTTGCAATTGCCTTTTCGGTTAAACTTGTATTACCCATTTTAGAATAATATGGCTATGATGAGTGCTGAGCGTGTGGAAAGTAAAGATAATTGGTATGCAAGACTGGAATTAGCATATAAAAAAACGTCATCTAAAACCATTTTATCTCATCGGTTACACAAAGGCCCCTTATTAGTACAAAAACCATTTTATCCTGAAAATAATGTCTGCCATAGTTATTTAATCCATCCACCTGGAGGTATTGTTGGTGGGGACATTCTAGAATTGGATGTTGTCGTGAATGTTGGCGCACATGCTCTAATAACAACACCAGCGGCAAATAAATTTTATCGAAGTAATCAATATCAGGCAACATTAACTCAGTCAATTAAAGTTAAAAAGAATGCAATACTCGAATGGTTGCCACAAGAAACAATTTTTTATAATGGCTGTGAGGCATTAATTCAAACAGAGTTTGATTTAGAGCCGGGCGCACATTTAACGTGTTGGGAGATTAATTGTTTTGGTCGGCCAGCAGGAAATGAATTATTTAAAAAGGGCCGTGTAAGTCAAAGAATTACGATTAAACAAAATGGGCTACCTTTATATATAGATAGAAATATTGTAGACAGTGAATCAAATATACTTTCATCCAGTTGGGGCTTGAACAAATTTCCTGTCATGGCGTCAATGTTGATTATGTTAGAAGGTGCTGGAAGCAACAAAACAGATATAGAAGCTATAAAAAAATTACAAGAACACACTGAGCAACGCATGGTTAGTTTTACCTTGCATGGTAAGTTATTACTTATTCGATATTTTGGTCACCATGCTCGAGAAGCTTTGGCCTTATTTACTCAGTGTTGGTCATACACACGGCCACAACTTATACAAAAAAAATCTTGTCCACCTCGAATTTGGGCAACATAATAATGAATATAAAAATTAGAAAGGTATTGGTATGCAACTAACACCACGAGAAAAAGATAAATTATTGTTATTTACTGCAGCACTACTTGCGGAACGTCGTAAAGATAGAGGACTTAAGCTTAATTATCCTGAAGCTATTGCTTATATTTCAGCTGCAATAATGGAGGGCGCACGAGATGGCCAAACGGTTGCCGAGCTTATGTCCTATGGCACTACACTGTTAACACTTAATGATGTGATGGATGGTATTGCTGAGATGATTCATGATGTGCAGGTTGAGGCAACATTCCCTGATGGCACTAAACTTGTTACTGTCCATAACCCTATTCAATAAGGAGAAATTAGATGATACCCGGTGAATATTTTATTGATGATGGCGAAATTAATTTAAATGCAGGTCGTGCAACACAAACAATGGAAGTTTCTAATACGGGGGACCGGCCTATTCAAATAGGTTCTCACTATCATTTTTATGAGGTAAATACAGCATTAGATTTTGATCGTGATGCAAGCAAGGGCTACCGTTTAAATATTGCTGCGGGTACCGCTGTACGATTTGAGCCGGGACAAATGCGAAAAGTGGAGTTGGTAGAATATGCCGGTGATAAAATTATTTATGGTTTTAATGCCAAGGTAATGGGGAAAGTGTCTGTAGCACAAAAGGATAATAAAGGAGGCGCATCATGAGCAGCATTGATAAACGTGCCTACGCTGAAATGTTTGGGCCAACCAAAGGTGACCGTGTGCGCCTAGGTGACACTGAACTTATTATTGAAGTTGAAGAAGATAAAACATTCTATGGCGATGAAGTTAAATTTGGTGGTGGTAAAGTTATTCGTGACGGAATGGGGCAAAGCCAACGTATAGCAAAAGACATTGCTGATGTAGTCATTACCAATGCACTAATACTCGATTATTGGGGAATTATTAAGGCCGATATTGGTATTAAAAATGGCTTAATCAGTGGGATTGGCAAAGCAGGTAATCCCGATGTGCAGCCGAATGTTGATATTATTATTGGCCCCGGTACTGAAATTATGGCGGGTGAAGGTCAAATTATTACCGCTGGTGGTATTGATGCACACATTCATTTTATTTGTCCGCAACAAGTTGAAGAAGCGTTAATGTCGGGTGTGACAACCATGCTTGGTGGTGGTACTGGGCCGGCAACGGGGACCAATGCAACCACTTGTACCCCGGGCCCATGGAATATTCATCGTATGTATGAAGCTGCGGATGTAATGCCAATGAACTTTGGTTTTTTAGGTAAAGGTAATGCAAGCTTACCCGAGGCATTAGAAGAACAAGTGGCGGCTGGTGCAATGGGTTTAAAACTCCATGAAGATTGGGGAACAACACCCGCATCAATCGATAACTGTTTAAACGTTGCCGAGGCCATGGATGTACAAGTGGCCATTCATACCGATACCTTAAATGAATCAGGTTTTGTTGAAGACACCATTAAAGCCTTTAAAGGTCGGGCTATTCATACATACCACACTGAAGGAGCTGGTGGTGGTCATGCCCCCGATATTATTAAAGCCTGTGGTGAATTGAATATTTTACCATCGTCAACTAACCCAACGCGTCCTTATACGGTGAATACAATTGATGAGCATCTGGATATGTTGATGGTTTGTCATCACTTAGACAGCAGTATTCCCGAAGATGTGGCCTTTGCCGAATCGCGCATTCGACGTGAAACCATAGCAGCAGAAGATATTTTGCATGATCTTGGTGCCTTCAGCATGATTGCTTCGGACTCGCAAGCAATGGGGCGTGTGGGTGAAGTTATTACACGCACATGGCAAACAGCACATAAAATGAAAGTACAACGTGGCGCATTAAAAGCGGATTCAGCCCGTAACGATAATGAACGAGTGAAGCGGTATATCGCCAAATATACGATTAATCCAGCCATTACACATGGTATTGCTGATGCAGTTGGCTCAATCAATGTGGGTAAGTTAGCGGACCTTGTTTTTTGGAAGCCTGCTTTTTTTGGAGCTAAGCCATCCTTAATAATGAAAGGTGGAATGATTGCTGCGGCTCCTATGGGCGATCCAAATGCTTCCATCCCAACACCTCAGCCAGTTCATTATCGGCCTATGTTTGGTGCATACGGTAAAGCGTTAAGTAATACATGTGTTAGTTTTATGTCTCAAGCGGCAGTCGATGCGGGTGTTAAAGAACAACTCGGACTCAATAAAAAGGTTTTGGCAGTAAGAAACACGCGCAATATAACGAAGAACGATATGCTGTTAAATAATTATATGCCGGATATCAGTGTCGACCCACAAACATACGAAGTAAAGGCAGATGGTGAATTATTAATGTGTGAACCGGCAGATGAGTTACCTTTAGCACAGCGTTATTTTTTATTTTAATTTAGGAAACAATAATGTCAGATGTTCTTATGTTCGAAAAAGTCATTAAAGTATTAAAGGATTCAACTCAGCTAACAGAACTTACTTTAACTTTACCCTATGAAAAACGGCAAAAGAGTCGTTTCCGTGCGCAAATGAATAATGGCAAAGATGCAGGTATTTCTATTGAACGTGGTTCGGTCTTACGTGGAGGAGATTATCTTCAATCTAGAGATGGTCAAATTGTTTTGATTATTTCTGCAGATGAAGAAGTGAGTAGTATTCATTGTGATAGTGCGCAGGATTTGGCGCGTGCTGCATACCATTTAGGCAATCGGCACGTTTCGTTGCAGGTAGGCGATCATTGGCTGCGTTATTTAAAAGATCATGTTTTAGATGAAATGGTTGAAGGTTTTGGTTTAATTGTTAAACATGAATTTGCAACATTTGAACCTGAAGTAGGTGCATACCATGGAGGTCATTCCCATGCGAGTCATGATGATAACGATAAACATAACCACCATCATTAATTAAGTATTAGGATGAGTGACTTTTATGCGCAACTATCCATGCTACAGTTATGGCGGCTTATCAGTCCAGCATTGCCAGTGGGGGCGTATGCCTATTCTCAAGGTCTTGAGTATGCTATTGAGAGTAAATGGGTGGGCGATGAAAGTACATGTCTAGAGTGGCTTGAAGGTATATTAAAGAATAATCTGGCATATTTAGATATACCTATATTAAAACGTTTTTATCATATCTGGGAAAAAGAATATAAGTTAGACAGTCATCAGGCATTAGAGTATTGGTCGGCTTATTTATCGGCTTCACGTGAGACTAACGAGTTGTTATTAGAAGACCAGCAAATAGGTGATGCACTGGCACGTTTACTAACAGATATCGGTTTTGAACATGCACAAGTTTGGCAGCAACATCCTAAATGCAGTTATTCGCTTATGTTTGCGTTAGCGGGGCAACAATGGAAAATTCCAATTTCTGATTTAGCCTTGGGATACACATGGTCGTGGTGTGAAAATCAGGTTGCGGTTGCAATGAAAGCCATCCCTTTAGGACAAACGCAAGGGCAAAAACTATTAGGCACACTTATGCCAATAATACATACTGTGGTAGAAACCGGTTTAAAAATAAAAGATGATGATATTGGTCGTACATGCCCCGGACAAGTAATGGCCAGTGCCTTACATGAGCAACAATACTCGAGACTCTTTCGTTCTTGAGCGAGTATAAAATAACAAAGGAACACTATGAAATTAAAAACATTACGTTTAGGTGTAGGTGGCCCGGTTGGTTCGGGTAAAACAGCATTAGTTGATGCGTTGTGTAAAAAATTACGTGATAAATATCAACTGGCGGTGGTTACTAATGATATTTATACAAAAGAAGATGCTGAGTTTTTAACAAGAAGTGAAGCATTATCTGAAGATAGGATTATGGGTGTTGAAACAGGTGGCTGTCCACATACAGCTATTCGCGAAGATGCGTCGATGAATCTTTCGGCTATCAATACGTTGACTCAACGATTAGGTTCGTTAGATATGGTTATTATTGAAAGCGGTGGTGATAATTTAAGTGCAACATTTAGCCCTGAACTTTCTGATTTAACGCTTTATGTTATTGACGTATCGGCAGGTGATAAAATACCCCGTAAAGGTGGGCCGGGTATAACCAAATCAGATTTACTCGTGATAAATAAAATCGATCTTGCTCCATATGTTGGTGCTTCGCTAGAGGTTATGGAACGCGATGCAAAAAAAATGCGAGGCGATCGTCCTTTTGTGTTTAGTAACATGAAAACAACTGAAGGTTTAGAAGAAATCATTGATTTTATACGCCGCGAAGGAATGCTCGCTTAACACTCAAAACAGAAGGTTTTAATGCACTTAATTGGTGCTTATGTATGGTGCCTGCGCACTAATATAGTTCGTAATAAAATCGCAATATATCCCAATATTCATCTATCTCTTTGTTAATAAAGCACTTTTTATATTGGCATGGTGTTTGCTGAATAGGGGTAGTAAATATTTTATTTGCGTCATTTCATAAGCTTTGGGGTGGGATTGACTGGCCATGCTTTAGAAATGAAAAATTATAAACTAATTATCTGGAGTGTTAACAATGAAAAAATTAAACCTAGCATCAATTGCTATGGCAGGTGTATTAGCTGTTGGCGGTATGTTTGCTGCATCAACAGCCGTGCAAGCTGCAACATCTTATAACATAGGTGTTCATTCAAAATATTTATTACGCGGTATTTACGAAGAAAATACCGGTGCGGCTGTTCAGGGCGGCGCTGACTGGAACAGTGATGACTCTGGTTTTTATGCTGGCTGGTGGTTTTCAAGTCTAAGTTACAATTCTACAAATAATAAGACAGCTGAAAAGGGCTTTGAAAATGACTTATATGCAGGTTATGCAGGTAAGTTAAGTAATGGAATGGGTTGGGATGCAGGTTTTATTCAATATGCTTACGTTAATGTTGATGATTCTGATCTGCTAGAAGCAACCGGCAAATTAACATTCGGAGATTTCTATGTGGGCGCACAATACCTAGTAACGGATGGAGCTTGGGGTAACTCTGGTGATATTTACTGGAAAGCCGGTTGGTCTACAAGTTTGCCACAAGATATTACATTAGCATTAGATTTTGGTTATTACACTTATAACAATAATAACAATTCCAAACTTTCAGGTGGTACAACATTAAGTAGCAGCGGTTTTCGTCACTTAAATGTAACCGCATCTAAGGCTATTGGCAAAACCGGCGCTGAAGCATATGTTCAATACACCTTTGCAGGTGAAGATCGTAATGGCACTGAGTATAACGACTCAATGGTTACAGGCATCACTTACAGCTTTTAAAATTGTAGTCAATTGAGCAACAGGGGTCGGTATTTCAATCGGAATACCGACCACCTTAAATTCCTACCCAATATAATTATAAGGAAACAACAATGAGTAACTGGATCAAAAAAATTGCAAGTTCTGCATTGATCATTACGACAATGCTTGGCCTTTCGTTATCTGCCCATGCAGGCAAAACTATTAAAGTGGGTGTGCTGCACTCTCTTTCCGGTACGATGGCCATCAGTGAGACAACACTAAAAGACACAGTGTTAATGATGATTGATGAACAAAATAAAAAAGGTGGTTTATTAGGTAAAAAATTAGAAGCGGTTGTTGTTGACCCTGCTTCAAACTGGCCTTTATTTGCAGAAAAAGCACGTGAATTATTACAAAAAGATAAAGTTGATGTGGTTTTTGGTTGTTGGACTTCTGTTTCACGAAAATCAGTTTTACCTGTTTTTGAAGAACTTAATGGACTGTTGTTCTATCCTGTTCAATACGAAGGTGAAGAATCATCTAAAAATGTTTTTTATACAGGGGCTGCGCCAAACCAACAAGCAATCCCTGCTGTTGATTATTTAATGAAAGAAATTGGTGTTAAACGTTGGGTTCTTGCGGGTACAGATTATGTTTATCCACGTACAACCAATAAAATTTTAGAGGCATATTTAAAATCGAAAGGTGTTAAGTCTAAAGATATTATGATTAACTATACTCCATTCGGACATTCTGATTGGCAAAGTATTGTATCTGATATTAAAAAATTCGGTTCTACAGGCAAAAAGACAGCCGTTGTGTCGACTATTAATGGTGATGCAAATGTACCTTTCTATAAAGAATTAGGTAATCAGGGGGTTTCTGCTGAAAATATTCCAGTAATGGCATTTTCGGTTGGTGAAGAAGAACTCTCAGGTATCGATACAAAACCGCTTGTTGGACATTTAGCGGCTTGGAACTACTTTATGAGTATCGACACAAAAGCGAATGCTGCTTTTATTAAAGGATGGCATAAATTTATTAAAAATAAGAAACGTGTAACCAACGATCCAATGGAAGCAACTTACATCGGCTTTAAAATGTGGGTTAAAGCCGTTACTAAAGCAAAAAGCACAAATGTTGATAAAGTTGCTAAAGCAATGATTGGTATCAGAACGCCTAATTTAACAGGTGGTATTGCTACAATGTTACCCAATCATCATTTAACCAAACCTGTTTTTATTGGTGAAATTCAGGATGACGGCCAATTTGAAGTAGTTTGGCAAACAAAAGATTTAGTTCCGGGTGATGCGTGGTCGGATTACCTTCCAGGTAGTAAAGACGTGATATCAGATTGGGTTAAACTTAAATGTGGTAATTACAACACTAAAACTAAGAAATGTTCGGGTCAGAACTTTAAGTAAATAGCTAAGTAAAACCTTAATCCCGGCCAATATTAATTGGTCGGGATTTATTTTTTTAGCAGCTCATAAATTAAAAGACTATTATGTTTTATCAACTCAGGTTATGATTTGTGGTACAAAAATAGTGCTTTAAACAATAATAATGACTTTTTCAAATAAAAAAAACATACAAATACTACTTAGCCTTATTCTAATGGCATTATTTAGTGTGAGTTATTCTGCAACTGCAGAGCAATATCTTTCATTCCCTGATGTTGTTGGACAGCTTACAACCGGAAGTTATTCGGATCGAGCTAAAATTATTAATACGCTTTCTCAAATAGAGGATGTTCGAGTTCTTTCTGCCTTTCAGCAGATGTTAAAAAGTAAGCTGTATTTCATTAAAAAATCAAAACAACTTGT
>CAYYLL010000004.1:0-80818 GCA_964472525.1 uncultured Thioalkalispiraceae bacterium | reverse complement strand
TCAAAAAGTTTAATACCTGAAGTAAAAATAAAATTACAAGAAATTATAGAAAACACAAATAATGTAAGTGTTAAAGCATCGGCTAAAAAGTCATTGGAAACTATTAATTCAAAAATCAGTTATTTCGGGTTTTTGGAAAATTTAGTATTTGGGTTAAGTTTAGGTTCAGTTTTATTATTAATTGCGGTTGGTCTTGCTATTACATTTGGTGTGATGGGTGTAATTAATATGGCGCATGGTGAGTTAATGATGTTAGGTGCTTATACAACGTATGTTGTTCAGCAAATGCTACCTGAGCATATTGCGGCCTCTATCTTTATTTCAATTCCGTTAGCTTTTTTGGTGTCGGCTGCCTTTGGTATAGCCATAGAACGTTTTGTTATACGCTATTTATATGGTCGACCACTTGAAACATTGCTTGCAACTTTTGGTATTAGTTTAATTCTTCAGCAGTTGGTGCGTACAATATTTGGCCCAACAAATCAGGCTGTAGAAACCCCTGCCTTTATGAGTGGTTCCTTGGAAATTAATAGTATTTTTGCGATAACGTATAATCGCTTGTATATTTTTGTCTTCGCAATTGCCGTTTTATTATTATTGATGTTAATTTTAAAAAAGACACGTTTAGGTTTGCAGGTTCGAGCAGTATCACAGAATCGCATGATGGCAAAAGCAATGGGGGTTAAATCTGAATGGGTTGATGCGATGACTTTTGGTTTAGGTTCAGGAATTGCGGGTGTGGCGGGTGTGGCCTTAAGCCAGCTAACAAATGTAGGGCCAAATTTGGGGCAGGGTTATATTATTGACTCTTTTATGGTGGTGGTCTTTGGTGGCGTTGGTAATTTATTAGGAACTTTTGTGGGAGCAATGTCGTTAGGAGTTTTTAATAAGTTCTTGGAACCCTGGGTTGGTGCGGTGTTAGCAAAAATATTAGTACTGATTTTTATTATTTTATTTATTCAAAAACGACCTCGTGGATTATTCCCGAAAAAAGGCCGTGGAGTGGAAGATTAATAGTATGGCAAGACAATCTTTCATAGTTGATTTTTTACGAAATGACAAAGGTGGAAAAGCTTTTGTCAGTATATTGCTTGTGGCAATGTTTATCGTACCAGCCTTAAATTTACTCGTTCCGGCTGACTCAACATTTCATGTGCAAACATACACAGTCACATTGTTAGGTAAATATCTAAGCTATGCAATGTTAGCGATTGCGCTCGATTTGGTTTGGGGTTTTTGTGGGATATTAAGCTTGGGACATGCGGCCTTCTTTGCGCTTGGTGGCTATTCCATGGGCATGTATTTAATGCGTCAAATTGGTGAGCGTGGCGTATATGGTAATGCAAATTTACCTGATTTTATGGTGTTTTTAAATTGGACTGAATTGCCGTGGTATTGGCAAGGTTTTGATATGTTCTGGTTTGCAATGCTGATGGTCATTGTGGTGCCCGGATTATTGGCTTTAGTTTTTGGCTGGTTGGCTTTTCGCGCACGAGTTACCGGGGTATATTTGTCGATCATTACTCAAGCCTTAACTTATGCTCTTTTACTTGCTTTTTTTATGAATGAATTAGGTTTTGGTGGTAATAATGGTTTAACCGATTTTAAAGATATTTTAGGTTATGACTTACAGGCAGATTCGACGCGTGCAGCTTTATTTTTTATTAGTGCGCTCTTTTTAGTACTTACATATTTACTCAGTCGTTTTGTGATTACGTCAAAACTTGGTCGTGTCGTTGTTGCTATTCGTGATGCAGAAGATAGAACCCGTTTTATTGGTTATAAAGTTGAAAGTTTTAAGCTGTGGATTTTTGTCTTATCGGCGATGATTGCAGGTGTTGCAGGAGCCTTATTTGTACCTCAGGTAGGTATTATTAACCCAGGTGAATTTTCGCCGTTAAATTCGATTGAGTTAGTTGTTTGGGTTGCCATCGGTGGTCGGGCAACATTATATGGTGCGGCATTAGGTGCGGTTACAGTGAATTATTCTAAATCTTATTTAACTGCAGCGTTCCCTGAGATTTGGTTATTCGCATTAGGTGGTCTATTTTTAATTGTTACAATTTTTATGCCGAAGGGTATTGTTGGCGTATGGAACCAACTGCGTTCAAAGTTAAAACAAAGAAATACAGCTAATGAATCGAAGCAAGAGAATACAAGCGAATGAAAAAGCTGGATAAACTTAGGGAGATAATGCGCCGAGACAAAGTTTTTGAATTTGTTGAACAAAAGCGTTTGCCATTTATGGGGCGGCGAACGGTTATTCCTGGTGAAATTGATGCATCGCATGGTCCGATACTTTATCTGGAAAATATCAGTGTAAGTTTTGATGGTTTTAAAGCACTTAATGATTTAACACTTTATATTAATGATGGTGAATTACGCTGTATTATTGGTCCAAATGGTGCAGGTAAAACAACAATGATGGACGTGATCACTGGAAAAACACAGCCTGATTCAGGCACGGCCTTTTTTGGGCAAACAATGGATTTAACGCGTATGAGTGAGTATGAAATTGCACATGCGGGCATCGGACGAAAATTTCAAAAGCCAACGGTTTTTCCGCAACATACTATTTTTGAAAACCTAGAATTAGCGATGGCGGCAGACAAACATGTTTGGCCAACCTTATTTGCAAAAGTAAACAATGAACAATATAACCGCATTAATGAAGTCGCTGATATAATTGGCTTAAAAGAGTTATGTGATGAGACGGCTGCACAATTATCACATGGTCAAAAGCAATGGTTAGAAATTGGTATGCTTTTAATGCAAAATCCACGGGTTTTATTAGTCGATGAGCCAGTTGCAGGTATGACGCATCAAGAAATGGATAAAACGGCTGAGTTGTTAAAACGCTTAGCGGGAGATCATTCAGTTGTTGTTGTCGAACATGATATGGACTTTGTACGTTCAATTGCAAGTACCGTTACGGTATTACATGAAGGCTCAGTTTTAGCCGAAGGAACTATGGATGAAGTTCAGAACAATCCCAAAGTTATTGAAGTTTATCTTGGTGAATAAAGAGATACAAACAGGATGAATACGATAACAAAAAGAAATTTACACAATAAATATGAGAATAAAAATGCTCTCGATTAAAGAACTTAATCAATTTTATGGTGAGAGCCATACTTTATGGGATGTTTCTTTTGATATTCCTCAAGGTAGTTGTGTTTGCTTAATGGGACGTAACGGTGTTGGAAAAACAACATTATTACAATCGATTATGGGTTTATTACCGATTAAATCAGGTTCTATCGACTTTAATGGAACCACGATTAGTGGGAAAGCTGCAGAAATTCGTGCCAAATTGGGTATTGGCTATGTTCCTCAAGGTCGAGATATTTTTGGACAACTTACTGTAGAAGAAAATTTGCGAGTTGGTTTGTCAGTGATGGGGCGAAAAGCAAAAGTTATTCCTGAACGAATTTTTGAGCTGTTTCCGGTATTAAAGGATATGATGCATCGACGTGGTGGTGATTTGTCTGGAGGACAGCAACAACAACTGGCTATTGGGCGCGCATTAACATTAAACCCTAAAATATTATTGCTTGATGAGCCTACAGAAGGTATTCAGCCTAATATTGTGCAACAAATTGGCGATATCATTCTTAAATTGAATGAAGAAGAAAATATAACGGTATTGCTAGTAGAGCAGAAGCTACCCTTTGCACGCCGAGTAGGTAAGAATTTTGTTATTATGGATCGCGGGCGGAATGTTGCGCAGGGTGAGATGAGCAAGTTAACAGACGATCTGGTTCAGCAATACCTTACGGTATAAAGCATATAATCATTCAGCATAAACAAACAAAAGTAAGCTCTAATCAGTATCCTTTTCTATTTGAGCAAGTTTAGCTTCTAAAGCTTCAAGTTTTTCGCGCGTTCGCAGTAGCACCTGTTGCTGGATATCAAATTCTTCCCGGGTAACTAAATTCAGCTTTTTTAGATTTGCCTCAACAGTGGCACGAAAATTATGTTCAAAATCAGACTGTAAGCCTTGCAAACCTGATGTAATCCCGCTTGGTATTTTTTCTTGCAGACTGTCTAATACTGTTTTGGAAAATGGATTGAAAACAAAAGACATGACGGACTCCTAATGGCTATATGCACTTGTTCCGTGCATAATTGGTGCTATGTCACAGGATGAAAGAGTCTATCCTGTTAAACTCAGCTCTAAATAAGACAAAATAAAGTTTAAACTTAAAATTCACAGTGTGAAAGAGGAATATTATGAAAAAATGGCATACAGCTATACAAATAGGGCTTTTTACGGCATATTCTTTAGCATCGTTAAACGCACATGCAGAGCAAATATCCAGTAATCTCACTTTAACATCGAATTATATTTGGCGAGGTGTTTCACAAACAAATGACGAGGCTGCCGTTCAAGGTGGTGTTGATTATACCATTAATAAAAGTTTTTATGCGGGTGCATGGACTTCGAACGTAAAAAATGGAACAAAAGGTGACTATGAAATAGATCTATACGGTGGTTATACCAGAAAATTTGGTGAATTTGATTTTGATGCGGGTCTTATCACTTATCAATATCCGGGTAATGCCGGTATTGATGACTTCACTGAAGCTTATGCGGGTACTGTGTATAAAAATTACAGTGCGAAGGTATCAGTTGATATTAATGAAAGCAATATTTATCTTGAAGGTGCTGCTGACTTTGAATTGCCCGATAAATATTTGTTAACGGCACATGTCGGTATTTACAGCTTTAGTCAAGCGGGTCGAACAGACTATAACGACTATAGTGCTACCATTAGTAAAGGTGAATTAAGTTTTATGGCAAGTAACACCGATATTGCTAATGACAATATTCGAGTCAATATTAGTTGGAATAAATCATTTTAGGTTTGCATAACGTCATTCTTGTCTCTGTGGAATGACGTTATCCTATTTACACTAGAAAAAAGTATTCTCTAACCTGCTTTAGTTTTGTTAGTATGTCCTATACAGAATTGATTAATATGTCCAACTGGAGAATAGCTATGCGTAAATCTTTTATTCATCCCTTATCCGCTATTGTGGTAGTGAGTATGGTTACTTATTTTAGTGCTTTGCCTTTGGCCGATGCTGAACCATCGTTTACTGCGAATGCGGCTATTACTAGCGATTATGTTTTTCGTGGGCAAACGCAAAGTGACAATGGTATAGCAGCTCAAGGTGGCGTTGATTACACTGATGCAAGTGAGTTTTACGTTGGTGCATGGGGTTCATCTGTAAGTGGCACGGCAGGAAATACCGGTAATGGTTTTGAGGTTGATGCATACGGTGGTTGGGCACATAGTTGGAATGACTTTGGTTTGGATGTCGGGTATATTATCTATGAGTACACCGACAGTAATTTTAAAGCAGGTTCGAAAGAATTTTATGTTGGTTTTGATTGGGGGCCCGCGAATATCACCTATTATAATGGTAAAGACGAATCAACGGATGCGAATGACTATAATTATGTCGACGTTGGTTTAGATCTTGAATTAGTGGATGATGTTTTGCTTAGTTTTCATTATGGGCGTTACTCACCCAACAGAGGGTCGGGCTTTAATGACTTTAAAGTTGCTGCATCTAAAAATATTTTAGACTTGGATGTTAGTTTGTCCGTCACCTATGAAGATGGTACTAGTGATAACGTCTATAATGCAAGAACGAGCAAAGATACGGAGTTATTTTTAACGGTTAAGAAAACCTTCGATCTCTAAATTGAGATATTAAAAATAACAAAAAACCTGTAAAGCTGAAAAGTGATACAGGTTTTTTTATGCTTAAGATGGCAAGATCGGACTTAATTTGCACCATATTCGTGCATTACTAGTGTGCAGTAATGATTTTTTCGCACTATTTCGGGGCGCTAAAATGGTGCGTGATGGCTCTTATTTTAGGTTACTCATTGTTTTATAAGGAAATTTATAATCTGGCACACCACATGCTATATAAATAATTAGTATTGCTTTTGAACAATATTTATTCATAAACAACCTAGGGGAGATACATAGCGATGAAATTGGTTTCTGCAATAATAAAACCGTTCAAACTCGATGATGTACGTGAAGCCTTATCTGAAATTGGAGTACAAGGTATCACTGTGACAGAAGTCAAAGGGTTTGGTCGCCAAAAAGGGCACACGGAATTATACCGTGGTGCTGAATACGTGGTGGATTTTTTACCTAAAGTAAAAATTGAAGCCGTTATTAAAGATGACATGCTCGATCAAGTTCTGGAGTCGATTCAAAAAGCAGCAAACTCCGGAAAAATTGGCGATGGCAAAATCTTTGTTTCAACTGTCGAGCAGGTTATTCGTATTCGTACGGGTGAGTCTGGCGAAGAAGCCTTATAAATTGGGGGAGTATTAAATGGAAAATCAGATTTTTGAATTACAATACGCCATGGATACTTTTTACTTTTTGGTAATGGGTGCTTTGGTGATGTGGATGGCGGCCGGTTTTGCCATGCTCGAATCGGGATTAGTGCGTGCTAAAAACACCACTGAAATTTTAACCAAGAACGTGGTGCTTTATGCAATTGCATGTACCATGTATATGATTGTGGGTTATCACCTTATGTATGGTGGTGGCATTTTCCTCGAAGGGATTACCGGTGGCGATACAGTGGTAAAAGATGCGTTAGCTCTTTCTGCTGAAAACAAGTTTGGTGGTGATTCTGTTTATTCAGCGGCAGCCGACTTCTTCTTCCAAGTGGTATTTGTTGCCACTGCCATGTCAATTGTATCTGGCGCGGTTGCGGAACGCATGAAGCTCTGGGCCTTTATGGCTTTTGCTGTTGTGATGACCGGTTATATCTACCCAATGGAAGGTTTCTGGACTTGGGGTAGTGGTTCTGTCTTTGGTATGTACCAGTTAACGGGCGATAACAGTCTGGGTTTCTCTGACTTTGCCGGTTCCGGTATTGTGCATTTAGCCGGTGCGGCAGCTGCCTTGGCAGGTGTGCTGGTGCTTGGCGCACGTAAAGGCAAGTACGGCCCTAACGGTCAAATCAATGCGATTCCGGGTGCAAACTTACCCATGGCAACTTTAGGTACCTTCATTTTGTGGATGGGCTGGTTTGGTTTTAATGGCGGTTCAGTACTAAAATTAGGCGATATGGCCAGTGCTAATACAGTTGCAATGGTGTTCTTAAATACCAATGCGGCCGCGGCTGGTGGTGTGATTGCAGCATTAATCGTTGCACGTATGTTGTTTGGTAAAGCCGACTTAACGATGGCGCTTAATGGTGCCTTAGCTGGACTGGTTGCCATTACGGCCGGACCGGATACACCGTCTGCGTTAGCGGCAACCTTAATTGGTGCTGCGGGTGGTATTTTGGTTGTGTTCTCTATTATCACTATCGATAAAATGAAAATCGATGATCCGGTGGGTGCTATCTCTGTTCATGGTGTTGTCGGTATGTGGGGTTTATTGGCCGTACCACTGACTAACCCTGAAACAACATTTGGTGGTCAGATTGCCGGTCTGTTAACTATTTTTGTCTGGGTATTTGTTACCAGCTTAATTGTTTGGCTTGCGATTAAAGCTATCATGGGTGTTCGTGTTAGCGAAGAAGAAGAATACGAAGGCTGCGATATCGGCGAATGTGGTATGGAAGCGTACCCAGAATTCACCGGTTCACGGGGTTCGGGGATGTAATTAGATACTTTAATTACATAAAGAAGGGAAGGGCAACCGAGTGGTTGCCCTTTTTTAGTGCCCGTTAAAATTAGCCAATAACTTATTGGCTAATTTTTTACGGGCACTTATGCAGCAGCGGAGCGCTGCGAGATCTAGCAAAAACGTACAGATGCTTATTAGGCAAAATTTTTTACGGGCATTTATTTATAGTGCCAGTTAGCGCAGCGTTACTGACGTTTATACCGATAATATATTTTAATCGCGGCGACACAGCGAAAAGATTTAATCTCCGAGTGACATAATATTCAAACAAGGTAATGCAACGATCATTTAACAAGTTTGCCGCGCTATCGCTCGCAATGACCTCATTTTGTCGTTGTGAGCGATAGCGAAGCAATCTGTTTCTTATACAAAGCCCAAGGTAGGTTATATACCTTAAAAATAATCCGCCGTGTCGCATGGTAAAAACAACCCTTACAACTTATTATGCGTCCCATCACAAAACGGTGCCTCCGCAGTTTGCTTACAGCCACAAAGGTAACAATCTTTATTTTCGGTTAAGGTAAATTTAACCGGCGTAAAGTCGGTACCTTTATGTGAGCCATCGCAAAAAGGTTGGTTCTTCGATTTACCGCAACTGCACCAGTAGTAGTCACCGGGTTCGAGGTTTTCAATATAAGGATATTTTTGTGGGCAGTCGGGTTCACTCATTTGTTTTTTCTCCAGAATAATAATGTTAAATAATATAAAGTGTAGCTTAATCCATATGAAAGACGATATTGAACTTACAGGTTGTAGCATGAGCGTACAAACTCGATTAAAACTCATTAATTTTAGTTGCCATCATCTTAAACCGATTAACCTACAATTAAAAGCGGGAGAAACCATCAGCATTTCAGGTGTGTCGGGTGCAGGAAAGTCTCTCTTATTACGTGCAATAGCAGACCTAATTCCACATCAAGGCCAGTGTTTTTTTAATGAGCAAGAGGTTAATACGATTACTCCCAATCAGTGGCGTAAACAGGTTGCTTATTTAGCAGCAGAAAGTCAGTGGTGGTTTGATCGTGTCGGCGATCATTTTAAGTTACCGCTAAGTGAACGCTCGACACGATATTTAAAAGAGATGGGTTTTTTACCAGAGATTCTTAATTGGGAAGTCACACGCTGCTCAACTGGGGAACGACAGCGTTTGGCAATCATCCGCTTATTGGTTCATGCACCTAGCGTTTTATTGTTGGATGAACCTACGGCCAATTTAGATGATACGAACAGCCAACAGGTCGAAAATATATTTTATCAATATCAGCAGCAAACGCAATGTAGCATTGTTTGGGTTGCGCATGATAAAAAACAAATCCAACGAGTGGCGCAACGACGGTTTGAACTTAAGCAGTTAGATTTAATTGAGGTGTCAGTATGAATATTGTCAATTTAAGCGTTGTAGATTTAAGCTTTGCTGCTGTCCTTGTGATTCTGATGGCAGTGTTGTCCTATTTTATGCAGCTTAAAATGTCACAGACTATTTTAATTGCTGCGACTAGAACGGTGGTGCAGCTTTTATTAGTTGGTCTTATTTTAAAATGGTTATTTGCTCAGGAAGACTTCTTATGGATTGGCTTAATGTGGTTAGTAATGTTGTTGGTAGCTGGCTATGAAATTAGGGCACGACAAACACGGCGATTTAAAGGTGTATGGGGCTATGGTGTTGGTGTTATTTCCGTTTTAATATCATCTTTTGTTGTTGGTATTTTTGTTTTAACGTTAGTGATAAATAATACACCTTGGTACACGCCACAATATGCTATTCCTCTTATGGGAATGATTATTGGTAATACTATGACCGCTGCCGCATTATCACTAGAAAGTTTAACCAAAACAGCTTGGCAACAGCGTATGATTATAGAAGCGCGGCTGGCACTTGGACAAACGTGGCGGCAGTCTATAAACGATATTGCAAATCAAAGTGTACGGATTGGTTTATTCCCTATTGTGAATGCGATGGCGGCTGCCGGGGTTGTCACGCTACCGGGTATGATGACGGGCCAGATTTTGGGTGGAACACCACCGGCTGAAGCGGTTAAATATCAAATTCTAATTATGTTTATGATCACAGCTGCATCAGGCTTTGCTACACTTATAGCCGTATGGTTAGGTGCGCGCCATTTATTTGATGATCGTCAACGTTTATCAATACAGCGGCTACATGCTGAAAAATAAATTTATTAAATTATTATGATTAAAATCCTGCTTAGACTATTTTTATTATTAATTTATCTTTTTACTATGGTGAGTTTTGCGCAAGCGGAAATATACAAGTGTAAAGATAGGAGTGGCATAATTAATTTCACTTCGGTTCCTTGTGGCCAGAAATGGATAGGTATAAAACATCAGGAAAATAAAGTAGAGTTTAATGAGGATGGTACAAAAAAATCAAGAAAACAAATTCTTGATGAACAAATGAAAAAAGAAAAAGAGTTTTTAAAAGTCTCTAAACGAGAACGAGAAGATAAAGAAAACAAGCGCAAAAAACTGGAACAGCATCAGAATGAAATTAAACAAAATTGCGAAAAAGCAAAAAAGGATTTAAATAACTTTCAAAATGCGCGACGTATATACAAAAAAGATAAAAGTGGCCAGCAACAAGTTTTATCTGATGACGAACGAAAAAAATCAGTAGATGGTGCGCAGCGGCGAATAAGTTACTGGTGTCGATAACTGATACATTTTGGCATGCGCAGACCGTGCCACTGTCAACGAGTTTACCATCAGGGTTGGCGGCACCTACTTTCCGAGATGTCGCATAGAATAGCAGTCGGTTAGTGGTTGTTGGTCAAGCTGGTTCAATGGCTTCTAGTACGAACGGCGTCAACTGGACAATGCAGATAGTGGGCTCAAACAATGAATTTAGGGCTGTGACTTGGATGGGAAGTCAGTTTGTGGCCGTTGGTGGTTTTGAAGGTGTTGTTGTAACTAGCCCGAACGGGGTTAATTGGAGTACGCCAAGTTATACCGGTGCTGAACTTCTGCAAAACGTTATTTGGGATGGTAACCAGTTGGTTGTTGTGGGTCTCGACGGAGCTATTCTGACAGCTCAGTAGTCTTTGATGCTAATAATATCACTAGAATAGCTTTCAAAAAAACGGTTCCACACGATGTTAATTAATAATGAATATGTACAATGGCTATTATTGCACAAAATTATATTCTGCGACGAAGCAACGCCAACCAACGCCACAAGTTAAGCACGCCGGCTAATGATGCTGCAACATAGGTTAGTGCGGCTGCACGTAATACTTTTCTAACCGCAACCAGTTCATCGGTATGTACGTAGCCTTCTTCAAGTATTGGCAGCGCCTTGCCAAAGCTAGCATCCCATTCCACTGGCAGGGTAACAAAATGAACAATAACGGCAACGAACATACTTAATATAACGGCACCGATAAGTATAAAGCTGAGTTGTGGTACATGAGTAATACCAACAACAATGGGCATCAGTATAAAAGCAAGTGAACCTAATTTTTCACTGACGGCAGCGACTTTAACTAACTTGGTGCGCAAAGCCAATAGTGGTTCTTTGCGGTGATGTTGAATGGCATGGCCGACTTCATGGGTGGCAACGGCAATGGCGGTAAGTGATTTGTTGTTAAAGTTATCGGTGCTTAAACGTACCGCTCTTTCGATGGGATCGTAATGGTCGCCACGCTCATCAATCTCAACTTTAACATCTTGCATTCCAAAACGATCGAGCAGATGTCGCGCCAGTTCACCGCCAGTTCCCTGTAAGTGATCAAGCGTGCTAGCGTAATGGTTTAGTGTGTATTTAACCCACCATTGTGAGCTATATAGAAGGATAATAATAAAAACGAGAGCAAATGCGTAAGGCATATTCTTAAGTTTTTTGTTTAACCACAATACTTGCAATACCCATTTTACGCAGACGATGGCGTGTTTTATTTAAAATATTTAGGTCACGGATGGGCCCAACCTGCACACGGTGCCACTTGTCACCATTGGTTTTGGTGATGGTTTGGATCCTTGCGCTAATACCCTGTAATGCTAGCGTTGCCTTGAGTTTGTCGGCGGCATCAAATTTTCTGAATGAACCGGCTTGCAACATAAGTGGTGCAGTAAGATTTTGTTTCTTATTGGTTAGGGATGTTTCCTGTTTTAATTCTTCATCAGGTACCGTTACTTCAAGTTCAGGTAAAATGGTATAAAAGTCAAAACGTGGTTTTTTATTTTTTTTGTTACCTTGTTTAACGATATTTGTAGATTGTTTCTTTAACTGTTTCACATTGTCCGTGGTGGTGTTAACAATATCACTAAAAGCATTTTTCACAGCCGATTTATTACTGTTAGGGGTATAGTCATTAATGTAAACCAGTAGTGCAACAAATAAACCAATGGCTAAACCGGCCAGTAACCATGCCCAGCCGGGAATACTGTTGGGGTGTTTAGGACGGGGTGTTTTAGCGTAATCGCGTGACATAGTTTTAGGATAACATTAAATTAAAAGTTAGATTCGATAAATTACGTGCGCTTTACATTTTATCTGGTGACGAGACACCTAATATTTTCAGGCCATTGGCAATGACCTGACGGGTTGCGCTGATTAAAGCAAAACGTGCTTGACGTATTTTATCATCATCCACGATAAACTGGTGTGCGTTGTAATAGCTATGGAACTCATTTGCCAGTTCCCGTAAGTAATAAGCAATTTGGTGTGGTTCGTAATGGTTGGCTGCATTTTGAATCATTTCAGCATAACGCCCCAGTTTGGTTATTAGGGACTGCTCATGCGGTTCAGTTAAGATGTCAATATTTTTAAGGCCCATGGTTTGATCGTATTGCAGATTTTTTTCGTTCAGTTGACGAAACACACTGCAAACACGTGCATGGGCGTATTGAATATAGTAAACGGGGTTATCGTTACTTTGTGATTTAGCCAGATTAAGATCGAAATCAAGATGTTGCTCGCACTTACGCATCACATAAAAGAAACGTGCAGCATCACTGCCCACTTCTTTACGCAGTTCACGTAAAGTAACGAACTGTCCCGAGCGTGTTGACATGGGGACTTTTTCGCCATCACGGTACAACACTGCAAACTGAACCAACAACACTTTTAATTTTTCTGCATCTTGCCCCGTGGCCGTAATAGCCGCTTTAACACGAGGCACATAACCATGATGGTCGGCACCCCAAATATCAATCACGGTTTCAAAACCACGCTCGAATTTATTCAAATGGTAAGCAATATCGGATGCAAAATAAGTGGTTTGGCCATTGTCACGCACCACCACGCGATCTTTTTCGTCACCAAAGTTAGTCGAGCGAAACCAGAGCGCACCGCCTTTTTCATAAACGTGGTTGTTCTTTTGTAAAAGGTCGAGCGCGGTTTGTACGGAGGCATCATCCATTAGTTTTCGCTCAGAAAACCACTCATCAAACTCGACACCAAAGTGTTGCAAATCATCTTTAATGTCTGCGACTAGATAATTTAAACCAAGATCGAAAACTGTTCGGTAATTATCGGCTAATAATGTTTTAGCATGGTCGATAATCGCATCAATATATTCTTCTTTATCGCCACCGTCTGGTTCGTCTTTGGGTAGCTGCTCGGCTATCGGCCAACTATGTTTAAACTTGTCGGCATTTTCGCGGTGCAAGGTGGCCGCAATGTCCCAGACATAATCCCCTTTATAACCATTGGCCGGGAAATCAAATTCTTCACCGCACAATTCCAAATAACGTAACCAGACACTGGCGCACAGGATGTCCATTTGTCGCCCGGCATCATTCACATAATATTCACGGTGAACCTTATAACCCACGGCGGATAAAAGATTGGCCAAGGTCGCACCGTAAGCTGCGCCGCGGCCATGGCCAACATGCAATGGACCTGTCGGGTTGGCCGATACAAATTCGATTTGAACTTTTTTGTCTTCAACAAGTTTGCACTGGCCGTAAGTCTCGCCCGCCTCCAGAATTTGTTTAACGATCGATGCGGTGGCACTGGCATTGAGGTAAAAATTAATAAAACCGGGCCCCGCTATTTCAACCTTGCTAACCAAATCTGATGCAGGTAAGGCCGTTACAATGGCTTCAGCAATATCACGCGGCTTGGCTTTGGCGGGTTTGGCCAACATCATGGCTAAATTACAGGCTAAATCACCGTGGGAGGAGTCGCGGGTGTTCTCCAGACGAATATTTATATTCAAATCGGCAGGTAATATGCCTTGTGTTTGTAACTGTTCAACGGCGTGTTGCAATAATTGGCTGATTTCGGATTTCATAAATAGTTTAGGGATCTGTTTTTGGTCGAGTTTAAAAATAATCATTATAGCCTTAGCGCAGCATTACTAATAGGGTGTATGCTTGATTAACCGCAATAAAATTAAGAAGATCAAAGGGTTGGATTGTCAACGATTTTGGCACGTCAAAGAAGACAGATAGCGTATATCCGTACGGATGATTAGGGAATACTCCCCCCTATATTTATAACCGATGTTAAAAGTCGATGCTTACTTTTTAACAATCTTTTTAAAACATCTCCTGTGGATCCACGTCCACCGACCATCTTACTTTTTTGCGGTTGGGTAATTTCTCGATAAGTGGTAGCCAGTGGTGCATTAGTTGTTGTAAATCATTTCTGTTGCCTGCCTGACATAACATTTGATAACGATAGCGACTGGCACGGCGGGTCATGGGCGCGGGGAAGGGGCCGAAGACTTCAACAAGATTATTCTTGATAGATGGTTGGGCATTTTTGGCAGCCTGTAAAAATTCAATAGGTGAATCTTCGTCAATCGCTTCGGCGCGAATCAGCACATGGTAAGTATACGGTGGCAACATCGCCTGTTGGCGTTCATTGAATAAGTCTTTGCAAAAATCGGGGTAGCTGTGGTGTTGCAAGTCGCGTAGTAAGGGGTTGTCTGGGTGACAGGTTTGAATGAGTACTTCGCCGCGCTGTTGTTCACGTCCGGCGCGTCCGGCTACCTGTAAAATCAGTTGACCCATACGTTCACTGGCGCGGAAGTCGGCGCTGTATAAACCTTGGTCGGCGCTTAAAATCCCGACTAAGGTCACGCGTGGAAAGTGGTGGCCTTTGGCGAGCATTTGGGTGCCGAGTAAAATATCAATATGGTCGTCTTTGGCTTGCTGTAGTTTGCTTTCTAGCTCACCTTTTTTACGGGTGCTGTCGCGGTCGATCCTTAAAATGGTTTTATCCGGGAATAAGCTTGCAAGCGCGTCTTCGACTTGTTCGGTGCCAAGGCCGACGGGGTTAAGTTCACTCTGCGCGCCCTTGTTCTGGCAGTCCGGGCAGGCGTGTGGAATATGTGTTTCGGTGCCGCAGTGGTGGCAGCGTAACTGTTGGGCACGTTGGTGCAAGGTAAGGTAGGCATCGCAGCGTGGGCAGTGAGATAGCCAGCCACATTCATAACACATGAGTACGGGTGCAAACCCACGTCGGTTTAAAAACAATAAAGCCTGATTGCCTTGTTCAAGGTGGGCGCGTATGCGCTGAATAAGTTGTGCCGATAAACCGTGTTTGAGCTTCTGGCTGCGAACGTCGAGTAAATGAATATCCGGCAGGACAGCTTCCCCGGCGCGTTGTTTTAATCGTAAATGGGTGAAACGTTGCTGTTGTGCGTTGTATAAGGTTTCTAAAGAAGGCGTTGCTGAACCTAGTATAATAGGTATATTGGCACTGTGGGCACGCATAATAGCCACGTCACGCGCGGAATAGCGTAAGCCGTCCTGTTGTTTTAAAGACAGGTCATGTTCTTCATCGATTAAGATCAAACCTAAATTTTTAAACGGAGTAAACACGGCCGAACGGGTGCCAATAAGTACGCGGGCTCTTGAGTCGTTATTTTCATCTTGCGTTGCTAACCAGTTATTCAGGCGTTCAGTATCATTCATGGACGAATGTAAAACCGCAACGTGGGTATTTAAGTGGCGCTCGAAGCGTTCAACTAGTTGTGGGGTTAAACCGATTTCGGGCACGAGTACTAAAACCTGTTGGCCTCGCTGGAGTACGGCCAGAATTACCTGCATATAAACTTCGGTTTTGCCGCTGCCGGTAATGCCTTCGAGTAAAAAGGCATGATGTTGGCCGAGGGCCTTGCTAATGCTGTCTGCGGCGAGTTGCTGCTCGTGATTTAAACGGTGCAAGGGGCTGGCGGTGGGCTTTAATGTGTTGGCAAAAATTGAGCTTTGCTGTGTTTGAGTAACGAGTCCTTTTTCATCGAGTCGACGCATGGCATCGCGCCAGTTGCTCCACTGTTGGTTTAGCCTGGTGGCAGTATGAGTGGTGCTAATATTGTCACTGTCGGCAGTGTGCTTTAGAAAGTCCAGAATTTGTCGTTGTTTCAGTGCGCGACCAAGAGTTGCCGAGTCGGTAGCACGGCCTTGTTCGGTGAGCTGCCAGACATTTTCCGTTACCGGTAATGGTGGCTTCCCCTGTCGCAATAACGCAGGTAAGGCATGGGAAAAGACTTCACCAATTGGATACTGGTAGTAACGACTTACCCATTGAAGTAACTCTAAAATATTGTTGGGCAGGCAAGGTGAATCGTCGATAATGTTGATAATGGCTTTTAATTTATCGCTGGGATAATGGCTGACTTGATCAGTGTGGATAACAACCCCAATAAGCTGCTGCCTGCCAAAGGGTACTTTTACGCGCATCCCGGGCTTGAGTCTGGTCATTTGCTGTGTGCTCACCCGATAATCAAACAGTGACCGCAGCGGTTTGGGAACAGCCACTTGAATAGTCTGCAAATTTTCAGTTTGTGGGCTGGGTGGGGTCCCGGATTTAGAGTCTGAGCTAAAAAGAGAGTCTTGCATGGGCGTTACGTTAACAGAAGTTTTACAATACTGAACAAGTCTTTGTGCCGAGTTGATAGAAAACTATACAAAATCAACATAATTTCAACATTTGGAAGACAGTTAGGATGTTATTCTAAGGTAAATTCTAGAATAAATTGGCTAAGGTATTGTTGTTTCTATTTACCTCGCCTTATCCACAATTCCTGTGGATAACTTTGTGGATGAAAAGGGATAATAGAAGTGAAATCCGCGTCAGTACTACATTTTTGTTACAATGGTTAAATTTTAACCACTTCGGAATATATTATTTATAATCAATGTGTTACATTGTTTTTATAGGCTATTATTGTTTATATGTTGCTTTTCTTATATAAAAAATACGGTTAAAAAACAAGCGAATATTAGCTGTGAATAACATTCAAAAAAAGCCAATAAAGCACTTGTATTTCATTTTAAATTTGTTAAAAGCAATTTTTACTTTGTAATATTGGTCTGGACGAAACAGCCATTTCGGGCAATTTTAAAATTACCTTTTAGTTTGACGTGTGGATTCTTTTACTTTTTCCCTTTTAAATTGAATGGTTATTTTGTTGAGATAGGGATTACTCTTAATCCATGGGCTTTTATGAATGGAGTAAGCCATTTTTGGCTCTGTTTGTATTTGTTTTGGCTGTTTGTTGTGTAAGGGGTTTGCTGTTGGTAATAATGTGGGTGTTGGTAGGGTCTTTTGTTTTTCCTTGTGGTACTGCCCTAACAATAACGACAACATATTTTCCTGTAAACGCAGCAGATCCATCGTTTCCCATGGTTGCGGTTGTGCACTTTTTTTAAAGAAAGTATCAAACCAGAATAGAGATTCACCGAGCTTTGCGGTTGAAAGATCTTGTACCAGTACAGGCATTCGCCACGGTGATGTCTGCTGAATTTTTTGGGCACTGGACAAGATATAAGGGCCATCACCTTTTATTTTGGGGAAATGGTTTAATAGTTTTTTGCTGCATTGGAAATCAAAATTGTGCATTACCCAACGTGCAGCGGCATCGTAGTCATTTTCTGTTGGTTGGGTTATCCAAGTTTGTGGTTCAAAAGAAACCGGTATATAGACGGTCTGCTGGTTGTCAGTGGGTGTATGGGTGTAATGCTGTTTTAACTGGTTAACATCACGCAGTAAGCGCTCCATTTGTTTGAGTGCACGGGTGTGTGCGTCAAACACGGGTTGTCGTGAAAATAACAAATAGGAATAAAGCCCATATTGCCCGGTTGCTTTGCAATCAACAATAAAAACACGGTTTAAATTTTCGCTTGGTTCGTTGGCAACAACGGTTGCTTGGGTGAAAAAGAAGAGTAGTGTAGAGGCAAGTAAGTTGATGCTTAAAGTAACTAATTTCAAAATAAAATCCAATAGGAATGTGGGTACAAAAAGTCCTTTTCATTTGCGGGTAATGTTGCAAAGTATAGGTGGCTTTGGATAAAAAAGCAGCTATTAGTATGGTAATTTGCGAAGTTGTTTCATCTTACAAAATGAGAGGACTTTATTTTCAATATCGTTGTTCTACTGTCATGAATGATCACCTATACTCAGAAAAACAAACAGGCAATAGATAAATTCAGGAGAATAAAATGGCGGCTTATAAATGTGAAAAATGTGGAATGAGTATTGGAACTATGACGTGTGGTCAATGTGGTAAGGAATTGGTACATGGTTCGGTAACGGCTGACGATGGACATGACGTGCATGTTTCAGAATGTCCAGATGGGCATGGTAAAGTAAAATCTCCCATGTGTTGTGGACAAGATATGACTAGTTTAAGTTAAACAGGATTAAATTTTATTTGAAAAGCCTGCCTTTATTCAAATATATATTGTTGATTAATTAATTTAACCTTATTTTGTCGGTACGAGTACTAGCGAAGCAATCTAATTTTTCATGCACAGCTAAGGTTAATTTATATTTGTTTAAAGTTTTTTTAATGCGTCAATGATTGCGTCAGGTTCCATTCTTTTTTTGTAATCGGTATCTGCAAAAGCGGCACGAATAATCCCCATTTTATCGATAACAAAAGTTCCTGGCACGGGTAACTCATTGCGACCTTTGCCATTAAAGTCTTCAAGGTTTAGCCCCATTTTTTTATAAAGTGTCACGAGTTTGGGTGGTAGGGTAAAAAACAGTTTATATTGTTTAATCACATGGCTGTCTAAATCACTTAAAATATCAAAAGCGAACTTGTCTTTTTTTATTTGCTGTAATGATTTATCTGGTTTTTGAGGGGTAATGGATATAAGTGTTGCACCGTATTTTTTAAAACGGGGTAAGTGTGCTTTGAGAGCATGTAATTCAAGATTACAAAATGGGCACCATGCACCACGATAAAAATTAATAATAACGGGCCCTTTCTTTAGTAAGGTCGAAAGTTTAAGTTGTTTCCCATAAGCATTGGGTAAACTAAAATCCGGTGCATGATCGCCTACCTTTAACCCCGGATTAGGCATTGCTTTAGCCAGATCTTTGGCTGCTTGCTGCATAATAGCTTTGTCTTTAGCTGTTATTTTAGGGGTGTTCTTATTTGTTCCCTGCTGTTGCATATAGTGTTCTATTTGTTTTGCTAGCGAGGTGTCAGCCTGTACGGGAAAAGTCAGGAATAAAATAACAAAAATTGTAAAATAAGAGAGCTGGTTTTTTTGAATGATGGTTTTGTTCATTTTAATAACGTCCTTTGTGTTTTTTAAAATGCAAAGTAAGGTGTTGAGCTAGCAATGAGTATATGCTCAAATAGAAAAAATTCTATGCTAAAAAGCTGAATTTTATACTTTAATATTTGTATGGATATTATTCTAGATAATTACGATAGAAGGAATTACAAAAATGTTCGAAAAAAACATCACCCATACCAATAGATTTCCCATTATTTTAAAATGGATTTTAGTTGCTGTATTTTTAAGTGCTTCCTCCTCACTTTATGCCAAAGTTATGACTAAAGTTATTCCCTATTCTGTTAATGGAATTCCAATGACCGGTTACTACGCGTATGACGATGCCATAAAAGGCAAACGCCCCGGAGTGCTGGTTGTTCATGAATGGTGGGGACAAAACGCATATGCGCGTAAACGGGTGCGGATGTTAGCTAAGTTAGGCTACAGTGCGTTTGCATTGGACATGTATGGCCGAGGCAAAGTAACGGAGCATCCTAGTGATGCGAAAAAATTCATGATGGCGGTTATTAATAATATGGACATTGCACGTAAGCGTTATAAAAAAGGACTCGCCATATTAAAAGCACAAGCTATGACTGATCCTAAGCGTGTTGCCGCTATTGGTTATTGTTTTGGTGGCGGTGTTGTTTTAGATATGGCGCGTCAGGGAGTTGACTTAAAAGGTGTCGTCAGTTTTCACGGTAGCCTTGGAACAAAACAAGCGGCTAAAAAAGGTAAAGTGAAAGCACGTATATTAGTACTAAATGGTAAAGACGATCCGTTCACAACAAAAAAACAAATTACTGCATTTAAAAAAGAAATGAAACAGGCAAAAGTTAACTATGAGTTTATTAATTACAAAGGTGCAAAGCATAGTTTTACAAACCCAAGAGCCGATGTGTTGGGCAAAAAATTTAATTTGCCCTTGCAATACAATGCCAAAGCCGATAAAGAATCATGGGCTAAAATGCAGCAATTTTTTAAGCAAATATTTAAATAAATGAACTGGGATTTACTCGCCGCACATATTACTCAGGTAACAGCTGAGTCATTTGAGATAAAAAAGCACAGTGTTGTCGGTGGCGGCTGTATTAATTCGGCGTATCGTATTCAGTCAAACAATAAAACTTATTTTGTAAAATTAAACAGTGCGAATAAGTTATCTATGTTTGAAGCTGAAGCCGAAGGACTAGCAGAGTTGGCTAAAGCAAAAGCTATTCGTGTACCGGCTGCTGTTTGTAGTGGTATTAATGGAACGCAGTCCTATATTGTTATGGAAAATATTCAGCTAGGTGGGCAGGGCAGTATGCAGGATTTTGCGCGTCAGCTTGAAAAGCTACACCGGCATACGCGTCGCCAGTTTGGTTGGACACGTGAAAATACCATTGGCTCTACGGTGCAACAAAATCAACCAAGCGATCACTGGTTGGTATTCTGGAATGAACAGCGTTTAGGCTTTCAGTTAAAGTTAGCCGAACAGCAAGGTGCAAGTAACAGTTTGCTAGCAAAAGGTGAGCGTATCCAGGCAGATTTGGCGAAATTTTTTCAGGGCTATACGCCCGAACCGTCTTTATTGCACGGAGACTTATGGTCGGGTAACTATGCTTTTAGTAGTAAGGGCGAGCCGGTTATTTTTGACCCGGCCACTTATTATGGTGATCGTGAGGCCGACATCGCCATGACAGAACTGTTTGGTGGTTTTAGCCGCGACTTCTACGAACAATACAATGATTGCTGGCCTCTGGATGCGGGTTATCCGATCCGTAAGGTTTTGTACAATTTGTACCA
Source organism: uncultured Thioalkalispiraceae bacterium (assembly GCA_964472525.1). GTDB lineage: Bacteria > Pseudomonadota > Gammaproteobacteria > UBA6429 > Thiohalophilaceae > SZUA-37. The sequence goes on along the minus strand of CAYYLL010000004.1, from coordinate 59,867 downwards.
TATATTAAACCATTTTAATATGTTTGGTGGTGGATATGAGTCACAGGCAAATGGGATGTGCGATCAGTTATTAGTGAATTTATAGAATAAATTCCCACTATAGTGTTATTTTAAGGTGAAAATATACTTTCCCAATAAATAATTTAATATTTAGATATTTTCATTAAAATATAAGCTATTTTTATATTAAAGTGGGGATATTTGTTTAAAGTAAGCGGGTTTTTTAAATTTTCACCCTATCACGTGGATTCTCGGTGTCAGGGTTAAAATGTGAACTTGCACTTAGTTTTATCGTTGCTTAGGCAGTAGCATCTCAGACTGATTCTTTATTAAAGAATCAAAGAAAATAAATAGCGGCTATTGCCGCAAATAATTCCTAAGGAGTAGGGTATGCGTTATTTATCAGTTTTTTCTTTTAATAAAATTTTCATTGTTCTTATGGGTACTTTTTTACTTGCCGCTTGCGGTGGTGGGGGTACGGACACGAGTGGTGGTAATTCAAGTGGTGGTACGACGACAACGAATACTGCCGCGCAAGTTGATTTTAGTACTCAATCAGAATCTAAAAATACCAGTGTAGCGAAGTATGCTTTTGATATGGGGGTAAGAGGAAGTTCACTAACAGAGAACCTGAACATTGCAGGGAAACCTGTGCAGGCTGCCTGTACCAATGGGGGCTCGTATGACATTCCGGCTGTTCTCGACCCCGGTTATGGCTCTTATACTTTTGTAAATTGTAAGTTCTTTGGTGTTGTTCTGGATGGTCAGGCGATTAAAGCCGTATCCTCTATTGCGGGTTTTGATACTCAATATACCTTCAATACTTTTAGTATTTTGGCAAAGAGTACAACATTAACGATTGACGGTACTTTATTTGAAGCATCTTCAATATTTGCGGGTATTGAAACCGGTAAATACAGTAATAATGGTGGCGTACTGACGGTTAAGGTGGTGTCGCCCTCTATCAATGACACGGTAACGTTGACAGATTTTTCTGAATCGCATGTGGATGATACCAATAACGGCCAACTAACCTATGATTTTAAGTATACCGTGAGCAGTACAAAGTTAGGTGGTAGCGTTACCGTAAAGACAACAACGACAATTAAATATAATTATAATTTAGACAGTTACCCTTATGCTGGTGTTTTTGAAGTAACCGGCAAGCAAGGTGGCAATATGCGTATCACCATTTTAGGTGATGGTTCTGCATCGGGTTTGGTTCGTGTTGAGATTGATGCCGATGGCAATGGGACTTATGAAACATTAAAGGATATAACTTGGGCTGCGTTTGCGGCTTCTGTTTAGTTATTAAGAAGGAAGGATTAGATTGTCTTTTCTGGTAAGCCCCGTTGCTTGCAGCGGGGGATTATTTTACCGGTATTGAAAAACGGCTGTCACAGTTATAACGAGTGGTAAAGTCAAACAAATTTTCTTCAGCATCAAGAGTACTTGTTTGCAAATTTTTAAAATCAAAAAGTTTGTTGTCTGCAAGTTGTGACGGCACAATATTCTGGATCGCATGAAAAATATTGGTATTACGTCCGGGGTAATCTTTTTCCCAGTCCCCCAACATTTTCTTTATCGACTGACGTTGCAGGTTTTCCTGTGAACCACACAAGTTACAGGGGATAATTGGGTATTCCATTTGCACCGCAAAACGTTCAATGTCGCGTTCGGCACAGTAAGCAAGTGGACGAATTAAAATATGTGCAGCATCATCGGTTAATAACTTGGGTGGCATGGCTTTTATTTTGGCACCAAAAAACATATTTAAAAATAGTGTTTCAATAATATCATCACGGTGATGACCTAATGCAATTTTATTAGCACCGAGTTGCTTGGCTGTTTTATAAATAATACCGCGGCGTAATCGTGAACACAGTGAGCAGGTAGTTTTACCCTCGGGAATTTTTTCTTTAACTATCGAGTAGGTATCCTGAGTAATAATATGGTAATCCACGTTAAGTGATTTCAGGTACTCAGGTAACACTTCATCAGGAAAGCCGGGCTGTTTCTGATCCAGATTCATCGCAATCAATTTAAAATTAACCGGTGCGCGTTTTTGCAGGGCCTGTAACACCGACAGCATGGTATAGGAATCTTTGCCACCGGATAAACACACCATAATGACATCGCCATCTTCGATCATTTTATAGTCACCAATGGCTTTACCTGTTTCACGTTCGAGTCGGGAACGTAGTTTATTGAAGCTGTTGGATGTGCGTGCGAGTTTCGTCATCAGGTTATTATATCATAGCAAGATAGAAGATAGACTCGATTAAGACGAGGGTATAAGCTGAACGATTAGATACATTTAACAACTATAAACAGGATGAGGGTATGCCAGATAGTCAGTTCGGGCGTTTATATAACACGATCGATGGTCTTTATAATGGGCATAATCGCCGGGCGATGGTTTTTCGTTGGTTATTATTGAGTTTTGATTTACTAACAATCCTTTATTTTGTGGTGGCCTCTTTTTATCACCACGTTGATGAATACCATGGAATTGAAGAAGTCATTGGTATTATTTTTCTTATCGAGTTTGCTGCCAGGCTTTATATCAGTAAAGCACGCCTGAAAGATATTTTTAATCCTATTGGTATGGCTGATATGATCGTCATTGTTTCTTTGCTAGCACCGACTTTGGCTGAAAATTTTGCTTTCCTAAGAGTATTGCGTGCACTAAGACTTTTACGTTCATACCATGTTCTTAAGTCATTACGAAAGCAGTCAACGTTTGTGCGAGTGAACGAAGATATTATCTTTAGTATTGTTAACCTGTTGGTATTTGTTTTTATTGTTACTGAAGTGGTGTATGTAACGCAGGTGGGAAAGAACCCATCCATTGTTAATTATATTGACGCATTGTATTTTACGGTTGCAGCACTTACCACAACCGGCTTTGGGGATATTACTTTAATTGGTACCAGTGGACATGTGTTGGCCGTGTTTATTATGATATTTGGTATTTCTTTGTTTTTAAGGTTAATACAAACTATTTTTCGGCCGGGGAAGGTCCGTTACAAGTGCCCGGTATGTGGATTGTCGCGGCATGATAACGACGCCATACATTGTAAACATTGTGGTAAAATTCTAAATATTGAAACAGAAGGCGCGGGTGAGTAAAACCTAGTCTCTGTATTTGTTACTTTTTTTATCGGCTTAAAACGGTATACTCAATAAAGACAAAATAAGGAGTGGATTATGTTTGAGTTAGGGTTTGGATCATTTGTTCTATTTGGTTTGTTTTTTTCAATTGCATTTTTATTTATGGGAGTGCAATCTGTTCCACAGGGAAGGGAGTACACGGTTGAACGTTTTGGGCGCTATACACGTACCCTTAACCCCGGTTTAAATTGGATTACACCTGTTTTTGATCGTATTGGTGCAAAATTAAATATGATGGAAAGAGTTCTCGATGTTCCATCACAGGAAGTGATCACTAAAGATAATGCCATGGTGCGAGTTGATGGGGTTGTCTTTTATCAAGTGCTTGATGCAGCCAAAGCGGCCTATGAAGTTAATCAATTAGAATTAGCCATTTTAAACCTGACCATGACCAATGTCCGAACGGTGATGGGCTCAATGGATCTGGATGAGCTTTTATCTAAACGGGATAAGATTAATGCTCGGTTACTGAGTGTAGTGGATGATGCAACAACACCCTGGGGGATCAAAGTCACTCGGATTGAAATTAAAGACATCAGCCCACCACGTGATTTAGTGGATGCCATGGCGCGTCAAATGAAAGCTGAACGTGAAAAACGTGCACTAATTTTGGAAGCCGAAGGTGAACGTCAAGCTGAAATTCTGAAAGCCGAAGGCGAAAAACAGGGCGCTATTTTATCAGCAGAGGGGCGTAAAGAAGCTGCCTTTTTAGATGCCGAAGCAAGAGAACGTCAGGCCGAAGCAGAAGCAAGAGCAACCCATGTTGTATCCAAAGCGATTGAACAAGGCGATGTGAATGCGCTTAATTATTTTGTGGCTAATAATTATGTCGATGCCTTAAAAGAAATAGCCTCCGCACCGAATGAAAAACTAGTCCTTATGCCATTGGAAGCGGCTAGTATTATTGGTGCTATCGGTGGCATAGCCGAGCTGACTAAAGTCGTTAAAAAATAGGTTAATTTCATGAATGAACTATTAGAACATTTAACCAATTGGCACTGGTTTATTCTTGCCGTTATTCTTTTTGTGCTTGAAGTTTTTGCACCCGGTGCATTTTTTATGTGGATAGCCATTGCGGCTGCCATAATGGGTTTATTATTAAGCTTGTTTACGGGCATTACATGGGAATATCAGTTATTAATATTTTCAATTTTGAGTGTTGCCAGCTTATTTGTATGGCAAAAAATTGCAGCACGAAATCCACTAGAAACCGATCAGCCACAGCTTAATCGTCGAGGTATGCAATATGTCGGACGAACCTTTACCTTAGAAGAGCCCATTGTTAATCAACGTGGTCGAATCCGAGTGGATGACACAACTTGGAAAATTGGGGGGAAAGATTGTGCTATTGGTGACGTTGTTAAGGTGGTAAAAGCGGATGGTACATTACTGTTAGTGGAGAAACAGTAAAGGGCTTAATAATGGCGTATATATACCTTGCCATAGCAATAATTGCTGAAGTGACAGCAACTAGCGCACTAAAAGCATCTGCGGAATTTTCTAAACTTATGCCCAGTATCATTGTTATTGTTGGATTTCTGGTTGCTCTTTATTTTATGGCGCTTGTGTTAAGAACCATTCCGGTCGGTATCACTTATGCCGTTTGGTCTGGTTTAGGTATTATTCTGGTGACAGCGGTTAGCTACTTTTTATATGGCGAAACACCCGATATTCCGGCAATTATAGGCATGGTGCTTATTATTTCAGGGGTTGTGGTTATTAATGTTTTCTCTGAAAATGTGAGTCATTAAAGATTTCCCCATATTGAATTATGTCTGTTAAATAAAAAAAGAGTAGGCTATGAGCCAAAACTTAAAGTCAATAATACAGAATTATAAAGAAGATAATGAAACCGTTTATAATAGCTGATTTGTAAATAATGATGGGCGATCAACGAAAAATTAAAGGCTTAGGCCTGTTTGAAATGATAAACCAGTCATTTAATTTTAATAATTAATCGTGATATTTAAATTATAAGTTGTGGTACGCTAAGCGTATTATGCAGCCCATTATTTCAATCAAACATTTATCCAAGATATATTCAGATGGTCATCATGCACTCAAAGATGTGAGTCTTGAGATCGTTCAAGGTGAAATCTTGGCTTTGCTCGGGCCAAACGGTGCTGGTAAAACCACGTTAATTTCAATTATTTGTGGCATTGTTAAAGCCAGTACGGGTACGGTTACGGTTGCTAGTCATGACATTATTCGCCAATACCGTGAAACTCGTTCATTGATTGGTCTTGTACCGCAGGAATTAACACTGGGTGCATTTGATACAGTATGGAATACCTTATGTTTTAGTCGCGGACTATTTGGCAAAAAACCAGATCCGGCTTATCTGGAACAGCTACTTAAAGATTTGTCACTTTGGGACAAGAAAGACAGTATATTAATGTCACTTTCGGGTGGAATGAAACGGCGAGTATTAATAGGTAAGGCACTCTCTCATCAGCCATTAATTTTATTTCTGGATGAGCCAACAGCCGGTGTCGATGTCGAATTGCGAAAAGAGATGTGGAATGTGGTGAAGCGTTTACGTGAATCCGGAGTTACCATTATTTTAACGACACACTATATTGAAGAAGCTGAAGAAATTGCTGATAGGGTTGGTGTTATCGCCAATGGCGAATTACTATTAGTGGATGATAAAAAAGCCTTAATGCACAAGCTAGGTAAACGCCAGCTTACCATTGAGCTTGAGGAGTCAGTAGAAAAAATACCCACTGTACTTCATTCATGGGATTTAGATTTATCGTCTGATGGGTATTTTCTTACCTATACGTATGATCCCTTAAAAACTCGCACGGGTATTGCTGAACTAATACATAAGCTAGATGAGGCAAAATTGCGGTTGAAAGATATGAATACATCCCAAACTTCTTTAGAAGATATTTTTATCAGTCTGGTTAATACAAAATAATGAACATTTACGCCGTCAGAGTTATTTATAAATATGAAATGTTGCGTGCATGGGAAACGATCTTGCAAAGTTTTGTGTCGCCTGTTATTTCGACAGCACTGTATTTTGTGGTTTTTGGTTCAGCAATTGGTTCGCGTATTCAAACCGTGGACGGTGTACCCTATGGGGCATTTATTGTGCCGGGCTTAATGATGTTAGCGTTACTCACCCAAAGTATTACCAATGCATCTTTTGGCATATTTTTCCCCAAGTTCACTGGCACCGTTTATGAAGTAATGTCAGCACCGATTTCATTTGTTGAGATTGTTTTAGGTTATGTGGGGGCGGCAGCAACCAAGTCATTTATTATTGGGTTGATCATCTTAGCAACAGCAGGTTTCTTTGTGTCCTTTGAAATTGCACACCCGCTATGGATGTTGGCTTTTCTAATCCTAACCTGTATTTCTTTTAGCTTATTTGGTTTTATTATCGGCTTATGGGCTGATAATTTTGAAAAGCTTCAACTGATCCCGATGTTAATTATCACCCCACTAGTTTTTCTCGGTGGCAGTTTTTACACGATTGATATGTTACCTCCGGCTTGGCAAACGGTCACCTTGTTTAATCCAGTGGTTTATTTAATCAGTGGCTTCCGTTGGAGTTTCTTTGAGGTATCTGATGTCAGTGTTGAATTAAGTTTATTAATGGTGTTGTTCTTTCTTGCCGCTTGTCTTGCAATGATTTGGTGGATGTTTAAAACAGGTTATCGATTAAAACAATAGCTCAGTGAACTATTCTGGATAGTCCTGTCTTATTTGAATATAAAAAATAAAAGGCAGACACGGGATGTTTCCAAAGAGTGGTTTTTACTTTATAGTTTTATTTTTTCTTGCCATTATTGGCTTTTGGCAATCTTATTTTTCACAACTCTTTGGCGATATTGACGGTTATGTTCATTTTCATGCCGTTACAATGTTGCTCTGGATTATTCTGCTTATTACTCAAGCCTTTCTTATTCGTTATAAAAAATATCTGCTGCACCGATTTATCGGTAAATTGTCTTACGTGCTAGTTCCTCTTATTATTATTTCTCTTATTTTGTTAGCACACAATCAAATAGTTATCAGGGAAGATGGAATATCTGGTTCGCGTCTCTATATACTATTTTTACAGTTATCGTTGTTGGCTATTTTTATCATTGCGTATGTGTTGGCTATTATTTATCGAAAAAGTCCTGTACGTCATGCGCGTTATATGATTTCTACAGCATTAACCTTGATCGATCCGGCTGTAGCAAGAATACCTGTCGATATTCCTCCGCTCCCATTTAGTTTTCAGGTTATAACCTTTACATTAACCGATCTTATTTTTATTGTTTTAATTATAATGGAGCACAAACAAAAACAAGGACGTGAAGTTTTTCCAATAATGCTTGCAATATTTCTAATTTTTCAGGGGCTAAATTTAACATGGACAGACAGTAGCCTTTGGAATAAATTTGCTACGTGGTTTGCAATACTTCCTTTAACATAATTGGTTTTATCCATCTGGTATCCATATCCTATGGATAAACTTGTTTTAAGAAATTAAACGGGATGCTACTTTTTTCATAACTTCGTCTGGTGGTATTACACCACTTGTACTTAAAATAACGCCACAAGAGGTTCCCTCGGCAATAATTCTTTCAGCAACGATGAAGGTATGCAGCATTTTAAATGACTTTTCATCCCAACCTGTTATTTCCATTTTAATGGTATATTTCATAGTATGTTCAGATATGACCGGAATCCATTATTCATATGTAAATTAATATCAATGTCATTAGGCAGAACTCTAAGGCGTAGTGAGTTTTTTGGTTTTTCGATAGGAAGTCTAGGTTTAAAAAATGAAGTCATTAATAGCTATAACATTCTAAACATTAAATTCATAAGACTCTCCATGTTGCTGTTGTTATAAATAACGCTATGTTCAATGGCCATAAGAGATAGTGTGATAATAAATATTATTTTGTAGTTGATGGGATCTATTTGTTATTCTTGTTGTTTGATTGTAACTGAACAAAATAATATCTACCTAAAACGACCATTAATATACCACCAAGAACGATGGCAGTTGAAATCATCAGGCGTAAAGTGATTACTTCAGACACAAAGACAATACCACCCACTGCGGCAATAACCGGGACTAACAGTTGAAGGACTGCCGCTTGAGTAGCTGAAAGACTACCAAGAGCGATATACCATATAGTGTAACCAATTCCTGATGCAATACCGCCAGACAATAAAGCTAATAATATTCCTGAAAATGTATAATGCGTATTATTAATAGTAATAATGGCTAACAGTATAACGAATGGAATAGTCCTAAAGAAATTATAAGCCGTATCCATAAGAGGGTTCTGCGAACCACGACCTTTCAGAGTATAAACACCCCATGATATTCCAGCCACAGCCATTAGCAAAAATCCCGTAGTTGACGGTGTAGTAATACTGGGCAGAATAAGGTAGACAAACCCCGTAAAAGCAATGATTACGCCTACCCATTCAGTGTAATGCAATCGTGTACCAGAAATAAGAGACAGTAAAATCATTGTTATCTGAACTGCGCTAAATAAAATCAATGCACCCGTACCGGTGTCCAACGAAATATAAGCATAAGAAAATGTAACAGCGTATAGAAATAGTATAAAGCTAGCTGCCCAACTACCTTTTGTAGATACCCTTGTTATATCTCTGGTGGAGCCAATAATTATAAAAAGAACAAGAGTGCCTGATAATAGCCGTATAACAGTAAAACTCGATGCATCTATCGCCTCATTTCCTAGGGCTAAGCGACATAGTACCGAGTTGGCCGCAAATGCAAGTAATGCTAACCCGGCAAGAACGATTGTTTTTAATAAAGAATGATTAATAAGGTAAAATCTTCATTATTGCAGTGCATATTTTACGGCCTTATCAGCATGAATAGCCGTCGTATCGAACAGTGTTACACTGGTATCCTTTTGGTTTATTAACATTCCAATTTCTGTACACCCAAGAATGATTGCTTCGGCACCTTGATTAACCAACCACTCAATGATGCGCAAATACTCGATTTTTGAACTCACTTCAATTTTCCCTAAACAAAGTTCTTGATAAATTATATTGTGAATAATTTTTCTATCGGTACTATTCGGAACTAGAACATTCAACCCGTGTTTTTCAATTAGCCGACCTTTGTAGAATGTCTGTTCCATTGTAAATGCGGTACCCAGCAAGCCAACCTTTTTAATTCTATTTTCAATCAGCACCTCAGCGGTTGCATCCGCTATATGAAGTAATGGGATATCTATGGATTTTTTTATCTGTGGGGCCACCTTGTGCATCGTGTTTGTGCAGATAAGTAAAAAATCAGCACCTGCTGATTGTATATTTTGGGCTGCTTCGGATAACACCTTTGCAGTGGCTTCCCAGTCACCTTTATGTTGTAGTTTTTCGATGGGATCAAAATCAACACTATACATCGCAATTTTTGCAGAGTGTAATCCCCCAAGTGATTTTCTTACACCTTCATTTATCGCACGATAGTAACTAGTCGTACTCTCCCAACTCATACCACCTAAAAGACCGATTGTTTTCATCTTGTTTCTCAATTTGATTGGAATCTAAAGCACTAATCAAGCGGCGTGCAACGCGAATGGCTTGATTTCGCCAACAGGTTCTTCACTATACTCTATACTGAAATTTGCTTGTTCTTTTTAATATTTTCAAGGTGTTATTCTAAACTTTGGTTTTAGCTTGTATTAAAGACGGAGCTTGACAAATTAGGACGATTGACCTATTTTTACTTTTGTTCTAGGACTATTGTCCTAATTAGGGTGGTGTAGAATTTAATATAATGACTCAAAAGGAGTAACTTAATGAAAAATAAAGAAAATATGGACATAGACTTGTTTTCAGGTGGCAGGATAGGCGCCATTGAAGTGGCTAACCGCATCGTGATGGCACCATTAACTCGTAATCGTGCCGCCAGTGGCAATGTGCCTCAACCGATGAATGTGGAATATTATCGACAACGTGCCACGGCGGGGTTGATTATTACCGAAGGCTCTCAGGTATCACCGCAAGGTGTTGGTTATCCTGCAACACCGGGTATTCATAGTGCAGAACAAGTGGCGGGTTGGAAAAAGGTGACCGATGCGGTACATCAGGAAGGTGGCAAAATTGTCTTACAACTTTGGCATGTGGGGCGTATTTCCCATCCTTCAATGCAGCCAAATAATGCACTGCCAGTTGCGCCTTCGGCTATTAAGCCAAAAGGTGAGGCAATCACATATGAAGGGATGCAAGCTTACGTTGAGCCGCATGCCCTAGAGCAGAATGAAATAAGCGCAATAGTCGAACAATATAAAGTGGCAACAGAAAATGCGAAAGCGGCTGGCTTTGACGGAGTAGAAATTCACGCAGCCAATGGCTATTTAATTGATCAATTTTTACGCGATGGAGCTAATCAACGCAATGATGAATACGGTGGTAGTCTTGAAAATCGCTATCGTTTATTAGGTGAGGTTGTGGGCACCGTCATGTATGCCTGGGATGCTGCGCATGTGGGAGTACGGTTATCACCTGAAAATACCTTTAATGATATTAATGACTCCAACCCACAAGAAATATTTGACTATGTGACAAAGCAACTTGGAAAACTTGGCCTAGCTTACCTGCATGTTGTTGAAGGGGATATGGTGAACGGTTCTAAAAAACTGGACTATCAGAAATTTAAAAATAACTTTGCTGGATATTATATAGCTAATTTTGCTTACGATCTGCCTAAAGCTGAATCGGCTATTAACACAGGTACAGCAGACAGTATTGCCTTTGGTACTTTATATATAGCAAATCCTGACCTCGTTGAGCGTTTTAAAACAGCTGCTGAATTAAATAAACCTAACCCCGATACATTCTATGGGGGAGATGAAATAGGTTATATCGATTACCCATTCTTAGAAAAAGAGACGGCATTAGCATGAGTAGGATATAATAGCCAAGGATCACCACAGAAGTATGGGTTTTTAGCCGTGAATACTAAAGCCGAAACAATGCGTAACAAAATAGTATCCACTGCCGATGATTTATTTTATCGGCAGGGCTTTAACCATACTTCTTTTTCAGACATTGCCAAAGTGGTTGGTATATCTCGCGGTAATTTTTATTATCACTTCAAAACTAAAGACGATATTCTAGCTGCGGTTATTGAAAATAAAAAAATCGGCATCAAACAAATTATAAACGAATGGAATGAGAATATTTCTTCAGCTAAAGAACGCTTACATCAGTACGTTGATATGATTGTGGGCTATCGGGACAATATTGTTAAATATGGCTGCCCTATCGGAACAGTTTGTTCCGAGCTTAACAAGATCAACAATATTAATTACAGTGATGCAACGCAAATGATCGTATTATTTAGGGACTGGATTACCGAACAATTTGTTTTACTCGGTCACAACAAAGAACAGGCGAGTCATTTCGCCATGCACCTATTAACCTGTACACAAGGTATCAGTGTGATTGGTCAAGCGTTTAACGATTCCTCATATATTAAACGTGAGGCTGATAGCCTTAAACACTGGTTAGATAATATCTAGACATATCCAGCTATTTTTGCTACCACTATTCCTTAGTATATAGTCCATTCCTATCAGGCATGCTAAACTTCGCCCATTCAATCGTTACAATTAAATGAGTCCGTATGAGTCAGTCTACAAATAAATTAGAACAAGCCCTTAAAGAACGTATTCTTGTTTTAGATGGTGCTATGGGCACCATGATCCAGTCCTATAAGTTAGGTGAAGCTGAATATCGAGGCGAACGTTTTGCCGATTATGCTAGCGACTTAAAAGGTAATAACGATTTACTGGTACTAACTCAACCCAAAATTATCCATGATATTCATGCGGCTTATTTGGAAGCTGGGGCAGATATTTTAGAAACCAATACGTTTAATGCCAACAAGGTTTCAATGGCAGACTATGACATGGAAGAATTGGTTTATGAGCTTAATTTTGAAGCAGCGAGAATTGCCCGCGAAGTTTGTGATGAATTTTCAACGGCCGACAAGCCCCGTTTTGTTGCGGGTGTGTTAGGCCCAACCAATCGAACAGCTTCTTTAAGCCCCGACGTTAACAATCCCGGTTTTCGCAATATCAGTTTTGATGACTTGCGTGAAACATATTTAGAGGCCACCAAAGCATTGGTAGAAGGTGGTTGCGATATTCTACTGGTCGAAACAATATTCGATACCTTAAATGCAAAAGCCGCCTTATTTGCGATAGAAGAATATTTTGAACAAATGGGCAAGCGTTTACCCATTATGATTTCTGGTACGATTACCGATGCTTCTGGTCGAACTTTATCGGGGCAAACGGCCGAGGCTTTTTATAATTCACTACGTCATGTTAAACCTATCAGCTTTGGGTTTAACTGTGCATTAGGTGCAACTGAATTACGCCAGTATGTGGAAGAAATTGCCGGTATTGCTAACTGCCATATCAATACGCACCCCAATGCAGGTTTGCCCAATGAATTTGGTGAATACGACGAAACACCAGAAGAAATGGCTGCCGAAATTGAAGAGTGGGCTAAAAATGGTTTTATCAATATTATTGGTGGTTGTTGTGGCACAAGCCCTGCATTTATTAAAGCAATAGCCGATGTGGTTGCCAAGTATCCGCCTCGCCAACCGAAAGAAGAAGACTTTACAACACGCTTAGCAGGTCTGGAACCCTGTAATATTACTGAAGACTCCTTGTTTGTTAATGTGGGTGAACGTACCAATGTGACTGGTTCGGCTAAATTCAAACGTTTAATTCTTGAAGACAATTACGACGAAGCCCTCAGTGTTGCTCGTGAACAGGTTGAGAACGGCGCACAAATTATCGACATCAACATGGATGAAGGTATGTTAGATGGGCAAGCGGCAATGAAAATGTTTTTAAACCTGATAGCCAGTGAGCCTGATATTTCAAGGGTGCCAGTAATGGTTGACTCATCCAAATGGCCAATCCTTGAAGAAGGTTTAAAATGTATTCAGGGTAAAGGTATTGTTAACTCGATCAGCTTAAAAGAAGGCGAAGAAAATTTTATCCAGCAGGCAAAGCTTTGTCGTCGTTATGGTGCGGCGATTATTGTGATGGCTTTTGATGAAGTCGGTCAGGCCGATACCAAAAAACGTAAAATCGAAATTTGTGCACGTGCTTATAAAATTTTAGTGGAAGACGTTGATTTTCCTCCACAAGATATTATTTTCGATCCGAATATTTTTGCAATTGCTACTGGCATCGAAGAACATAATAATTACGGTGTCGATTTTATTGAAGCCACTCATGAGATAAAGAAAAACCTGCCACATGCCTTGATTAGCGGTGGTGTGTCCAATGTATCGTTCTCCTTTCGTGGTAATAACCCAGTTCGTGAAGCTATTCATGCGGTATTTTTATATTATGCCATTAAAAATGGTATGAGCATGGGTATTGTAAATGCAGGCCAGCTCGCCGTTTATGATGACTTGCCAGAGGAGCTGCGTAACGCCGTTGAAGATGTTGTGTTAAACAAAACTCCTGATGCGACTGAACATTTACTGGATATTGCTAGTAAGTTTATCGGTGATGGTTCAACAAAAGCAAAAACAGAAGATTTGGAATGGCGAAACTTGCCGGTTGCCAAACGTTTGGAACATGCTCTAGTAAAAGGTATTGACGCGTATGTAGTTGAAGATACCGAAGAAGCACGTACTGCATTCAGTCGTCCCATTGAAGTCATCGAAGGGCCACTGATGGACGGTATGAACGTGGTGGGTGATTTATTTGGTGAGGGTAAAATGTTCTTACCACAGGTGGTTAAGTCTGCACGGGTAATGAAAAAAGCCGTTGCCTATTTGTTACCTTATATTGAAGCCGAAAAAGGAGATGGCACACGCTCTAACGGTAAAATATTAATGGCGACTGTTAAAGGTGACGTACATGATATTGGTAAGAATATTGTTGGTGTTGTGTTGCAATGTAATAATTTTGAAGTGATTGATCTAGGTGTGATGGTGCCTGCTAATAAAATTTTAGAAGCAGCAAAAGCAGAAGGTGTTGATATTATTGGTTTGTCGGGTTTAATTACACCTTCGCTAGATGAAATGGTACATCTTGCCAAAGAAATGGAACGGCTTGGTTTCGGTATGCCCTTAATGATTGGTGGTGCAACGACATCTAAGGCACACACTGCGGTTAAGATAGAACAAAACTATCATGGCTCGACCGTATGGGTAAAAGATGCTTCTCGTGCAGTGGGTGTGGCACAAAAATTAATCAGTGAAGATTTTAAAGAAACCTTTGTAAAAGAAATACACGATGAGTATGAAAAAGTCAGAGTTGCCCATGCGGGTCGGCGAGCAAAAATAAGTTGGTTGTCGATAGAACAAGCACGCCAAAATAAATTAAAAATAGACTGGCAACAATACACGCCATCGGTGCCTAATATCAAAGGTATTCAGGCGTTTGATGATATGCCACTGGAATATCTGGTTCCGTATATTGACTGGACTCCGTTCTTCCATACCTGGGAATTAAAAGGCAGTTACCCCAAAATATTTGATGATGCAGAAAAAGGTGTCGAAGCCAAAAAGTTGTTTGCCGATGCACAAACCATGTTAAAACAAATTATCGATGAACGCTGGTTAAAAGCCCGCGCCGTTGTGGGTTTGTTCCCGGCGAATAGTGTCAATGATGATGATATTGAAGTTTATAGTGACGAGTCGCGTAATGAAGTGATAACGACCTTAAATCATTTACGTCAGCAAACTGAACGTCCACCGGGTAAACCCAATCGTAGCAATGCTGATTTTGTCGCACCAAAAGACAGTGGTAAGCAGGATTATGTGGGTGGTTTTGTTGTAACGGCTGGTATAGGTATTGATGAACATGTTGAACGTTTTGAAAAAGATCATGACGATTATCAGTCTATTATGCTAAAAGCCCTGGCTGATCGTTTTGCAGAAGCTTTTGCCGAACATATGCACCAACGAGTTCGCCATATTAACTGGGGCTACTCCGGCAACGAAAATAATAGTAACTGGTCACCCGATAGCGCATTTAGAAATAAAGATTTTGATAATACTCGACTGGTAAAAGAAGATTATCGTGGTATCCGTCCTGCGCCGGGTTATCCTTCTTGTCCGGATCACACCGAAAAACCAAAACTCTGGACATTACTCGATGCAGAAAAAAATACGGGTGTAGCGTTAACCGAAAGTTATGCGATGTGGCCAGCAGCATCGGTGAGTGGTTGGTATTTTAGTCATCCTGAATCAAGTTACTTTGGTATTGGGAAAATTAATAAAGATCAGGTCGAGGATTATGCTAAACGTAAAGGCATGTCGATAGACGATGCCGAACGTTGGTTAGCCCCAAATCTTGGTTATGACAGTTAATGATAAGTGCTTAAATGGCTAAGTTACTCTTTAAACTTCGTGATGTGCCGCTTGATGAAGCACAGGATATTCGTAAACTGCTGAGTGAGAATGATCTGGATTTTTATGAAACCCATGCAGGGAATTGGGGGATTGCTATGGCTGCTATTTGGTTAAAGGATGAAATGCAATACCCGACAGCCGTATTACTTATTGATGAATATCAGCAACAACGTACACAGCAGTTTCATGCTGATTATGCAGAACTTAAAAACAAGGGCCATGCACCAACCTTGCTAAGTAATATACGTGAAAGCCCACTGCGCTTTATTGCGTATATTTTTAGTATTGCCGTTATACTTTATATAACGATAATGCCTTTTATCAATAGTTAAATAATAATAAATTTTTGGGTCAATGAAGCACACTATAGTTGCATGTACAACTATAGTGATCTATACTAACTACATGTTTGAAAGATGCCTGTTTTTTAATAGTAATGGACTGGTTCGAAAATTAAATCGAATCTGGGATGGTGCCTATCAGGAAGCAGGGCTATCTGCACCACATGCGTATATGTTGAGAATGGTTGCTGCTAAGCCTTATCTTACTCAAAAAGAAATAGCTGAACAGTTACAACTAGAAAAATCAACAATTACTCGGTTTACCAATGTATTAATGGATAAAAGTTTAATTGTAAAACAAACAACAGATGATGCTCGTCAAAATAGCTTAGTTGCAACGGCAAAGGGGAAGCAACTTGCAATTAAACTGAATAAAATTGGTGATGACCTTTATAAAAGAATACAGGCGCAGTTAGGTTCGAAAAATTTTAAAGAGATTGTTCAACAAATAAAGCAAACTGCTAATAATTTGGATACCAATTAAATTAGCAAAATTGATTAAATAAAGTAAATATTTATTTATATAGTTGTATATACAACAAAAAAGGTTTTATGCGATTACCAGAGGTTATAACCGGGCAGGAAATGATAGATGATAATAGTCATCCACTAAAGGCACTTATTTCTTTTTACAAGTATTTTAATGCAAGGGATGCAGAACAGGCTGCCAATAACTGGGCAAGTCAGTATGCCATTGCGATGAGTAACCCAATTGGTGGAATACGCCGTAACTGGAATGCGATCCGGGAAGGCTATGGGAAAATTATGCAAGGCAAGGCACGTGTCTATGTTGAGTACTACGATTTTAACTTTCACCAGTTTGATGATGTGTTTTATGTTGAAGGCCGTGAAAGGGGTTCGCTAGTTGCGGGAGACATTAAACTAGGCCTAAAAATTCGTACCAGCCGTATCTATAAGTTATTTGATCATCAATGGAAACAAATTCATCATCATGGATCAATGGATAACCCCGAATTATTACAACGCTATCAACAAGTCATTACAGATGCGCTATAAAAAAATATAGATCCTAATGATTAATTCGACTTTTTAACAAATTTGGTTAGAATAACAATTTGTTGACTGTTTACTTTTCCCTCAATATGTTCTGCATTATCAGCGACCAAAGAGATATTGCGGACTGCGGTACCTCTTTTGGCGGTAAAGTTAGCACCCTTAACATTGAGATCCTTGATGAGGGTGACGGTATCCCCCGCCGCGAGTAGTGCACCATTACTGTCCAGATGCTTCACTGTATCTTCACCAGTATCGCCGTCTCCATTTGCTTTTGCCCAGCTCAGTGTTTCGTCGTCCAAATAAAGCATATCCAGTAAATCCTGTGGCCAGCCTTCCGAGCTTAAGCGTGTCAGCATACGCCATGCCATGACTTGAACAGCGGGTATTTGGCTCCACATACTGTCATTGAGGCAACGCCAGTGGTTAGCATCG
This sequence comes from uncultured Thioalkalispiraceae bacterium, assembly GCA_964472525.1. Classification (GTDB taxonomy): domain Bacteria; phylum Pseudomonadota; class Gammaproteobacteria; order UBA6429; family Thiohalophilaceae; genus SZUA-37. The sequence goes on along the minus strand of CAYYLL010000004.1, from coordinate 42,506 downwards.
ACGCTATCAGGATTTTCTATTTGCTCGGTACATGTTTTGCAAAGAAGTACACATTTTTCAGCATCATTACTAGATTCTGGTGGAATTTCGTAAACGTTAAGCTTATCGGTTGCACTGCATAATTCACATTTTGATTCACTGCGTGTCAGTAATGTTTCTTCTGTACTCATTATAATGCTCTTTGATAAGGTTAATTATCCACTATTATAACAGTTTAAATTTATTAGCTGAAAATAATTAAGCGTGATTTGCCTTGATGGATTGTTTTCGACGTCTTAAATACCAAACCCATACGCCAGTAATGGCCAGCAACATCATTAATATAGCTGCTGCATCCATAATATAAATACCTATTTTAGGTAACAGTCGGCCACTGTGTAAATCGAGTAAGATCCTTTCGTAACTTAAATCACGATTGAGGTACTGGTTAAGAATATTTGATTTTAATTTGCGAGGGAGCGAGGTTTTGGTTGCCCATTGAATATGGCTAGACAAATAATCAGTCCAACTTAGCTCGTCAACATCTGCTCGATAGATTCCCTGTGTAGTATAAACAACAAGTTGCTTATTTCGAGATAAGCCTATTTGTTCAATGGGAGTGGGTAATCCATGGGCAGAAGAAATAGTTTCAACTTGTTCCCCGTTGGGTGTTAGTAAAATTAAATTTATAGTTGTTGCAATAACAATATAGCCATTAGTAATAACAGCACCGACCAGTTTGTTGGCTTGTGTTTCAATTTTTGTTGTATTTAGATAAAGTTGATTTTGTAACTGACTGATCCATGAATTATTTATTTTGAATGCCGTGATGTCTTTTGGCGGTTTTATATTATATACATTTAGTAACCAATTATTTTGTACAAATTTTGAATCCAGTTGTAAATCTTCTGTGTGATTTAGCATGATTCCGGTACTAGCAAGAACTAAAACAAACAATGCAACGGTTAAGCCCATATATCGATGCCAGCCAAATAATGTTTTTATTTTTATTTTAGAAAGCATATTTAAGATTCAATTTTCTGGTGTAAATAAAGTGCCAGTGTTGCTATTTTTTTTAATGCCCGCACAGACAATGTTGCACCGGTAATACCATCTATATTTTTATTTAGCTCGGTATTACCTGTAAGTTTGGCATGTTTAAACTGATTAATAAAAAAAGGATGGCGGACTTCACCTCCACGGGATTCGCGAAAGACCAGAACCTTGATTCTTTCAATACGGTTATGGTTAATCACAACCCCAATGGTAATGGGGCGTTCTTTACCAATTTCTGACAATATCCATACGCTTCGTTTACCTTTATGCCAGTATCGGGTACGCAGAGATTTTGGTGGATGGTGTAATATTTCTGTAACCTGTTTTTTTACTTCACCGGTTAACCATATTTTTTTAACAGCGGGTATATTATTATCAAATACTTCAGATAAAAAAGCGGCTGGAGTTTGATAGGTCGCTTCCGCATAAGCTGTCAGTTGTGTAGCAAAAAGAAAGACAATGATTAAATAACGATACATAAATTAAGTCCAGAATAATGCTGTTTCATATATAGGCACAGGTCGAGCTTAAGCCCGACCTGTGTGTTTACATCATATGTAAGTGTGCTTAGAATTGATAGCCAACACCTATATTAAAGCCATCAAATTCATCTTTTCCTGTCGGCACACTTTGGCTCTGGTAATCAAACTTAATCACGACATCTTCATGTGGCCAGTAATTTACACCGATATCAACTTGTGTGTATTCAGAATCAATATTGTCAGCGACTTGGTTATCCCATTGGTTGTAACGTGCAAAAATACCTACGGTTTTGTTAACTTTATAACTCGGTTCAATGTAAAAACCAGTCTGCTCATTATAGCCGTTACTTTTACCTTGTAGGTCCCAACTTGCATACAGAGCACGTAAACCAAATTTGGATTTATTATAGATCACATGCGCTTCAGTGAGAGTGGCGCTATTTTTTGTTCCTTGTCCTTGAGTGTAATCATCAATTGAAGCAATCGTTGCGGCGAGTTCTAACCCAGGAATACCGGTCCATTTAATGCGGCCAGTATACATGGGTGAATTTGCTCGGGCGTTTGAAGCATTTTGCCGACCACTACGTACTTTGTTTGCAGCATTTAAATCGAGGCCGGAAGTGATGGCAACATCATAAGACCAGCCGGGAGTGAGTTCACCTGATAAACTGGTACCGGCTTCCCACCATGTTGTTGGAATAATATTTTTTTCAACTGGATTACGTTCAGTTCCATAAAAAGTATTCGGTTCATGGGTTTCATTGAGAATACCAACGGGGATTAAAAATACACCTGCTTTGGCGTGTAGCGAGCCTTTAAGACTAAAGTCGAGATAGGCCTGTTCTAATTCTATTTCACCCGTATTGCTACCACCAGAAACGCTATGTTCAACTTCAAGCTCAGAGTAGAGCGCAATTTTGTTACTAAACTGATGCCCAAAGAAAAGTACAAAGCGATGAAAATCGATGGCCTGCTTGTCACTACCAGTGGGTTTTTTATTATCCAGATTATTGTAGTGCATTTCTCCATAGCCACCAATGGTGGTTGTGCCACTGTTTTTACCATGTGATTCAGTCGCCGAGATTTTTGGTTGTTGTTCAAGGAAGGCACTCGTTGCTTCGAGGCGCTCCATAATTATTTTATTTTATTTTGTTTTTTAAGATCATTGATCTCGCTGCGTAAGTTTGTATCTGCTCCGGTAGCTGCAAGTGCTAGAGGGGTAAAGACTAAACCTAAAATGATAAATCTAAATTGTCGCATTGAATTGTCCTTCGCCGTTAATGACTGATGTCTAATGAATATGGCGGAACTATACGTAGATCTAACTCTAAATGCAAATCATTCTTAATTAGATTTGATGGAGTAAATAATATATAATAAATTCAATAAGTTAAATATATTGAGTTAGGATGTATCGCTTACAATAAATCTATTTGAACCACTTAAAGAGCCATTATGTTGTTGGAGTTTGATAGATAGAGATAAATTGGGGAGTCAAGGGCCTTCTGTTTTTAACGTTTCATGCATCTTTCGATGGCTGCTTGAATACTTTCACCATCTTGATAACGGTTTTTTATTTCTTTTTGTAACAGCTTATCAACGATAGTTTTGATGCAGGGGGGTAATCTTTTACGTAACTGTGTAATGGGTTTATGTCTTTTAGTTGTTATCTGGTAAATGATGGCGGCTAACGAATCCCCTTGAAAAGGTAACTCACCGGTTAATAATTCATACATAGTTATACCGAGAGAAAAGAAGTCTGAGGTTCCTTTAACTTTTTCGCCTGATATCTGTTCGGGTGACATATAAGATGGCGTACCTAATGCCGTACCCGTTTTAGTGGTACTGGAATCGGTTACACGGGCAATACCAAAGTCTGTTATTTTTACTGTTCCATCGGTTAGGTACATAATGTTAGCGGGTTTTATGTCACGATGAACGACACCTTGTTTATGTGCATAATCAAGCGCACCGGCTATATACCATATAATATCTAATACCCAGTCAAGCTTAGGTTTATTTTTTGCCTGTATGTAGTGAGTTAAATCCTTCCCCTTGAGATATTCCATTGCCATATAAGTCAGATCATGCTCCTGCCCTGCATCATAAACGGTAACGATGTTAGGGTGGTTTAATTTACCAACAACTTCTGCTTCACGGAAAAAGCGTTTAGTCACATCTTTGAGATCCTGACCGGTAAATTCGTCGGATAAGGCTAATGTTTTGATAGCAACGGTACGATTAATTTTTGAATCATGTCCTAGATAGACAACCCCCATTGCACCTCGGCCAATTTCTTTTTCTACTTCATAATGACCAAGTTTTGGCATGGTATCGATACCATCAGCCACAATAGAACCGGAGCTTTTTAGGATAACAGCATTATCTACGTTTTCGGCACGTTTTTTTCGATTAGTCGTATCTCTAAATTTTTTATCGTGGTTAAGAATAAAATCATAGACTGAAATGGCCTTGCCGTATTGACGTTTGCTTTCGTAATCTTGGGCAATAGCATAGGCGAGCCCAAGCACCGAACTATCAATTTTTGGAATGCTTCGTAGTTTATCCATCGCCATATCAATCTGCCCTTGTGACTGTAAAGCAGTTACCAACATTCGAATAGATTCAGCAGACTCAATTAAAAATTTCCGCTTAGAGGACGAAATAGCATGATATAACGCATAGATCAGATGCCCAAAGAATAAAATAAATGCAATTGTTGCTGTTTTTAGCCAAAGATGTTCAGCAATAAGAAAATACTGGCTACTTGCAACTAATAGAGTCGTTAAAAACAGTGTGATCACAATACTGATAGTAGTAGCAAAATGGGGCACAATAAAAAACAAGTAAAGTAGAACACAGATAACTAAAATACTTTCTACTGTGTTAGCCCAAGCAGGTTGGGTAAAATAGTTTTTGTCTATCAGGCTAGTGATAATGTTAGCACTGACAAATGGAGCAGACATCCTACCCCTCGTTGTTATATATCGATTGGATGAATTTATGTCAGTTAACCCTATAATAACCGTCTTATTCCTGAATGTTTGTGCAGGCACATCTCCGTTTAGGACTTTATAAAAGGGATAATGTTTAAATACTGATGTTAATTTATTTTCTGGCAGGAAGGCTGGGTAGAGTTGTTTCGTACTATTGGTTCGAATATTTCGTGAACCAAATTTGATTCCTGACTTTGTAATACGAATAGCTGAAAGAGGAATGGCTAGGCTGCGTGCCGCAAGGGCTAAACTAAACGATGGAAAATAGTATTTCTTATAGCGTAGTACTAATGGGTGGTTAAGAACGATGTCACCATGATTTTTAATTAAGGTATTAACACCAATACCTCGTGCATTTAAGCCGAATGATTTTAATGGAAATAATAGGGCTGGAATTGTTTCAACTGTATTTGTGGGTTTTTTCCCTCTAATAAGACTTTTTTTCATAAAATCAGGCAGAGAACTATTACTTTCGAGTTTTAAATATGCCGTACTGTGATCGGGTTGCATGGTTAAAATAAGATTAGGTGCTTTGAAAATACTTTTACTTAGCATTTCATCGGTATTGAATTGTTGTTCAGTTTTATTTAATAAATTTAATAATTCTCTACGTTGTTTACGTTTAATGCTTTTCTTATTCTCACGGATGTAATTTTTTAATTGTTGCAAGCTATTCAGGTTAAGATTATTTTTAGCTCCTGCTAATGGAAATTGCAGACCAATTGTTTTTGCCTTGGCATTAGATAAAATATTCAATAGCTCGGATATAATTGTACGATCCCAAGGCCACGGCCCCAATCTAATAGTAGACTCTTTGTCTATTGTGATAATGGATATTTTATCAGTTGTTGAACTAAGCTGATTATTTCTGTTTATACCAAAATCATATACGCTAGTTTCCAATGATTGTAAAAACTCAGGTTTGAAGGCGGCTATGACAGTGAGGATGTTAATAATAATTAGAATAACAATGGCTTCTCGTGAAAAAAATATTTTTTTTATGTTACCTTTCATTATCCTAAAACCTGCCTGGTAATTTTAATTGATATGGAAGTACGGCGAATAAAAAGTAAAGAACCCTGGTATTTTCTTAATTTTAGTCTGAGATAGCCCCTCTCTTTAAGTATATAGTGTAAGACGTTTATGTCTATTAAATTTTATGATTTTCAACTAGTTAAAAAATAGTTTGTTTATCTTGTGTGTTATTAACGGCATAATGGCATAAAAAAGAGGCAGCGCGATATTATTATGGATATTTTAATTCAAAAATTACTTGAAGAAGCCAACCTTTGGTTGCCGCGTGTTACAGGTGTAATTATTACCTTGATAGTCTTCTATATATTATCAAAAATGGCCAGTAGCGCGATTAAAAAATTAACAATGCGTTTTTCATTGGATAGCCAACTTTCTTTTTTTCTGGCTCGTACCAGTGGTGTCATATTGATTATACTGGGATTGGTGATCGGACTTGGAACGTTAGGTATTGACATATCGGCACTTGTTGCAGGCTTGGGATTAACGGGGTTTGCATTGGGTTTTGCATTAAAAGACACGATCTCAAATATGCTTTCGGGTGTGCTGATTTTGTTGTACCGCCCCTTTATTGTTGGAAATACAATTAAAATTGCAGGCTATCAAGGTGAAGTGGTTCGCATTGATTTGCGTTATACCGAGCTTAATCATGATGGTGATAAAATACTCATTCCTAACTCAAAATTGTTTACCGACCCAATTACAGTTTTAAATTTAAACGACAAATAAAGTAGTCCGTATTATTCTAGAGTCTGCTGTAGCAAAATATTTTTAAAACGATATACTGGCCTCTATGCCAATAATTTCACCCATTACTGTCACAGAACAAAATAAAATCATCACATTAGCGGATGATTATATTGAATGTGCGAAGGGATTATTCCAGAAAAAATTCCCCCCCATTAATATCCTATTTGACTTAAAAGGTCGTGCTGCCGGTATGTATAAAATAGATAAGGGTACGAAAAAAATCCGTTTTAACCCATACCATTTTGCTAAATACCCAGAAGAAAATTTTAATGAGACTATCCCTCATGAGGTGGCGCATTATATTGTTGATCAGGTTTATGGAATCCGAAATGTACGACCACATGGAACCGAGTGGAAGGCGTTAATGTTGAAATTTGGTGTTGAGCCTAAACGCACTTTTTCTTATTCATTAGACGGTATTCCAACAAAAATACACAAGCGTCATACTTATACATGTGGATGCTCGCAGTTTGAAATTACTACTCGACGACATAATATGATTGAACAAGGGAAAGCTGAATATTGTTGTCGGCAGTGTGGCAGTAAAATTAAATTTGCGATGAATGTATGCGGATAGAATATTAATAATGATGGAATAAGGGGGATGAATAATGGATATTGGCAAAGGTTTTTTGGCTTCTAGCTTTTTATCAACCATGTTGTTTTCAAATACAGTTTTAGCAACAGACTGTAAAGCGTTGTTTAATAAATTAGATAAACAGTTATATCAAATATCCGATAAAGAGCGAATTAAAAAATTGATTGCGATTGAGGATGCCTTGTTTAAAGCCATTGATAAATGTAGAACCAAGGCGGGCATGTTTGTTTTAATGGGTGAGGTGCAAATCGAAATGGGCCAAATTCCTCTGGCTGTGGTGTATGGACGAAAAGCGGCTGAACTGGATAATAAATATTGGCGTTCATATAATTTATTGGGCAGTGCGCGAATGTTAAACCATGAATCCAATTTAGGTTTAAAAGCCCTGAGACAGGCTGTGGTTCTCGCGCCAGATAATACCAATGCCAAACTTAATTTAGTAAGCGCACTGGTACAAAATAAAGAATATGATGATGCACTTAAACTGGTGAATAAAATTATTAAGCTAAAAGAGAAAACAACACTTGCAACTGCTTATTATTTTCGTGGTCAAGTTTACAAAGGTAAAGGCTTGGTAATAGAAGCGGATAAAGACTTAAAACAAGCACAAAAGCTGGGTTTTGAAAGATAACAACGTATTAATTATCGATAATTTTCTGTACCAATACCCATGGCGGCACAACCACAGCCCAAAAATCAGTTTTATTTTTTAGCCATTGTTTTGCATCATCATCTGTTGCGAGCGCTATCTTGTTTGTTTTCATCCAAGCTTCAATGACAAGTTTATCATCATTCACAAATTTTGCCGAAACATCAATCAGGTCTAGTTCGGAATGAATAACAACGACAGCACCCCGGGCAAAGTGAACCTGTAATTCTTCCCAACTTAATTTACCCGATTCAATATTTAACGTTTGGCGTAACTCTTCTGCATTGAGTTCAAGTTTTTCATCTTGAAAACTATTTAGATCCATTATTTATTCACTTCTTTGTGGCGAAAACAATTTGTGGTGTGGTCATTTACTAACCCCATTGATTGCATAAAAGAATAGCAAATGGTTGGGCCAACAAAAGTAAAGCCTTTCTTTTTAAGTGTTTTGCTCATGGCTTCTGAGATAGCGGTTGTGCTAGGTAGTTGCTTTAGCGTTTTCCATTTATTAATAATGGGTTCACCACCAACAAAATTCCAGATAAAATCTTTAAACTTGCCTTCCTTCTCGCGCAGCTCCAGATAAGCACGGGCATTTTTAACCGTACCTTCCACTTTTAATCGGTTACGCACAATGCCTGCATCTTTTAATAAAGATTCTATTTTACGTTTATTATAACGCGCTATGATTTCGGGATTAAATTTGTCAAATACTTTACGATAATGGGCACGTTTTTTTAAAATGGTAATCCAGCTTAGACCTGCCTGTGCCCCTTCTAGAATAATTTTTTCAAACAACTTGCGGTCGTTATAAACAGGCACACCCCATTCGGTATCATGGTATTTAATATAGAGTGGGTCGCTGCTACACCACGAGCAGCGGTGTGTATTATCTTTATTGGGCATCACATCTTCCTTGCTTAGTGTTTATTTATGGCCTGCTGCATGGCAACACCTAATTCACTCGGCGATTTTGCAGTAACGACTCCGGCAGCTTCGAGGGCTGCAAATTTTTCATCGGCGGTGCCTTTGCCTCCGGCAATAATGGCGCCAGCATGTCCCATACGTTTTCCTTTAGGTGCGGATGCCCCGGCAATAAAGGCAGCAACGGGTTTTGTTACATTCGACTGAATATATTCAGCGGCTTCTTCTTCGGCCGTACCACCAATTTCTCCAACCATTAAAATGGCCTCGGTTTGTGGGTCTTGCTCAAACAGTTCCAGACAATCGATAAAATCAGTACCGGGAATAGGGTCGCCTCCAATGCCAATACAAGTACTTTGTCCGTAACCTAAAGCGGTGGTTTGATTAACCGCTTCGTAAGTTAATGTACCAGAACGCGAAACAATACCAACCTTACCTGCTTGATGAATATAGCCGGGCATAATACCAATTTTGCATTCTCCGGGGGTAATAATCCCCGGGCAGTTGGGGCCAATAAGTCGCGCCCCTGCTTCACGTACTACACGGGTGGCTTCGAGCATGTCGAGGGTAGGGATACCTTCGGTAATACAAACAATTAATTGTATACCAGCATCAACGGCTTCTAAAATAGCATCTTTACAAAACGGAGCGGGCACAAAAATAATAGATGCATCGGCTTGTGTGTCTGCAACGGCATTTTTAACGGTATTAAATACCGGTAAACCTAATGCTGTCTGGCCACCCTTACCCGGTGTGACACCACCAACCATTTGGGTTCCATATTCTATGGCTTGTTCAGAATGGAATTGTCCCTGCTTACCAGTAAAGCCCTGACAGATAACTCGGGTGTCTTTATTAACGAGTACACTCATGAGGCACCTCCAACGAGGGCAACTATTTTCTGAGTGGCTTGCTGTAAACCTTGTACGGCTTCGGCTTTTACACCACTATTTTTTAATAAAGCCAGACCTTGTTCGGCTTTATTACCTTCGAGGCGCACAACAACGGGTACATTAATATCAACTTCATGGAGGGCTCCAATAATACCTTCGGCAATCATGTCGCAGCGTACGATACCACCAAAAATATTAACTAAAATACCTTTCACTTTTTCATCCGATAAAATAATTTTAAAAGCTTCAGCAACCCGTTCTTTGGTTGCAGTGCCGCCCACATCCAGAAAATTTGCCGGTTCTGCACCATTGAGTTTAATTAAATCCATTGTAGCCATGGCTAAACCGGCACCGTTTACCATGCAGCCAATTTGTCCATCGAGTGAAATATAATTTAAGTCCCATTCTTTAGCCCGATGTTCGCGCGCATCTTCTTGACTGACATCATGCAAGGCTTTTAATTTTGGCTGGCGGTATAAAGCGTTATCATCAATGTTTATCTTACCATCAAGGCAAAGTAGGTCACCCGATTTAGTGATCACCAGAGGGTTAATTTCAACCAGTGATAAATCTTTCTCATGGAACAGTTTGGCTAAACCATTGAGCAACTTAGTAAACTGTTTAATCTGTTCACTGTTTAAACCCAAACCAAAAGCGAGATCACGAGCCTGAAAAGCTTGTAAACCGGTCATTGGATGAATGGCTGTTTTTAATATTTTTTCGGGGGTGGCTTCTGCTACTTTTTCAATTTCCATACCGCCTTCGGTGGATGCCATAATCACCACTTTATGTAAGGCACGATCAATCACCGCACCAAGATAAAGCTCTCTATCAATATCGCAGGCTTCCTCAATTAAAATTTTATTAACGGGTTGGCCTTTTGCATCTGTTTGGTAAGTGACAAGGTTGGTTCCCAACAGGTTGTAAACAAAATCCATAACAGTTTTTTTATCGTCGGTTACTTTTACGCCACCGGCTTTGCCGCGTCCACCCGCATGGACTTGTGCCTTAACGACCCAGCGGGATGTTTCCATATCATGTAAAGCCACTTCAGCTTCACTAACACTGGTGATAATGCAGTTTTTGGGAACGGGCATGCCGTATTCGGCGAACAACTGCTTAGCTTGATATTCGTGTAAATTCATAACCTGTCCAAATGTATTAAAAAAGTGAAACGTGAGTTGCCCACTATTCTAACTTATATATTAAGGTATACGGTAATTGAAATGAAGGAGCAACGGGGGCTAGGTAAAGCCAAGCAGAACCCCAAAAGGGGAATGTTACATTGTTTTTTTTTAGATTACCGCCTTTAGGATGAGTGAATCAGACAAAATATAAAATAGAAAGGGTTGCGATAGCCATGACAATTAAAACAAATGTATCGTGCTTGTGTAGCCATTGTTTTAAGGTGCGTGGTTTCGATTCAAGGCTAAAGGTATTTTGTGTTTTCATTATTTGACCCCTTGTTGTTCAGGCGGCTCACCCCATATAAGCCATCAACTAAGATTAGTATCGGCCATGATTTAATTTTACTTTAGGGGAATTAAGGTATTGAAAATAAAGAGGTTATGAGTATTTTACTTGTAATATCAGGTAGTTAATCTCACCTTCTGGAGTTAAAACATTAACTTCATCGTTGGTACATTTTTTGAGTAATGCCTTTGCCATGGGGGAGTCCACACTAATATAACCTTGTTGTGGATTTAGCTCATCGGGGCCAACAATACGATAAGTTATTTCATTACCGTCATCATCTTCAAGAACCACCCATGCACCAAAAAATACCTGTTTGGGGTTTGGTGGGGCTTTATCCACAACAGTCAAAGTGGGCATCCGTTTTTGTAAATAACGGATGCGATAATCAATTTCACGTAATTCTTTTTTACGATAAATATACTCAGCATTTTCTGAACGATCACCTTCGGCAGCGGCAGCCGATAAATGCATGGTGACATCTTTTCGGCGAACCCAGAGTTGCTGTAGCTCAGACTGTAGGTGTTGGTAACCTTGTGCAGTGATATAGGGTGATTTCTTTTCAGCGGGTGGGCGATAGCGCCCCATATTTCGGCCTTTCATAAGTAAATTATATGCTTAGTGCATCGGCCAATCAATATCCGGGGTGTGTACCTCATAGAAAGACATTAACCGCAGAATTAATAACCAATTTAATAAACCCAGTTCTAAATTTTTCCTGCACTGCGAGACTTACCCCTTCTTTTCTAAGGTTATGGATTTCAAGCAGAGCTTCTTTTGCTAGAACCAAATCAGCAAAATCCTGCTCGGTCAGTTCACCTTGTGACAATAGTTTTGTCCATCGCTGCATATCCTGTTTGGTTTTTTCCAGAAACAGACTGGCATCTTCTGTTGCTTCGTTTTTAAACCCGTTAAACAATTCTTTGGCGAGATCCTTTGAACCCGCCTTGATTGCATCTATAAAATCATCGAATGAAGCCATCCTTAATTCCTTTTAGTGGAAGCACATTGAGAGGCTTCTTTTTTATTTGCTTCGAGACATATAATTTCATCAAAAGCATCCGAGATTGGGCTTTTAAATTCATCAATAAATATATGGCTTAGCGTTGAACGTTCTTTCCAGCGCTTAATAAATTTACCTAAAAGATCCCCGTCTTCCTTAATTAAAATATTCCATTGTTGGGCAGAAATACTATTGCTAGGAACGCCTTTTACATATTCATGTGCTTTTTTTAATTCAACCATGAGTGCTTCAATAGCGCCTTGATGAGATCGGTATGTTCCTCTGGCTTTATCCATTAAAGCCAGTGTTTGTGGTTTTAATGACGTTGCATTTTTATACGCGGTTGGGCTGTATGGACCGATTAGAGGGGTACATGCGCCTACCAAAAACAGCAGCAGGAGACTTGTAATAATTCGTTGTTGTCTGCATAGCGACGGCGTTATCGATATTGTGTGGTTTAGTAATCTGAATATATGGGACATGGTTATTGGCACGTTCTGGGAGCTTTAATAACCGGTTTTTTATTCGCCGGTTCTGCGGCTGGATCGCCACCAATTCTAAGTCCCTTGTAAACCCACCATGCACGAACTGAACTCATTCCATCTTCTTTGCATATTTTTTGTAATAGCCGATCTGCGGCTTCTCTATAAATATTATGGTCCAGTTTATCTTCTCGCATTAATTGATAAAGTGCGTCGTGAACTAAAGATCCTCGCATAAAATTACGTGTATCAATAGTTGGGCCAGACGGGCCATCCCACGCATAGCCTTTTTTTATGGTGATTTTTCCTTCGCAAGTTAAGATAATATAGTCAGAGCCAGAGTAAATATCGGCACACGGTTTAATTGGAATATCTGCAAAGTATTCTTCAACCAGTTGGTACTTGTACCCTTTTTTATAAGATATACATTCCATTCTTAATCCTTTTGTGCTTGCCATAATCATGGCTCAGCATAGTGCCATATTTAAATAGTACTACATTTAAATAATACTGTATTTAAAATGGCGACTATTTGTTATCCGTTGTTATGCGTTTAGCCAAGCCAATGCATCAGTATAATTTTCAAAATATTTAACTTCACCAGAAATAAACCATGAACCAACTTTAGCCGCAATTTCTTGCCAATTTTTATTCCCGTAAATCGCTATTTTATCAAACTCGTTGCCGTGTTTTAGTCCCAGTTTAAAGTCATCCCATGCCGCCCTTAATTCCCAGCCTTCCAGTTCAGTTCCATCAATGAGTACTTTTACCTTGGGTTCTTTTATCCCTTCTAGAGCTGAATCAATCATGGGGGTTATGGTTTTGTAATCATCATGTGTCAGCTTCCCCGTAGCTTTTAATGACATAAAAAAATTATCATCAACTCGTTCAATACCAATTGAAAGCCCATGTCTTGTATCATTCATAATATTATCTCCTTATGTATTACATTTGTGTTGTCTGTGTTTATTATATGATGACTCAGATGTTATTTTTCAATGACTAATTCTCGAAGTTTTTTTGGATCTAGATTTTTATCAAGACCAGACATATATTTTCTAACATTCGGGTGCTTCATTAATCCATTCATTGCAACTTCACCTAATACTTTAAAACTGGCTTCGAAGGCACTTTTTCCTTCGAACTTTAATGCTTGCTTCATTTCTGACTTGCATCTTACTGTTAGTAACGTCATAAAAAGGTTTGCGGTATCTTTATTCAGCATTTGGCCTTTCTTAACTGAGACATTACTTAGCGCATGTACACCTGGATGTGCTGACATAGCGGCAAATACCCACTGGATTAATAACTGCTTATCTGCATCACTAGTAGATTGGACCAGACAAATAGAGAGTTTGTCCGTAAAAGGTCCGGCGCTAGTTGAGAATGGAATGGCTAGAAACAGAGCAAAAAGAAAATATTTGAATTTCATATCATATCCTTATAGTTAACCTAGGCTAACCGTATCAAATTTTTAGCATGGCTGCGACTTAATACTTAATAAAATGGGTATTCTGACAGTTAAACTTATTTGATGGGCTAGTATTACATGTTAAAGCAAGGATAAATAAAAAGGAATCAGGTACACACTTGGAGAAATTGCATACCTGATTCAAGGTCAGATTTAAGTGTCCTTAAATCTGGAGGAGAGATTTTTCAGGTTACGCCATATTATTTTGTGGCAACGCGTGAGTCACTGTATTGTAATTCAACCCGTCTATTTTCTTTAAAACTGTTTACATCATTTAATGGCTGGCTATCACCCAAACCTGCAATTTTTATCTGGTCTTCAGGCACACCATCATCAATCAATATTTGTGCGACTTTCTTTGCACGCTCTTTACTTAGGAATAAATTATAATCTGAATTACCTTGTGTATCAGAATGGCCATTTACTAACAGTATTGCATTAGGGTTATCAATTAAGTATTCGGCATGAGCCTGCAAACTATCCTGAGCTGCCTGACTAATTTCCTGTTTGTCAAAGTCAAATTGATATACAAGTTGTTCAGGTTTTTTAATTTCAACGGCTTCTGTTATTTGCGCTAACGGAAATTTTTCTATTTCTTGGCTTTCTACCGTAGCCATTTCTGTAGGGTCTATTTTATCAGCTAATGTTTCTACTTGCTTATTTTTGTCGGGTTGTAATGAAGGTTCCATAATGGCAACTGATGTATCGTTGGTTATGGATGGTTCTTTAATGCCATTTGCAGAGCAGGCGGCGATTAAAATTGCGGGTAATATAACGCAAGTTAGTTTGTAATATAATTTCATTTTGATATCCTCTTGTGAGTAAAATTAGTATGTTTACAGTTTGTATTTAACACGCTAAAAAAGGCGTAGGGCTGGCAATAAAATGATATTTTTAGGAACAATTATGATGAAAAAAGGCAGCTTAAGTCGAGTTACTATATAACAGTAAAGTATTATAGTTTTGTTGAAAATTATTTATTTATCAGGTGAAAGCAGCTAATTAAAAATGGAATACAACCTATGTTATGATAGCACTATCGATAGTTAATATAGATTTGTCATTAAATCAGGAACAGTTATAAAATGCACAAAAAATTAATTAAGGGCTATGACCGCTTTCGTAAGGGTTACTACAAGCAGAATCGCGTTCGGTTGGAACAATTAGCTGATAAGCAAGCTCCTGAGATTGCAATGGTTTCGTGCTGTGATTCACGCGTTGATCCCAGTATTTTATTTGATGTTGAGCCGGGTGATATTTTTGTCGTTCGCAATGTTGCTAATCTTGTTCCTCCCTTTGAAATTAAGGGTGAGTATCACGGTACTAGTGCTGCACTGGAATTTGCCGTGACTTGTTTGAAGGTGAAGCAGATTATGGTATTGGGACATGCCAATTGTGGTGGTATACGCTCATTGATGGAAAATGATGCTGCAATCAGTACCGATGGTTTTATTGGCAATTGGATGCAAATAGCAGCATCGGCAAAAGAAGATGTATTGGCGCGTAAAGATCTTAAAACTACCGAACAACAAATAGATGCTTGCGAGAAGACGGCTGTTAGTTATTCGTTAAAAAATCTGATGAGTTACCCTTGGATCCGTAGTTGTGTGGAAAATGGGAAGTTAGATTTGGTCGGTTATTATTACGATTTACGTTGTGGTGAGCTGATTAAGATAGATGAAGTCAGCGCATTGACGTTATCTGGGCAGGCAACATAGTACGGTAAAATTTAAATGCAGTTATTCGGTTGCCAATGGCAATATGACTTTAAAACATACTTGGTTATTATCTTTGTTATAGGCTCTAACTGAACCATGGTGGAACTCTGCAATAAGCTTAACAATATGCAGGCCTAAACCTAAATGAGGTTCATCTGTTTTTTGTTTACGCAAAGAAACCATGGAGTCAAATAAATGTGTAAGCATTTCTTTTTGCAGGGCTTCACCTTTATTTATTACTTTTAAAATAACATTATGGCTACTATTTTTAAGTTGAATAATAATATCTGTATTTTTTTGACTGTAATCATTTGCATTTGATATGAGTTTATCTAACAGTTGCGCTATAAGATCTGGGTTCCCCTTTATACAGGCTTCTTTTGTTAGCTTATTTTGGAATTGATATGATTTGTCTGGCCGAGCCTGCTGATAGCCTTCTACGCAGCCTTTTATAACGGTTGCAACCTCAAATACACTGGATTCTTCTGATTGCAACGTTTGTTCAAGCCGTGTTGCTTCGCTCATACGGGTTAATATGTTATTGAGCCTGTTAATACCATCACTGGCACGTTCTAAATAAACGGTTCGGCTATTACCATTATGTTGCTGCATATTCTCGATGGATGAACGTACCACCGAAATAGGGGTTCGCAATTCGTGTGCAAGCTTGCTTGCCATACCTTCAAGATAACGATTATATTGACTCAGGCGTTCTAGCATACTGGCTGTGCTTCTGGACAAGTCTCCAATTTCATCCTGACTTTTTGTACGGCTGATCTGTCCCTTTACTTTACCATCGTTACTAATGGCTTGTTCAGCTTCATCGCGTAATTTTCTAATACGGGATGAAAGGCGTATTGCAATGGCGAGTAATACCGTTAATGCAATCAAAAAAGTTAAGATACTCAAATTAATTAGAATTTCCATAGCCTGATTCTGTAATAATAAAATATTATTACTGGTTTCCTCTATGGCGACTGCACCAACGACCTGATCGAGAGAATAAACAGGGTGTGTTGCCGTGAGTATAGACACTTTGTTATCGGGACTGTTACGCCATGCGATAGATGCCTTACCTTTGAGGGCATTAAGTACTTCCGGGGTATTAAGTTGCGAAACGGTGGATAAGCGATCAATAAATACCTTGTTGGGTTGGGTTAAAATTTGTTGATAGATTAAATGCATTAATCCGGAAATAATTGAGCGTTCAGTCTTATTCTTATTTTCAGGCTCGGTTGAATATCGAGGTTGATCATCGATTAATTTATCCGTTAGGCCAATCACATGAAAAGACTTATTAACAACCCAAATACGAGAGTTAGGCTGGGTAATTTGTGAAAGTAATTTTTCAATTTGTGGGGAAGGTACAACAATGGTGCCAAGTTCTTCGAGTGAATCAAATTTGGTTGTAGCAACAATACTTTTAATTTTTCGGGTTTCACTATTATCCACATCGGCTATTGCAAAGCTAAGTCGTTCACCAATGATATAGGTTGGAATCCGCAGTTCAATATTATAACCTTGCCGAGTTGGTCGCCAGCTTCCTTTAATACGTATTTCAGGTGTAATGTGGCCATTGGCCAATATTTTATAGGCGCTTACCCAACCGGGTTTTTTTGCAGTTAGAATATACTTTGCGTAATCTCCTTTTTTATCCTGCATCGCAATAATAAGGTGATCTGACTGTTCAATATGCAGACTATTATTTTTACGATAAACAATTTTATTATCTTTCACCTGAAGTAAAACATACAAAGAATGTTTTTTACTCCCCAACTGCATTGTAAAACTTAAATCTGTATTCTTATTTTTAAGCAAATCATGTTGTGAACCATAAGAACTTATTTCACTGCGGACACTAACCCAATCGTCACTAATACCGTCAAGCTGGATACGCGATTTAATAGGCCGAACATAAAGGTGTTCTGTACTGCTAACAGGTGATTGATTGTTTGTAGTGGATTTAAACTTACTTTTAAAAAGTTCCGGGCGCTCATTTAATGCTGCGGCGATAAGTTTCACTTTTGCGAGTAAATTTTTTTCCATATTACTGTGTAAATAATGTTGCATTTCCTGAACATACTGATAGCCAAGCCATGGAATAATAAGCAAGGCCGTCGATGCCAGTAGTAATTTCCGTTGAATGGTTAATTTCATTCTGTTTAATCTGTATTATTCCAGCGATAACCCATACCGTATACGGTATCGATACAATCAAAACTTTTGTCGATGCGTTGAAATTTTTTACGGATACGTTTGATATGTGATGTAATGGTTGCATCATCGACTACAATTTTTGCATCTGTCATTAATTGTTCTCGGCTTTTAACATGCCCGGGGCGATTGGCTAAGGTATAGACCATCCAAAATTCAGTAAGAGTTAGGTCAATATTTTTCTCATTCCAGTCAATTGTATAACGATTGGAATCAATAGAGAGTGATCCTCGGGTTATTAAGGCATTATTGATTTCAGATTGATTATTTATCGCAAAGGCATCGATACGTCTAAATAGTGCACTAATGCGCGCACACAAATTAATCAGGCTAATGTCTTTGGTGAGATAGTCATCTGCGCCCAGTCGTAACCCTGATATGGCATCCAGATCGCTGTCGCGTGCGGTCAGGAAAATAATAGGTAAGGTTGACGACTGGCTTCGCAACAGTCGGCAAATTTCAAATCCACCGTCAATATCATCCTGCAAGCCAATATCCAGTAAAACTAAATCAGGTAAATTTTGATTAAAAGCCTGAACAGCCTGTTCGCGTGTTGCATAACTGTTAACGGTATAGCCTTGTTGGACTAATGCGTCGGTATAGTTTTCGCGTAAGGCCGGTTCATCTTCAACAATGGCAATGGTTTTTGGCATAAGTCTTTAAACAGGTTATTTTAGATTGATTGCGTATTGCCAACTAATTTAGCACAGATACAAGCCTTTGTGAGTGCGAAAAGCATATTGCCATAATTCATCATTTTTCATCTTTGAATTGCCTCGATTGATCCCTGTTAATGCCAGAAGCGATTGCTTTAATACAGCTTAACACCGGCGCGCTAATGGAATAAAACAGGGGTGTCAGGGACGACACGCTGGGACACACAATATACCGATTAAAGGATACATTATGAAACAGGCAATAATAAAAGGAAAGTTAATAGAAAATATAATGGACGAGTTAAATTGCTTGTTTATTATTCTGCTAGAGGTTTTGTCGGTCGTTATTATTCTGTATTTTTCAATCAATATAGCCTTTAGCGCGCAACAAAACTGGTCGGACACTCAACATAACGAAATAACATTATCTGAAGTTAAACAAGGACAATTATTATATAAAACAGATGTTGCAGGACGTTACCTACCCGCAGCAACAGTGAGTACCGATGTTGAAATAAAAATAACCGGAATGATTGCGCGTGCAAAAGTAACCCAGATTTTTAAAAATACAACCACACAATGGTTAGAAGGTATTTATGTTTTCCCCTTACCTGAAGATGCCGCCGTTGATCATTTAAAAATGATCGTTGGCGATAGAGTTCTCGAAGGCAAAATAAAACCTAAACAAGAAGCAAAAAGAATATATCAACAGGCAAAAAAACAAGGTAAGAAAGTATCACTAGTAGAGCAGTTGCGTCCGAATATGTTTAGTAGCGTCGTTGCCAATATCGGGCCACAAGAAAGTATTCAAATTGTGATTGAATACCAACAAAACATTAAGTACCAGAATATTCGTTCTGCTTATGGTAATCAAACCACGGGTGAGTTTAATCTAAGATTTCCCATGGTGGTTAACCCACGCTATATTCCGAGGAGTACTTCCGTTAAACCCATTATCGAAAAATATGAATTGGTAATGACTGAATCAGGTAGTGGTTGGGCGACGAATACAGTCACCGTCCCTGATGCGTCAAAAATAACACCGCCTGTTAGTCTTAAAAAAATAAACAAAATAAGCCTGCGGATAGAATTAGATGCAGGATTCCCTGTTGATACGATTAAATCGGCCTACCATCGTGTAACCAAAGTGAATCATGGTGAAGGAAAATACACAATTACTTTAATCCCAGATACAGAAAATAAACAGTATAACTATGCTGATCGGGATTTTAATTTAAGCTGGCAAACGATTATTGGCAAACAACCGCGTGCTGCAGTATTTAGTCAGCAGGATAAAAATACAAAAGAATTTTATCATTTAATCATGATTATGCCACCAACCAATACACAGACAACTCAGGCGAAATTAGCACGTGAAGTTATTTATATTATAGATACTTCCGGTTCTATGGCGGGTACATCTATTCAGCAGGCACGGCAGGCCTTAATCATGGCAGTTAACCGACTATCAACAAATGAAACTTTTAATATTATAGAGTTTAATTCAACAGCACATAAATTATTCAGCCATGCAGTAAGCGCAACGCAGAGAAATAAAGTTTCAGCAAAACGTTTTATTCGTCATTTGTCTGCTGATGGTGGAACAGAAATGGCGGCTGCCCTGAGCCTTGCTTTTGAACATGAACAACTTGATGAACAACGTCACCATGCTAACCGAATAAGGCAGGTTATTTTTTTAACTGATGGTAGTGTTGGTAATGAAGTGGCTTTATTTCATCTAATAAAATCTAAACTCGGCGATAGCCGTCTATTTACCGTTGGTA
Organism: uncultured Thioalkalispiraceae bacterium; assembly: GCA_964472525.1. GTDB lineage: Bacteria > Pseudomonadota > Gammaproteobacteria > UBA6429 > Thiohalophilaceae > SZUA-37. The sequence goes on along the minus strand of CAYYLL010000004.1, from coordinate 22,346 downwards.
TTGGTTCTGCGCCGAATAGTTATTTTATGAGTAAAGCTGCAAAGCAAGGGCGAGGTACGTTCACTTATATTGGCGATGTCAATGAAGTTCAGCAAAAAATGGAAGCATTATTTGTAAAACTGGATTCGCCTATTCTAAAGAATATACAAATTAATTTTAATACGACTGATAGGATTGAGTTGTGGCCGAAAAAACAACCGGATTTATATAAAGGTGAGCCGATAATAGTCGTTGCAAAATCATCAGAAAACATACACAGGATTAATGTGTCAGCAGACCTGGCAAACAGACAATGGAAAATGGCTTTAAACGTATCACAATCAGAAGATAATAATGATATTGCTGTACTTTGGGCTCGATACAAAATTAAAAATTTAATGGATAGGTTGTACGAAGAAAAAGATAAACAGGTCATTAAAAAAGAATTAACGACAGTGGCATTAAAATACCATCTTGTTAGTAAATTCACCAGTCTGGTTGCAGTTGATGTCACGCCATCCCGCCCTGCTAACAAAATTCTCAACAAACAAGCTTTAAAAACAAATCTACCAAAAGGAATGGTTTACGATAAGGTATTTGGCAACTTGCCACAAACGGCAACGACATCTGAATTGAATTTAATAATTGGTTTTATTCTGTTATTAATTTCGATTGTCATGCTTGGGTATCAGGGTATTGTTAACCATAAGAAAGTGATTTAGCACATGCGAATAAAAAATAAACAACGCTTATTTATCATCAGTATTATGTTGCTGGGCAGTTGGCAGATTATTACAGGTACATATATTCAGGTGAAAGCGTATGTGGCTCAACAGTTGCTAGTGGGTGCATGGGAACAAACATTGGCTGGAGAAAAAGCGGTAAAGCCCTGGTCATGGGCGGACACTTGGCCGATTGCCCGTATGCAAGTACCTGCATTGGATAAAGATATAATTATTCTCGCAGGTGACAGTGGTCGTAATCTGGCTTTTGGACCAGGCTATCGATTTGGAACGGCACAACCGGGTTCAAACGGTGTGAGTATTATTAGCGCACACCGTGACACACATTTTAGATTCTTAAAAAACCTAAAACGAGGTGATGAAATAAAAATACAAACAGATAAAGGCAAGATTATTATTTATAAAGTAACTGGGAGCAAGGTTGTTGATAAAGCGAAAGCTATTATTAATCAATATAAAACAACACGCGAATTATTGTTGGTCACTTGCTATCCCTTTAATTCATTGCAAACAGGAACTCGGTTACGTTACTTAGTTTATGCAACAGAAAAAAACAAATCATCGTAAGGAGATGACAATGCTTGAATATGAATTATCAGTCAATATAAAAGTAGATAATAAAGAGGCACTGGAAAACTTATTAATAACCGTTGAGTCAATCAGTGCCGGTAATCTAGAAGCCAATGCAGTTGAATTGTTAAGTATTAGCAGATTAAGCACTACTAATGAAAAACAACATTGTATAACACGGAATTATGAACAGGACTCATGGTTGTCCCCGTTAACCGTAAAAGCCGTCAATACTCTGTAAAGAGCTATTTTTATTATGAATTGGGCGGATTAACTATATTTTAAAGCCACTTTGTACTTTACTTAATAGGCACACATTAATAAGGAGAATGGCATGCCTCAAATTGGGAAATTACTGGAAAGCAAGGGACGGGATATTTGGTCTGTAGAGCCTGACGATTCTGTCTTTAATGCGATAAAATTGATGGACGACAAAGGCATTGGTGCTTTAGCGGTCGTATTAGACGGGAAATTAATTGGTATTCTTTCTGAAAGAGATTGTGCCCGAAAAGTCATTCTAAATAAATTACCGGCTGAAACGACTAAAGTAAAAGACATTATGACTCGGGATATTTTTTATACTCAGCCAACTCAAACCGTGGATGAATGTTTGGCCGTTATGACGCAACGTCGTATCCGCCATTTACCTATTTTGGATAATAACGAACTAATCGGTATGATTTCTTTGGGTGATCTGGCTAAAGATGTGATTGCTGAACAACAATTTAAAATTGATAATCTTGAGCATACTATCTCATGGGGTGAATCGTATTAATTAAGTCTTTTATGCTTTCGTTATAATTGTTATCTGCCCGCTTCGACTTCGGTTGTTCAACGTATTTATGGTATGCTTTTACATTGATATATTATAAATAATAGAGATGTGTATGAACCGAGCTGTATTAGTTTTTATTTCCTTGTTTCTATTTCAACCGATAGTTATTGCGAAAACGAAAATGCCTGATTTGGAACTTGTAAAAATATCCAAAAATATTTATGCAATTGTTGGTTCATTAAGGAATCGCACTAAACATAACCTAGGTAATAATGCAACATTTGGTGTGGTTATTACCGCTAAAGGAGTGGTGCTAATTGATTCGGGGGCTACTTATGAAGGTGCGGCACGCATTCATCAGATTATAAAAAGCATCACGACACAACCGGTTAAAATAGTTATTAATACCGGAGGGCAAGACCACCGTTGGTTAGGTAATGATTACTTTAAAAAACGTGGTGCAATGATTATTGCAAATCAGCGAGCCGTTGCCGACCAAAAACAACGCAAGGTCAACCAACTTTCCAGACTTGCTAATCTACTTGACGCAAAGGGGATTAAAAAAACCAGAGCCAGTTATGCCAGTAAAATTTTTGATAAAGAATTAGATTTTGATTTAGATGGAATAAAGTTTAAGTTAATTTATGCGGGGCAAGCGCATACGCCGGGCGATATTTTTGTGTGGTTACCAACGCAGAAAATTATTTTTGCGGGAGATATTATTTATACTGAGCGGATGTTAAGTATTCATGACTCATCAAAAACAAAAACATGGTTGTCGGCTTTTAATGCTATTGCAATTTTAAAGCCAAATATAATTGTTCCCGGCCATGGACACCCAACTTCTTTAATGAATGCAAAAAAAGACACCTATGATTATCTTGTTTTTTTAAGAAAAAATATATCTGAATATATGCAGATAGGAGGTAGTATTGAAAATATAGGTAATTTAGATCAAAGTTCCTTCCGTTATTTGAAAAACTTCAAAGCATTAAAAGGGCGTAATGCTCAGCAAGTGTATCAGGAACTTGAATTTGAATAGCAATGGTTAATAGGCATAGTGGCAAAATCAGAAACTCTAAGAATAAAATTCGAAAACGAGAAAAATCTTCACGCTATTACACGTAAAGATAATGATCAACGTTTAGCACATAAGCGACTAGAGTTTGGTTACGTTGTTTTAGTCAGCATGGATCTTTTCATTAAAAAAAATACAACATTACAAGAGGCCTTTTCTAAAATAAATCCACAAGCCTTGAGTGCGGCATTATGTTTTAACTATGCAAATAGCTGTGACTTTAAAAATACATGGATAAGTGGTTTGATTCAGTATGACCGAAAATTAGTCGCTGAAACCTTGCAACAATTCTGGTTAGCTCAAATGAGCAAGGGAACCGATTTTTTACCAGGGCTATCTGAGCAGCTTAAAACAAAGCAAGGTCAGCAATTAGTAGGAGATATTATTCTACCGATTTTATCGGGGTGGATGGGATATAAGAAAAAAACACTAAATATATTACTGGCCATTGCCTTAAAATATGTGAATACCGAAAAGCTTTTATCTATTATAGAAAATATTCTGTCAAATGAGCAGGCACTTAACCCCAGAATACGTATGGTCTGGTTAACCAGTGTCTTTATTTTAAGCCCCGATACTTATTGGCAACAAATGCTTGACTATACTTATCGTTCAAAAGAAAAATTATTACCATTGTTGGATTTTACTATTATACTGCTTGATGACATAACACTTGAACTGGATACGCTAACAAAAATTATTCGTCTTATTGCACCTAAGTTCCCTCCGCATATTGATGATTTTGGCCAACTTGCTGCTAATCCTCAGAAAACCCTACGCCTGTTTTATGAGCTTGCAAATTGTGAACAGAGTATCATTGATGAGCTTAAATGGTTGCGGAGTGCCCGGGTGATGAAAATTGTTAGCCCAATTTTGGATGAAGTCGAAGTGTTAAATGAACAAAAATTAAGCCAAAATACATTTTTAGATTTTACAGAATTTTTATCAGGTTTGCTGAATAATGGAAAGTTGAAAGAAAGACGTAGCCGTTTTAAGAATAGGCTCTGATTAACCTGTTTATTGAGTATTCCCAGTCTCTCACGGTCTTTTAATGGGCTATTATTTTAACCATAGTTGTGATTTTTTTGTGATAGGTAGGTGCTATTTTAAGGTGTAAAAGGACAAAGTAGTATGGGTGAAAAGAAAACCAGAATATTAATTATCGAAGATAATCGTGATCTAGCACATATTGTTGCGGTACATCTCGAAGACTTAAACATGCGCGTTGATAAAAGTTATAACGGTCAGGATGGTTATCAGCAGGCTTGTCGTAATGACTATGATTTAATTCTTTTAGATATAATGATGCCTAAAATGAATGGTATTGAAGTTTGTCGTGAATTACGCAGCAAGAAAATACACACACCTATTATTATGCTAACGGCAAAGACATCTGAGATCGATCGTGTATTAGGTCTGGAAATGGGCGCAGATGATTATCTGACCAAACCTTTTAGTATTCGTGAACTGGTTGCTCGAGTGAAGGCGGTAATAAGACGAAATGCTGTATATACAGAGAAAACGAAAGGGGGAAAATCTGAAGAATATGCAGAAGAAAAAATAGTTCATGGTGGTCTGGATGTTAATATTGGGAAACGCCAAGTTTATTTAAATAGTAAAAAAATTGAACTTACCGCAACAGAATTTGATTTACTGGTCTTTTTTATCCGTCAGCCGGGTTTGGTTTTTAGTCGTAGCCAATTACTCGATAAGGTCTGGGGCTATGGGCATGAGGGGTATGAACATACGGTAAATTCACATATAAATCGCTTGCGGGCAAAAATTGAAAAAGATGCTGCGAACCCGGAATATATATTAACAGTTTGGGGTGTTGGTTATAAGTTTACTGAACAGTTTCCCGGAGTAAAAGATATTCCAATTATTAACTAATTGTTATGTTGTAAAATAAATGTTTAAAACACTCTATAGTAAACTTGTTGTCACCCTTCTCTTTATTGTTGTTGTTCTGGCCGCTGTTGGTTTTTTTGCTTTACGCTATAGCAGTGAAATGTATCAGCAAGAAGCAACTCAAAAACTTAACCGTACCTTAGCTAAGAATATGGTAGCAGAAGAACAGCTACTTACCAAACAGGGAGTTAATAAAAAGGCACTTAAACATTTACTTCATATGTTGATGGTTATCAACCCAAGTATTGAAATATATTTATTGGATGAGCAGGGTTATATTATTGGTTATCATGCTCTGGATGAAAAAATAAAACGCAAAAAAGTTAATCTTGTTCCAATCAAAGAATTTATTAATGGAGATCATGTTTATCCTTTAATGGGAGATGATCCGCGTAATAATTCAAGACAAAAAGTTTTTTCTGCCGCACGTATCCCGATAAAAGGGAAACTGGAAGGGTATCTGTATATTGTGCTTGCAGGTGAAGATCACGATACTGTTTTTGAACAAATAAAAAATAGTTATATTTTAAGTAATAGCGTTATAAGTTTAGTGCTAATGTTTGCTTTTGTATTAATTGTTGGCTTAGGGATATTTGCATTATTAACACGTCGTTTAAAACGGCTGACAGATGTTATTCATAATTATTCTGGTGCGGGTGGTGCAAACATAGATATTAAAAATAAAGATCAAGAATTAAGATTAGAGCGTTATCCGGTTAGAAATCTTCATGGTGATGAAGTTGAGCAGTTAGGTCTTCAATTTAATCAGATGGCAGATCGCTTAGATCGACAAATTTTAAAACTTAAACATAATGATAATCAGCGTAGAGAATTAATTGCCAATGTTTCGCATGATTTGCGAACACCTCTGGCAACATTGCAAAGTTATATTGAAACCTTGTCGATGAAAGGTTCTGCCAGTAAACAGGAGCAGAAACAGTATTTAGATATTGCACTAGCACAAAGTAAACGTTTAAGCACTTTGGTGGATGAGTTGTTTGAATTGGCTAAACTCGATTCTTGTGAGTCGGTTGTTTATGCCGAACCATTTTCATTAGGTGAGCTTATGCACGACATCGGGCAAAAATTTCAGTTGCGTGCAAAAGAAAATAATATTGATTTAAGTGTTTGTTGTCAGGATACCAGTGTTTGGGTACATGCTGATATTGGAATGATCCAACGAGTGCTTGAAAATTTAATTGAAAATGCTTTGCGGCATACCCCTCGGGGTGGAAAAATTTCACTTGGGTTTACCTCTGATGGAGACAAGGTATTAATAAAAGTAGCTGATACGGGGCATGGTATTCCTGCAGAGGAAATTAAACATATTTTTGACCGATTTTATCGTGTCGATAAAAGCCGTACAACATCGCAAAAGCCAGATACTGAAAATAATAATATGGTCAGTATTAGTCGATTAATTAACCACAGTTCGGGCTTGGGTTTGGCTATTACAAAACGAATTCTTGAGTTACACGGTTCTAAAATCAAGGTGCAAAGTACTATTAATAAAGGAACTATTTTTTCATTTTCCATGCAGATTTATGTGGTATGAAATAATAAATCGTTATCAATTTGTGATTTTTGTGTGACTCTATTGTTAACACTTGTTGCGATGATTTGTATTCAGCATGTTGTATTGGCTGGCTATAAATCAAAATATATTTCAACAAGGAGTTAAATTAAATGAAATCTTTTATTACAAAAGTATCGATGGTTATCTTATTGGGTGTGGCACTTGCTTCATGCGATACAATGGCATCAGAAAGGTACGATAATGAAAAAATTTATACAGTGACGATCACCAATATTTCTCATGGTGAATTTTTTACCCCTATTATGGTTGCATCACATCGCAAAGGGGTTAAGTTATTTAATTTAGGTGAATCTGCAAGTACCGAGCTTGAAATATTGGCTGAAAGTGGTAATTCTAATCCACTTAAAGAGTCGTTATTAAATACCGGAAAGGCTCTGGATATTGCTCAAGCATCCGGTGCTTTGCCTCCCGGTAAATCGGTCACACTTAAAGTGCGTATGAACAGAAAAAATGCCTTTATCAGTGTTGCAGCAATGCTAGTGCCTTCGAATGATGCTTTCTTTGCGGTTAATGGCTTGTATGTGGGCAAAAAAAAGCATACTAAAACGGTTTACTCGCCTGCTTATGACGCAGGCAGCGAGCTAAATGATGAGTTATGTGTTTCTATCCCTGGCCCCGGTTTTGTCTGCTCTGGCGAAGGCACTAACCCTGAAACAGGAGAGGGTTTTGTGCATATTCACCCCGGTATCCAAGGGATTGCTGATTTAGATAAAACCAAGTTTGATTGGCGTAATCCGGTAGCCAAAATTACTATTAAACGTATGTCACATAAATAAAATTAAACGCTATTTTGATTAAGGCCTTACATTTTATGTAAGGCCTTTTTTATGCTTTATGATATGCTCTATGTTTAGTAAATTTTTAAGGATAAATAGTATGTCAGAACATGAAAAAATTAATTATGTTGAGTTTCCGTCTAAAAATATCGCGGTAACAAAAGAGTTTTTCACGGTAGTTTTTAATTGGACTTTTGTTGATTATGGTCCTGAATACTCTGCTTTCTCAAATGCTGGATTGGCGGGCGGTTTTTTTAAATCAGACTTAGTGGTAGCAACAAAATCTGGTAGTGCATTGGTTGTTATTTATAGTGAGGCGCTAGAGCAAACCCTAAGCAAAATAGAGTCTGCTGGTGGTCATATTATAAAACCAATTTTTGAATTTCCGGGTGGACGGCGTTTTCATTTTGTTGACCCGAATGGTAATGAGTATGCCGTATGGTCTGATAAGTAATTCAATATAGAAGGAATTATTATGGCAACACAGTATTCTGAGATTTCGGACAAGCTTATTTCATTTATAAACCATCAGCATATTTTTTTTGTTGCGACGGCAACAGAAGATAGTCGAATCAACCTTTCTCCGAAGGGAATGGATTCATTAAAAGTCATTAATAAGAATAGAGTTATTTGGTTGAATGTGACCGGTAGTGGTAACGAAACAGCCGCACATGTTCTGCAATCACCACGTATGACAATTATGTTTACCGCTTTTGAAGGGCCACCATTGATATTACGTTTATACGGTAATGCACGAGTTATTCATCCGGATGATACGGAATGGGATGAATTGTACGGTTTACTAAAACCGCTACCTGGTGCACGGCAGATTTTTGATGTGACGATAGATTTAGTGCAAACGTCTTGCGGTATGGGGGTGCCTTATATGGATTATGTAGAAGATAGAGAATTGTTAAATGAATGGGCAACAAAAAAAGGTGAAGATAAAATTAAACAATATTGGCGAGATAAGAATCAATTAAGCATTGATGGGTTGGTAACACATATTGTGGATGATGATTAATTAATACAAAGCTAGATTGTCGCGCTATCGCGCGACAATCTTTATTTATATGAAGCTTAGATTATTTTGGTGGACGCGAAGCACGTTTACGTTCGTTTTCTTGCAGCATCTTCTTGCGAATACGAATGGACTCTGGTGTTACTTCGACCAGTTCGTCATCATCAACAAATTCCAGTGCCTGTTCCAGACTCATACGAATCGGTGGTGACAAGATCAGGTTTTCATCGGTACCCGCAGCACGAATATTATTCAGTTGTTTTGCCTTGGTCGGGTTAACCACTAAATCGTTATCGCGTGAATGGATACCGATAATCATACCTTCATAAACTTCTTCGGCATGGCCCATAAATAAACGGCCACGCTCTTGTAAGTTAAATAAAGAATAAGCCAGTGCTTTACCTTGTGCATTAGAAACCAGTACGCCATTTAAACGCTGACCAATGGTGCCGGGTTTGGCTTCATCGTATTTATCGAAGACACTGTAAATTAAGCCGCTACCTTGAGTGGCTGTTAAAAACTCGGTACGGAAACCAATTAAACCGCGTGCGGGAATAGTGTAATCGACACGAACGCGTCCGTGTCCATCGGGCATCATGTTAGTCAATTCGCCACCACGTTCGCCGAGTTTTTCCATCACGGTTCCTTGGTGTTCTTCCTGTACGTCCACGGTAAGCTGTTCGTAAGGCTCTAACCGTTTGCCATCCACTTCTTTAAAAATAACTTCCGGGCGGGATACGCCCAATTCAAAACCTTCGCGGCGCATGGTTTCAATTAAAATAGATAGGTGCAATTCACCTCGGCCAGATACACGAAATTTATCTGGGTCATCGAGCTGCTCAACTCGCAGCGCAACGTTAGCAATCAATTCACGATCAAGGCGTTCTTTAATTTGGCGTGAGGTGACAAACTTGCCTTCTTTACCGGCAAACGGTGATTTATTTACCTGAAAAGTCATGCTAACCGTCGGTTCATCAATCGACAGTGGCGGTAAGGCTTCGACATTGTTTGGGTCACAAAGCGTGTCCGAAATATTCAGGCCATCAATACCGGTAAAGGCAATAATATCGCCTGCCGAGGCTTCGGGAATTTCAGTTCGCTGCACACCCATTAAGCGTAATACTTGCTGGATACGCGCATTACGTGTTTTGCCTTCCGTATTGATTAATGTGACGGCTGTGTTAGTTGTGACTTTACCACGCGCAATACGGGCGATACCGATAACACCCGTGTAAGTATTGTAATCGAGCGAGCTGACTTGCAATTGTAATGGGCCGTCTGGATCCACATCGGGTGCTTTTACGTGTGAAACGATGGTTTCGAACAATGGCGTCATATCACCTTCGCGAACCGTTTCTTCCAAGCCAGAATAACCGGCAAGGCCCGAGGCATAAATAACAGGAAAATCGAGCTGCTCATCGGTTGCACCGAGCCGATCAAATAATTCAAAAGTTTGGTCAAGCGCCCAGTGAGGACGTGCGCCATCACGGTCAATTTTATTCACCACAACAATCGGGCGTAGGCCGCGAGCGAGAGCTTTTTGGGTTACGAAGCGGGTTTGAGGCATGGGGCCTTCAACCGCATCCACCAGTAATAATACCGAGTCGACCATCGACAATACACGCTCCACTTCACCACCAAAATCAGCATGGCCAGGGGTGTCGACGATGTTAATACGGTGTCCATTCCACTCTACGGCTGTATTTTTTGACAAAATAGTAATACCGCGCTCTTTCTCGAGTTCATTCGAGTCCATAATACGTTCTTGCGCTTCGCCGCGTGTTTCGAGCGTATGGGTTTGCTCTAACAGCTTGTCAACTAAGGTCGTTTTACCGTGATCGACGTGGGCAATAATGGCGATATTTCTTAGGTTTTGCAGTGAATCCACAAGCGGCTCCGAGTGTGTGTATTGAAGTAGTGTTGCTGAAATTGTGCCCGGATCATCCCAGGGAGGTAAAAGCCGCGCATTATACCCTAATTGAGCAAAGATTAAGGTTTTTTTATACTTTACCGATAAAGTAAGCCTCAATGGCGATTTAAGGGAGGAAAAATGGGTAATTCTGAACAGAAAACAGAGTATCAGGGAGTGGATGGTGGGCTGGTGGACTGGAGTCATATTCGCGAAACAGTCAAAATGTTGAACTTGTCCGTGGCACGTCTGGAACATGCCATGTCCGATGGGGACGATTCAGTGAGTACGTTAACCCATTCCTTTACCTCGCTGGCTGCGAGTATCTCAACCATGGGCACTGCTGCTAGCGATTTAGAAGATAGTAGTATTAAAGAGACTATTTTGCGTAACTGGGATGCGGTTTCAACAAAAGTGAACGAAGCGATTGTTGCTTTCCAATTTTATGACCGATTAACCCAACGACTGGTGCATGTATCCAAAAGTCTGGCTGAAATGACTGCATTAGTGGATAACGACGCGCGTATTAACGACCCTTACGAATGGAAAGGCTTGCAGGAAATGATTAAATCCAAATATACACTCGATTCAGATTTAGCCATGTTCGATGCCATTTTAGCCGGTAAGTCAGTGGGCGAAATTCTGAAAGAGGCACGTGAAAATTATAAAGAAGATAACGATATTGAACTTTTTTAGGCGCAATTAGGCATTTCTCTATATATATTTGCGCTAAGTCAAAAACCGTGAACGAAGGACTTTACCTATTGTCCTAAAATCCTTATTATTCGGCCTTTTATACCTTTATATATAACGATGTGTAATTTATTCAAAAGTAAGCTCTCCTATTATCGACTGGTTGGTCTTCTCTTTGGTCTGGTTTTACTTGTGTTAAGCAGCGGCTGTTCGTATATTATTTCGCCCTTAACCAGCAAAATGGCACAAAATTTATCCAGCACGATTCTTAATTCGGATGATCCAAAAACAGTGGCGGATGGTGCGCCATCTTATTTGTTATTAGTAAGCAGTTTTTTAAGGGATGGCTCGGATAATGAATCCTTGCTACGCTCTGCTGCGGTATTGCACAGTGCTTATGCGAGTATTTTTGTTAAAAATAAGAAACGTGCAAGTAAAATGTCAACACATGCGTTGGATTATGCCTTACGTGCAGTTTGTGCCAGCAATGTCGATTATTGTCAATTACGAAAACTTTCTTTTGATAAATTCAAAAAATTATTAGCGACGATAGGCCAAGATGATGTTGCTAATTGGTATGTACTAGGTACTACTTGGGCAGGCTGGATACAAAACAACAGTAGCAATTGGAATGCTGTTGCCGAACTGGCAAGGGTTAAAATTATTTTTAACAAACTACTTGAACTCAATCCAGACTATAAGCAAGGTGGTGTACATTTATATCTGGCGGTTCTATCAACTTTATTACCTCCGGGGCTTGGTGGTAAACCCGAAATTGGGCGTAAGCATTTTGAAAAGGCCATTGCGTTGTCTAAAAATAAAAATCTAATGGCAAAAGTATTGTATGCTGAAAAATATGCAAAGCTTGTTTTCAATAAAAAGTTATATGTTCGGTTGCTAAAAGAGGTTTTAGATTCCAATCCTGTTGTGCCTGATTTAACCTTAATGAATACACTGGCTCAATCTCAGGCAAAAGAATTACTGGCTGACAGTGATGACTATTTTTAGTCTTTACTTTGTTAAAAATTAAAATTGAAATTAAAAATGGAATAATCATGAAACGAATTTATATTGTTATGTTGTGTGCAAGTCTTGCTTTATTTGCAGATGCGGCTCAAGCGGTTACCTACAAAATAGCAACTTTGTCACCGGATGGTTCTGTCTGGATGAGTAAATTAAGAAACGCTGCAAAAGAAATTAAAAAACGTACCGATGGGCGGATAAAATTTAAATTTTATCCCGGTGGTGTAATGGGCGACAGTAACGCGGTATTACGTAAAATTCGTATTGGTCAGTTGCAGGGTGGGGCGTTAACGGGTGGAGTGATGACCCGGTTTTACAAGGACAATCAGGTTTATAGTCTGGTTATGAAATACCAGTCGCCTGCGGCAATAGAATATGTCCGCAAACATCTAGATGCAACGATACAAAAAGGCATTAAGAAGGGTGGGTTTACCACGTTTGGTTTTGCAGAAGCAGGTTTTGCCTATATTATGTCATCAAAGAGTCCAGTTGATAGTGTTGAATCCTTGCGCAAGCAAAAAGCATGGATACCTGCAAATGATGAAGTTGCTCTGGATGCAATCAGTGCTTTTAACGTTACCCCTATCCCATTACCATTGGGTGATGTGCTAGCCGGTTTGCAAACCGGTTTAATCGATACTATTGCTGCTTCGCCTATTGGTGCGCTTGCATTACAATGGTATACGCAGATTAAATATATTACCGACCTTCCCATACTTTATTCCTATGGTGTACTGGCTATTAGTAATAAAGCTTTTAACAAAGCAAAGCCTGAAGACCGTAAAGCTATAACTGAAGTCATGACGCATATTTTTAAAGAACTCGATGTTATCAATAGAAAGGACAATAAAGCGGCATTGGCAGCGTTAAAAAACCAAGGTATAAAATTTATCAAGCCATCGGCTAAACAGGTTAAAGAATGGCAGGTATATGCAAAAAAATCAGAACAGCATATGATTGATGTCGGTCGTGTAAGCAAAGGTATTGTTAACAAAGTAGATAAACTATTACATGACTTTCATTCCAAATAAGTAAAAGAGTTCGTGTGTTAAAAAAATTAAATTCAGCAAGATCAGCATTATTAAAACTGGAAGATTTTATTCTGATTGGTATGCTATTTACAGCTATCGTATTGGCTGTGTTGCAAATATTTCTACGTAATTTTTTTGATTCCGGCATTGTCTGGGGTGATGTATTGTTGCGTATTATCGTATTATGGATAGGCATGTTTGGTGCAATGTATGCAAGCCGTAACAACGAGCATATTAATATCGAAATAGGTCTTAAATATTTATCTAAAAAAATAAAACCGTATGTGCAGGCAGTTGTGTTTTTATTTACTGCGGCGGTTTGTGGTATTGTGGCTTGGTATAGCGTTAGCTTTGTTTTAATTGAATATCAAGACGGTGTGTCGGCCTTCTCTAAAGTGCCCGTATGGTTGACAGAAGTTATTATCCCCGTTGCCTTTATTAATATTTCGCTACGTTATCTTATTTCAACCATTTTATTATTTTTAAATAAATCATCATGACCATTGTCTTTATTGCTTTACTGCTTATTGCCTTGGCATTTTTTGGTGCGCCGCTATTTTCAATAATATTAGCCGTGTCTATGCTAGGCTTTTATACCAGTGATGTCGATCTCTCTGTTATTACGATTGAAATTTATCGCATAACCAATACCCCTTTGTTGTTAGCGTTGCCATTATTTACTTTTGCCGGTTATTTATTAAGTGAGGCGAATACTTCCAGTCGTTTAGTACGCTTGTCAACAGCACTATTTGGTTGGGTGCCGAATAATTTATCTTTTGTAACCTTAGTCGCTTGCGCACTCTTTACGGCTTTTACTGGCGCAACCGGTGTCACCATTGTTGCTCTGGGTGCTTTATTGCTGCCTGCACTAAAACAAGCAGGTTACCCTGCAAAATTCAGTTTAGGTATGGTCACAACATCCGGTAGTTTAGGTTTATTATTACCGCCTTCGTTGCCCCTTATTCTTTACGTGGTTATTGTGCAGCAACTGGGGCTTAAACAAACCGTTACTATGGAAGATGTTTTCCTTGCGGGTTTATTACCCACACTACTCATGATTTCATTGCTGGTGATGTGGAGTTTATGGGCAACAAGAAAAAATCCTATCCCTAGAAGTTCTTTTAATAAAAAAGAGCTGCTCACTGTATTGAATGAATCAAAATGGGAAATACCCTTACCTTTTTTTGTATTAGGAGGTATTTATTCTGGTTTTTTTGCTGTTTCAGAAGCCGCTGCGGTTACTGCACTCTACGTTATTATTGTTGAAGTATTTGTTTATAAAGAAATTTCATTAAAACAACTGCCTAAAGTAATGCACACGTCAATGATTATGGTCGGTGGGATTTTAATGATTTTAGGTGTGGCGTTAGCACTTACTAATTATTTAATCGACGCAGAAGTACCTAGTAAATTATTTGAATGGATACAATCGAATATAGAAAGTAAATATACTTTTTTAATGTTACTTAATATATTTTTACTTATTCTGGGTGCTATTTTAGATATATTCTCTGCACTGGTTATTATGATCCCTTTAATTGTTCCAGTCGCGATCGGTTTTGGTATTCATCCGGTACATCTGGGTATTATATTTTTGGCGAATATGCAGGTTGGTTTTTTTACTCCACCGGTTGGAATGAATTTATTTATTGCTAGTTACCGCTTTAAAAAACCGATCACAGAAATTTATCATGCAACAATTCCTTTTATGTTTATTTTATTATTTGCCGTGTTAATCATTACCTATTGGCCTGCTTTAAGTTTATGGCATCTTAAATAATGTATATCGGGGGTTGCTATTGCGGCGCAGTGCGTTTCGAAATTAGTTCGGAAATCAATAATATTATTTATTGCCATTGTTCCCAGTGTCGTCAGTTACAAGGCAGTGCTTATGCGACTAATGGTGTTGTTGATACAGAACGGTTCAAATTTATTTGTGGTGAAGAGCAGTTAACGGTACATAAATTGTCGGCAACGCAAACACGTTATTTCTGTCAGCATTGTGGGTCACCAATTAAAAGCGAAAATACAAAAGTGCCGGGTAAAATACGTGTGCGCTTAGGTACGATTGACTCCGATATTAATGAAAAACCACAGGCACATATTTTTGTGGGATCAAAAGCGAGTTGGGATAAAATCTGTGATGGCTTACCCCAGTATGATGAGTATGAGCCGGACAGGTAATATTGATTAACACGGCAATCCGGTTTTTATACTGAACTCTACTTTTTGTTGGGGTTAAATTTTTATATCTATAACATTAAAAAATCTTTAATCTCATCTTTCTTGGCAATCGTATCTTCAAAGCCTAAGTCAATCAGATCTCGGCAATAGCCTTTTTCAAATAATAAATAACTCATCAGACTAGAGCCTTCGGTGCGCATTGCGCCAATACCACGAAGTAGCATACGAATAGATGCAGGCATATCCTTGGCGTAAGGGGCGGCGAGTTTGCCAATATCTTCGCTGGGTGAAATAAGCAAAGTATCCACATTTCGCAGCGGTATATCATGTTCAATAATAGCCTGATCCGGGATTTTGCTAACGGTGTGGTTAATTCGGATTAAGCGTTCCAGGTCACCTTCTAAACTATCTAGAAAGATACTGTTTAAAATATGGGAGGCAATTTCGGCAAAACTGGGTGAATTTTCCTGATTGATACGTTGTGTCGGTTCATCATCTTCCTTGCGGTTACCAATAATCATCAATCGGTCTGCACCTAAATGCAGTGCAGAGCTGAGGGGGGCAATCAAACGTATCGAACCATCGCCAAAAAACTCGCGGTTGATTTTTTCAGGACTAAAAATAAAGGGAATGGCAGAGGATGCCATTAAATGATCGACATTAATTTTTTCACGGCAACCGATGCGACGTGAACGTTTCCAACTTTTTATTTGTGGGTCACCCTGAAAAAAAGTAACATTCTGCCCAGAAGAATAGCCGGATGCGGTTACGCTAACCGCATGTAAGTGGCCATTGTCAATATTACGCTGAATACCTCGAGTATGGATGTAGTTGTTAAGGAGTTCATATAATGGCTCGCGATCCAGCAGATACAAAGGTTTATTTTTTGCAAAACTGGCGAGCATCATGCCGATTAACCAACTGGCACCAGTTTTAATAATACCGCTGGGATTGGTGTAAAATATCTGGTCACAATGAAAATTGCCCCAAATGGTGAGTAAGCGGAATACCGCTTTCTGGTAATTATGTGCCGCACTGGCGAGGGCTGCGGCATTAATTGCTCCGGCCGAGATCCCTGAGATAATCTTAAACGGGCTGGGCTCCCCTTTTTTTACCAACTGCGCAACGCCTTTTAGTACGCCCACTTGGTAGGCGGCACGCGCGCCACCCCCCATCATAACTAAACCCACTTTTGGTGGGCCATTTGGTAGTATTAGGTTTGATTGGTTACTTTGTGAGCTAATATTTTCGACATTCATATTAATAGTGGCGACCTAAATAATATTAACTTTAGCTTAAAAATTTGTTTTAAGCTCTTTAATAAATTTGTTTATTGCCGATACAAAATGGTATGGCAACAGTCACACAACTTGAATCGATTAAACCCACTGATCTACCTGCGCCGCCACAGGCTGCATTGCAGATTATTCGTGCCTGTGCGCGAGAAGAAGTCACTAGCAATGAAATTTCTGATATTGCAGAGACCAATCCTGCGCTTACCGCTGAACTCTTGCGGGTTGCTAATTCACCCTTGTATGGTATTTCGCGCGAAGTCACCTCCCTTAGTAATGCCGTGGCGGTACTGGGTTTACGTGCATTGCGAAATCTGGTGTTATGTATTTCGATACATGATGCAATCAACAAAGAAGCTATTCCCGATTTTGATGCTGAAGTTTTTTGGGAAGACTCCTTACGGCGTGCGATTGTGGCCAGAGAGCTTGCTGTTTTAGTGAAGCAGGATCCAGATGAAAGTTTTACTGCCGGTTTGTTGCAGGATTTTGGCTTGCTTATTTTATTTTACCTGCATCCAGAGCAAACGAGTGAGTGGCAAACCTTACGCTATTTATCGCCAAGCGAACGTTTACAGCAGGAAAAAAATATTTTTTCTGTTACCCATACCGAGATAGGAAAAAAGCTGGCAGAGTTCTGGGCGTTACCCGAGTCTCTTGGTGTGGTGATTGGCGAACACCATAACGATAAATTAAGTCCATTGTCGGCTATTTTACAGGCGGCTGACTGGATAAACAGCGTGTTTGTTACCGACCATCCATCACAAGCTTTAACCAAGGCAATCTCGCAGACCACTCAGGCCGTGGGTATTGAGGAGCAACAGGTCAAAGATATTTGTGAGGGGCTACCCGCGTTAGTCACGGATGCTGCGATCAGTTTAGGTTTAAAAGTTGAACAGCAGGTTGAGTTTGAACAGGTCATGCGTGATGCGAATGTACGTTTGGCCGAAGAAAATAGCAGCTACCAGGAATTAACTTGGGCATTAGAGAAAACCTTGCGTGAACGTGATGCGTTGGCGGCCGCATTGAATAATGAACTGGAGTTGGCGCGTGAGATTCAGGCTAGTTTGTTACCTGAAGATGATAATGACACCCAGGTGCATGGGGTGAATATTTCAGCAAAAGAATTGTCAGGGGACTTTTATGACTTTTTTAAATTAGACGATGGCCGGATCATGTTTAATCTTGGTGATGTCTCGGGCAAGGGAATGCACGCGGCATTACTGATGGCAAAAACCAGTAGCTTGTTTCGTTGTCTGGGTAAAAAAAACCACTCTCCGGCTGAGTTATTAAAAATAATTAATCGTGAAATTTGTGAAACAAGTATTCGTGGTATATTTGTTACTATGGTGGCGGGTATTTATAACCCGCAAGATGGTCAGGTTAGGTTAGTCAATGCCGGTAACCCGCCGCCGGTTTTATATAATCCAGCGGTAAAGGATAAAAAAATACAACTGTTGGGAGCGGATACGCCACCATTAGGTATTGTCCCAGACATGGACTATGACGAAGTATCGCTTAATTTACAGCACGGTCATTTATACCTTTATTCAGATGGTATTACCGAAGGTTACACACCTAATGGTGATGAGCTAGGCGTAAAGGGGCTAGTTGCATTAATTGCGAATCTGGACAATATCCCTGTGCAACAAAGGCTCGACAGGATTATCCAACATCTATCTCAAAGCAGTAAAGGTCAGCGTGATGATATGACTTTACTCATTCTGGAATAAAGAGAAATTTTCATGTCTTTTAGTGTTATTACACAGCTTGAATTTGAAGCCGATGCGATTAATTTACAGGTTATTCGCAATAATTTACGACAAATTTTTGCGAAGCAAGGCGTGGCCAAAAAAATAGCCGATGAAATAGTTATTGCGATTAACGAAGCCTGCATGAACATTATTCAACATGCCTATTGCGGCGTTAGCAGTGACTCGAGTCATGGAAAAATATTAATAATAATAGAAAAAAATAATGAAAAATGGCGTTTTGAGCTTATAGATTTTGGGCCAACGGTCGATATAAAGACTATAAAAGCAAAAGATCTGGCGGAAGTGAGGCCGGGTGGTTTGGGCTTAAATTTTATTCAGAAGATCATGGACAGTGTTGTGTTTGAAAATATCAATAAAGATAAGCCGTTTGGAAATCGACTGATACTAACAAAAAATATAAGTGAGACAGGGTAAATGGAATGTACAACAAAAATAGAAGATGGGTTTAGCATTATTCGTTTAGCTGGTGAGATCGATTTATATTGCTCAGCGGATGCACGCAAAGAAATATTACAACAGTTAGCGGAAAATAAATCAGTTGTTATGGATTTGTCCGAAGTTGAATATATCGATAGCTCGGGTATTGCCAGCTTGGTTGAAGGCCTGCATAAGGCAAAAAAAAGTAATCTGGTTTTTTCACTGGCAGCAGTGAGCGATCCGGCAATGCAGGTCATTAAATTAGCTCGACTGGATAAAGTATTTACGATTTACCCGAACGTTAATGATGTTGTTCATAGTTAGTTGTCGTATGAACTCCCTTACTCGTAATATAGAAATTCTTGGCCGTAAAACGGTAAGTAGTATTGAGGAATTTGGCTATATATCAGCATTATTTTTTGAAAGTATTTACTGGCTTGTAGTCGGTAAGCGCCGTAACCAGAGTATTCGTTTTAGTGCCATTATCAATGAAGCAAGAAAAATTGGGGTTGATGCAGTAGGCATCTCAGCCGTGCTTTGTTTTGCCATCGGTATTATGCTCGCCATTCAGGGGATCGAAACACTCAAAACATTTGGTGCGCAGTCACAGGTTATTTTAGGGATTGCTTTATCAGTTACGCGAGAGTTTTCACCCTTGATTATTGGTATTTTAGTGGCGGGTCGATCAGGTTCATCCATCGCTGCTCGCATTGGCACGATGAATGAGTCACAAGAAATTGATGCACTACAGGTCATGGGTATTAACCCGGTACGCTATCTGGCATCGCCTATTTTAATTGCTATGTTAGTGATGCTGCCATTACTGGTTATTCTGGGTGACTTTATGGGTCTGTTAGGTGGTGCGTTATATGCCTATATTGATCTTAATATCAGCTTTGCCGCTTATGCAGAACGAAGTTTTGAAATTTTGAGTGTGAATGATTTATCTCAGGGATTAATTAAAAGTTTTGTATTTGCGGTCATTATTGCGTTAGTGAGCTTGAGCAATGGTTTTCAGGTATCCGGTGGCGCGGAAGGTGTGGGTACCGCGACAACACGTTCTGTTGTTATGTCGATAAGCTTTATTGTATTAGCCGATATGCTGTTTACTTATTTTTTAAATAGATAGTCATGAATACTCGCGTAGATAAAAACACGCCGGCTATACAAGTTGAAAATTTAATCAGCCATTATGGTGAGCGTGAAATATTAAAAAATATTTCACTGGAAGTGCAACGCGGTGAAATTTTGGTAATTATGGGTGGCAGTGGCTCAGGTAAAAGTACTTTTTTAAGAAGTCTATTGGGTTTAAAAAAAGCCACCTCGGGTAAGGTGTATTTGTTGGGTAAAGATATTGTACAACTAGATGAATCTGAAATGTACGATATGCGCAAAAATATGGGCGTTGCTTTTCAAGGTGGAGCATTATTTAATTCCTTAACTGTCGGTGAAAATGTGCGCTTGCCACTGCGCGAACATACTGCATTGGATGAATCGACTATAAATATTATGAGCCGAATGAAGTTAGAAGTAGTAAATCTAGCCAGTTTTGAAGATTTAAAACCAGCAGAATTATCGGGCGGAATGATCAAACGTGCTGCACTGGCACGCGCTATCGTGATGGATCCCAAGTTACTTTTTTTTGATGAGCCATCTGCCGGGCTAGACCCAGTGGCCGCAGTTGAACTTGATGAACTTATTTTAACATTAAGAAATGCAATGCGAATGACCATTGTGGTGGTAACCCACGAACTGGAAAGTGCTTATAAAATTGCAGACAGAATAACGGTGTTAGATCAGGGTAAAATATTAATGACGGGCAGTGTTGAAGAAGTTAAAAATTCATCAAATAAACGTATTCAAAGTTTATTACACCGTCAGGCACGTAATGAAGATATTGATGCAGACGAATATTTAAGCCGTCTAACTCGGCAGTCATCTACGCATTAGGTATTGACATGTTTGGTCATTAAAGAACAAAAAATGAAACGCGATAACATTAATTATTTTCACGTAGGGTGCTTTACATTGGCAATGTTACTATTGCTAATTTTTGTATTATTAAAAATAACCGGTCGTGGTAGTGATGCCGATTTTTATTATACGTTTTATAATAATGTGTCAGGTATTCGTCAGGGAACAACAGTTACCTATGGTGGTTTTAAAGTTGGCCAACTAGTGGATATCACGCCACTGCGTGAAAAAGGTAAAACAAAATATAAATTAAAATTATCGGTCAAGTCAGGTTGGCCAATTCCGACAGATTCTTTTGTGCGTGTGGTATCCCCCGGTTTATTAGCCGAAGCACAAATTGATATTTCAGAAGGAACCGCCACTTCGGTCTTAAAGCCACAAGGGGTGTTAGTCAGTCGTCCATCACTCGATATGATGGGGATACTCAGTTCAATGGGTGGTGAGTTCTCTAACTTAAATAAAACCGGGCTAATCCCGCTACTTAAAAATATCAATAAGCAGGTTGATGGCTTTGGTAATCATATTCCAAAAATAGTCGGTGACTCAAAAGAGTTGGTCGCTTCATTGAATATGGTTTCCAAACGCCTAGCTCATTTGTTAACGGATGAGAATAGTACGCGTTTAAATCATACGATTAATAATACCGATAAAATCACAGCAAATTTGGTTAGCTTATCGTCTAGGTTGAATAGTATTATGGGGCAATTACAAGGGTTAGTGAGTAACTCCAATAAATTGCTTACCGACAACAGTAATGACATTCGTCATTCGATGCTAGATTTACGTAAATCTCTCAATAGTGTTTCTCAGAACATGGAAACTATTATGTATAATCTGGATGTTTCCAGTCGTAATATCAGCGAATTTTCTCATCAGATACGCAGTAATCCCGGCGTGTTGTTAAACGGTAAACCGGCGAAGGATGAGGTGAAATAATGAATATTAGAAAAATAAAACTCATTTTATTACTGATGGTTGGTTTATTACTTACCGCTTGCTTTGGTAGCCCGGCTAGCGTGCCTGAAGATCGCTTTTATACCTTAAAAATTGCCACAGCCAAAAAAGTGGCCAATAAATATCAACGTATCGCTATCAATAAAATTTACGCTTATGGTATTTATAATGAACGAGCGTTGCTGTATGCCAGTGCAGAATTGCCGCTACAAATAAAACGCTACCATTACCATCACTGGGTGATGCCCCCAACACGGTTAATACAACATACGTTAAAGAATTATTTAAGTCACAGTGGTATCACAAACGATGTGGTAGTGGATGCGATAAGTACGAACACAGATTTACGCATCTCGGGGCAGTTACTGGGGTTCAACCGTATTATTCAACCGACTAAAGACGCTGTACATGTTGAACTGGAATTTGAAGTAGATTGGCCGGATGGTCGACATCACGTTTTTCAATATACACAAACGATAATAACAAAAAAGAATACCTTGCATGCGGCTGCTGAGGCTTATGGCGTTGCGCTTTCGACCATCTTTAAAGCATTTCTGGCAGATTTGTCTTAATAATAAATTGAATTTGGTAGTCACGGTCGGATTCGAACCGACGACCCCTACCATGTCGAGGTAGTGCTCTAACCAACT